>DATAOO010000091.1:0-17954 GCA_036265695.1 Pseudonocardia sp. | reverse complement strand
CTCCTGTGTTCACCCGGGCGCGTGCGCCCGGCCGTGGTCGCCCCGTACCGTGGAGCGGTGCAGTACCTGATCGCGATCGGCGTCGCCTTGTCTTCGGCCGTCTGTTACGCCATCGCCGCGGTGCTGCAGCAGCGCGAGGCGTCGCGCCACGACATGCACGGGCTGGCGCTGATCTTCAGCCTGCTGCGACGGCCGCGGTGGTGGATGGCGGTCACGTCCACGCTCGCGGGCGCGAGCCTGCACGTCGTCGCGCTCAAGTTCGGGCCGCTCACCCTGGTGCAGCCGCTGGGGGTGTCCGCGCTGGTCATGGCGCTCCCGCTGGGGGCGTGGTTCAACGACCGACGGGTGCTGCGCGCGGAGTGGATCGCGGCGGCCGCCGTGGTGGCGGGCCTGCTCGCCGTCCTCACGCTGGCGCCCCACCACGTGCCGCCGCCCGCCGTACCCCCGGCGGAGCTGGTCATCGCCATCGGCATCTGCCTCGGTGTGCTGCTGGCGTGCGTCGCCATCAGTCGGTTGCTGCCGCCGAAGGCCGCACCGGTCGTGCGCGCCGTCGGGTCGGCGGCGTGCTTCGGCTTCGCGTCGGCGATGGCCCGCCTGGTCGTCGCGGGCAACGGCGACCTCCTCATCCCGCTGCTCGCCTGCGGGTTCTTCGCCGTCACCGGCATGCTCATGATCCAGGCCGCCTACCGCGACGGCGGTCTCGGCGCGCCGCTGGCCACCTGCACGATCGTCGACCCGATCGCGGCATCCACGGTCGGGATCGTCCTGCTCGGCGAGCACCTTCGGCTGGGTGTCGCGGGCGGCGCGGTGGGCTTCGCGGGCCTGGTCCTGACGATCGTCGGGCTCACCGTGCTGGCCCGCCACGCGAACCACCCGAGAACCCCGGTGGCCGTCAGCTGACGATCGACGGCGGCTGCCGGGCCACCCACTGCGTGGCCTCCTCGTAGGCCCGGCCGAGGCGCAGGACCGCGTGGTCGGCGCCCACCGGACCGACGAGCTGCACACCCGTCGGCAGACCGCGCGGGTCGAACCCGGCGGGCATGCCGAGCACCGGGGTGCCCGCCATCGACCACGGCATCACCGTCTCCATCCAGCGGTGGTAGGTGTCCATCGGGCGGCCGTCGACGACCTCGGGCCACGGCGTCGCCACGTCGAACGGGAACACCTGCGTGCTGGGTGCGAGCACGGCGTCGAACCGCGCGAACAGCGCGCCGACGGCTTCGGTCCAGCGCTGCCGCACGGCGGCGGCCCGGCTGACGTCGAGCGCGGTGAACGCCAGCCCGCGCTCGACCTCCCAGACGACGTCCGGCTTGAGCTGCGCCCGCAGGGCCGGGTCGGCGTGCAGCGGCGCGAGCTCCAGCGCGTGCAGGCCGCGCCACACCAGGAAGGCGTGCCACAGCTCGTCGAGGTCGAACGCGGGCACGTGCTCCTCGACGGCGCAGCCGAGCCCGGCGAGCGCGTCGGCGGCGCGGCGGCCCAGCTCCAGCACGCCGGGCTCCGTGGCCAGCCGTCCGCCGAGGTCGCCGACCCACGCGACCCGGGTACCGGCCACGGAACCATCGAGCGCGGCAGGCGGCCGCCCGGCCATCACGCCGAGCAGCCGGGCGACGTCGGCCACCGTGCGCCCCATCGGCCCCACCTCGCCGAGCTGCGCGATCGGCCCGGGCGGCACGACCGTGCCCGCGGTGGGCCGGAAGCCCAGCACGTTGCCGAACGCCGCCGGGTTGCGCAGCGAACCCATGTAGTCGCTGCCGTCGGCGATCGGCAGCATGCGGGCCGCGAGCGCCGCGGCCGCGCCCCCGCTGCTGCCGCCGATGGTGCGGCCGAGGTCGTAGGGGTTGCGGGTGGCGCCATACACCGCGTTGAAGGTCTGCGAGCCGAAGCCCAGCTCGGGGACGTTCGTCTTGCCGACGACCACTGCGCCCGCCGCACGCAGCCGCGCGACGAAGGGCTCGTCCACCGCGCCGACCTGGTCGCGGAAGATCGTCGACCCCCGCGTCCACGGCAGGCCCGCCACCTCGGACAGGTCCTTCACGGCGATCGGCAGGCCGTGCAGCGGGCCCCGCTCGGTGGATCGGTCGCGGGCCGCGGCTTCGGCGAGCACCTCGGCGCGGTCGCGGAGGCCCACGATCGCGTTGAGCCTCGGGTTGAGGGCGTCGATCCGGTCGAGGTGGGCGCCCACCACCTCGACGCAGGACGCCTCGCCGCGCGCGACGAGCGCCACCAGCTCGCCCGCGGAAACGTCGGGCAGGTCGCTCACAGCAGCTCTTCCGGCACGTCGACGACCCGGCTGCGCAGGTACTCCCCCAGCCCCTTGGCCTGCGGGTCCGGGCGGGTCGACGACGCGACGCCGTCGCCGAGCAGGCCGTGCACGACGACGTTGACCGCCCGCAGGTTGGACAGCGGGTGGACGTCGATCGGCAGCGCCGCGGCCTCGGGCCCGAGCAGCTCGCGCACCCGGTCGGCGGTGAGGAACGCGGCGAGCCACGCGTACCCGGCGTCGTCGCGGGCCCAGAGCCCGACGTTGGCGTCGCCGCCCTTGTCGCCCGACCGCGCCCCGGCGACCCGCCCGAGCGGCGCCCGCACGGTCGGTGAAGCCGCGGTCGGTGAAGCCGCGGTCGGGGAAGCGGCGACCGGCGCGGCGGGGGTCGCCGACGCCGTCGTGGACGGGGCCGCTGCGGCGGTGGCGTCCGCGGCGATGGCATCCGCGGCGGTCGGCGGGTCGGGGACCACGCGGCGCTCGCCGCCCGGCAGGACGACCGCGTGCGTGACGGCCGTGCGCGGCACGGCGGCGGGCCGGTAGACGCCGAAGGCGGACTCGGCGGTCGGCGGCGTGGTGGTGTGGAAGCCCGCGTAGCCGCCGAGCGCCAGCTCCATGGTCGCGTTCGAGAACGCCCGGCCCACCTTCCGCGGGTCGGGGTCCTTGACGGTGATCCGCAGGTGCGCCGTGGCCTGCTCGTTGGTCGGCGCGTCCGGCTGGTCGAACCGCAGGAGCCGCACGTCGACGTCGGCGAACCGGTCGCGGCCCCCGAGCACCTCGAACAGCAGCTCCTCGGCCCGCGCCGCCTTGGCCTCGACGTCCAGGCCGGTGAGCACGAGCGTCATCGCGTTGCGGTAGCCGCCGACGTCGTTGAGCGCCACCTTCAGCGTGTCCGGCGGCGGGCTCCCCCGCACCCCGGTGATCGCGACGCGGTGCGCGCCGTCGGGCGCCAGCGCGATGGTGTCGAAGTGCGCGGTGACGTCCGGGCCGAGGTACTCGGGCCCGGCGATCTCGTAGAGGAGCTGCGCGGTGACGGTGCCGACCGACACGAGCCCACCCGTGCCCGGGTGCTTGGTGATCACCGACGAGCCGTCCTCGGCGACCTCGGCGATCGGGAAGCCCGGGTAGCGCCGGTCGGTGATCTCGTCGAGGAACGCGTAGTTGCCGCCCGTGGCCTGCGGCCCGCACTCGATCACGTGCCCGGCCACGACCGCGCCCGCGAGCGCGTCCCACTCGGTCGGCCCCCAGCCGTGCCACCACGCGGCCGGTCCGACGACGAGCGACGCGTCGGTGACCCGCCCCGTGACGACGACGTCCGCGCCCGCCTCCAGCGCGGCCGCGATCCCCCAGCCGCCCAGGTAGGCGTTGGCCGACACCGGCTTGCCGCTGACGGCCGGGGTGACGGCGCCGAGCGATCCGCGCAGGTCGTCACCCTCGACGAAGGCGACGCGCGCCCCGAGCGCCCCGATCGCCGCCGCGAGGCCTGCCGGGTTGAGCCCGCCTGCGTTGGACACGATTTTGATGCCGCGTTCGATGCACGGGCCGAGCACGTCCTCGACCTGGGTGAGGAACGTGCGCGCGTAGCCGAGGCCCGGGTCCTTCGCCTGCGCCTTGGCCAGGATGAGCATCGTGAGCTCGGCGAGGTAGTCGCCGGTGAGGACGTCGATCGGGCCGCCGTCGACCATCTCGCGGGCGGCGGCGAGCCGGTCGCCGTAGAAGCCCGAGCAGTTGGCGATGCGCACCGGCCTCACGACGCCGCCCGCCCGGGTCCCGCCGGGCCCGCGTAGGCCTGGGCGAAGCTCATCCACTCGGTCGCGACGGGCCCGCTCACGCGCAGCGCGCCGTCGGCCAGGTGCCTGCGTTGGGTGACGACCAGGCAGAAGTCCAGCGCGGGCCCGGCGACCCGGTCGGGCGCGTCGTCCGGGCCCCACGTCCACGTGCCGCCGTCGGGTGCCGCGAGCTCCACCCGGACCGGCGTCGTGGGGGCGTCCCGCCCGTTCACCGCGTAGCTGTACGCGCGGGCGCCGATCCCGATGTGCGCGACGTGCCGCAGCCGGGCCGTCGGCTCCCGGCGCACCCCGAGGGTGTCGGCCACGTCCTGGCCGTGCGCCCACGTCTCCATGATCCGCGCGGTGAGGGCCGACGCCGCGCTCATCGGCGGCCCGTACCAGGGCACCCGCAGCGACGGGTCGAGCGCGCGGAACACCGTGAGCAGCCGTGATCTCGCGTCGTCGAACCAGGCGAGCACCTGCGCGCCCGAACGGTCGCGGTGCGCGGCGGCCACCCCGTCGGGGTCCGGGTCCGCCTGCTCGCCCGTAAAGGCCTCCGGCGCGGTCGCCGAGCGCACGGCGGCCTCGTCGAACCAGGCGAGGTGGGTCACCTGGTCGAGCACCGACCAGCCCGCGGCGGGCGTCGGTTGCCGCCAGCCCGCCTCGTCGAGCGGGACGAGCAGCGCGCGCAGCACCGCCGACTCGGCGGCGAGATCGTCGGCGAGCCCGGACATCGAAACCGGCATCAGCGTCCCTTCCAGACGGGTGTGCGCTTCTCCCGGAAGGCACGCGGCCCCTCTTGCGCGTCGGCGGAGCGGTAGACCGGCGCCCAGATCGCGTCGGCCTCCGCCGCGGGCGCCGACAGGTACACCGTGCGCTTCGCCGCCGCCACCGACAGCGGCGCGTTGGCGGCGATCCGCTCGGCCAGCTCCTGCGTGCGCTCGTGCAGCTCGGCGGCGGGCACCACCCGGTTGACCAGCCCGATCTCGTACGCCCGCGCCGCGCTGACCGGCTCGCCGGTGAGCAGGATCTCGGCGGCCGCGCGCGGGCCGACCAGCCACGGCAGCGGCGCGGCCCACGGCGCACCCCGGCCCACGCGCACCTCCGTCACGGCGAACGCGGCGTGCTCGGCGGCCACCACGAGGTCGCACTGCTGCGCGAGGAGGAACCCGCCCGCGTAAGCCACGCCGTTGACGGCGGCGATGGTCGGCTTGGGCACGTCGACGTTGCGGCCGAACTGCGGGAGGAAGTCCGGCGGCGGCACCTCCAGCGCCGCGTCGGCCATCTCCTTGAGGTCGCCGCCCGCGCAGAACGCCCGGTCACCCGCGCCGGTGAGCACGAGCACCGCCGCGTCGTCGGCCACGAACCGGCGCACCCCGTCCCAGAGACCCGCGCGGACCTCGGCGGACAGCGCGTTGCGGGACTCGGGCCGGTCGATCGTCAGCCAGGCGACCGGGCCCTCGCGGGTGTAGTGCACCGTCACGGGTACAGCTTCCGCAGCTCGGGCCGGTTGAGCTTGCCGCTGCCCGTGCGCGGCAGCGCGTCGACGACCTCGATGCGGCGCGGCCGGTGCATCCCGGACAGGTTCGGGTTGGCGGCGCACCAGGCGGCGACGTCGTCGGCCGTCACACCGGGGCGCACGGGCACGACCACGGCCGTGACCTGCTCCACCCACCGGTCGTGCGCGGTGCCGATGACGGCGACCTCGGCCAGGTCGGGGCAGGCCGCCAGGTGCTCCTCGACCATCTGCGGGAACACGTTCTCCCCACCGGTGACGATCATGTCGTCGATCCGGTCGACGTAGTACAGGTAGCCGTCGGCGTCGCGGGACACGAGGTCGCCCGTGCGGAACCAGCCGTCGTCCCACTTCTCGGCGTCGGCGTCCGGGCGGTTCCAGTACCCGGGCGTGACGGCGTCGCCGCGCACCCACAGCTCGCCGACGTCGTCCTCGCCCGCGGCGATGTCCGGGCCGCCCGCGGGCGGCACCACCCGCACCTGCACGATCTGCTCCAGCGGCAGGCCCGTGGACCCGTCGCGGCGGCGCGCCCCCGGCGGGTAGGTGGCGGCGAGCCCGCTCTGCTCGGTCTGGCCGTAGATCTCCACCGGTTCGACGCCGATGCCCGCGGCGAGCCGGGCGATCGGCGCGCTCGGGGTGCGCGAGCCGCCGAACATCAGCACGCGGAACGAATCGAGCAGCACCGGCGCGTCGACCGTGCGGTTGCCGACGTCGATGAGCATCGTGGAGATCAGCCCGCCGTAGCTGGGCCGCAGCCGCTGGGCCAGCGCGATCCAGGCGACGGCGTCCCACTTCGCCATGTAGGTCACCTGGCCCCCGCGCACGAGGACCGGCAGCGTGCCCAGCTGCAGCCCGCCGACGTGGAAGAGCGGCATCGGCAGCAGCGCGTGGTCGGCCGCGCTGAGCTCGTAGACCTCGACGACCGCTTCGACCTGGGCCATCGTGTTGCGGTGGGTCTGGCGCACGCCCTTGGGCACGCCCGTGGACCCGGACGTGTACATGATCAGCGCGTCGTCGCCGTCCCGGCGGGGCACCACGTGGTGCGACGGTTCGCTGCGGGCCAGCGCGCGGGAGAAGCTGCCCTCCGGGCCGGTGGTGAGCAGCGTGACCTTCTCCCCGGCGAGCAGGGTCTCCAGGCGGGCGGCGTCGCCCGGGCCGGTGACGATGTGGGTGGCCCCGGAGTCGACGATCGCGTGCCGCAGCGCGGCCTCCGGGAACAGGTAGTTGAGCGGCACGGCCACCCCGCCCGCCTGCCAGACGCCGAGCAGCGCAGGCACGTACTCGAGGGCGTTGGGCAGGAAGACCCCCACCCGCTGGCCCGCCACCAGGCCCTCGGCCCGGAGGTGGGCGGCGAACCGGGCGGCGGTGTCGGCGAGGTGGCCGTAGCGCACCTCCTGCTCGTCGAGGCGCAGCGCCACCTGGCCCGCGTGGTCGGCGGCGGCACGCCGCAACGAGGTCGCGATGTTCATGCCGTCTCCTCCACCACCGCGAGCGCCTGACCGCTCTCCACCTGGTCCCCCGGCCGCACGTGCAGCGCCGTGACGACGCCGTCGACGGGCGCGGCCACCGTGTGCTCCATCTTCATCGCCTCCAGCACGACCAGCGGCTGCCCGACCGTGACGCGGTCGCCCTGCGCGGCCGCCACCCGCACGACGGCGCCGGGCATCGGGGCCAGGAGCGACCCGGCGGCCGCGTGCGCGGACGGGTCGGGGAAGCGCGGCACCCGCCCGAGCGCGGCCGACCCGGCGGGGTCGTCGACGTACACCGCGTCGTCGGTGTGGTGCACGGCGAAGGCACGCCGCACGCCCTCGACGTCCAGCACGACCCGCTCCGGAGTCGCCGAGACCACCGTGAGCGCCAAGGGGTCGCCGTCGACCGCGATCTCGACGCCGTCGCGGCGGAACCGGTAGGCGACCGCGACCGCGCGGCCGTCCACGGTGTAGGCGACCTGCTGGGGGTGGGCGGGGACGTTGCGCCAGCCGGACGGGAAGCCGCTCCGCCGGGAGGCCGCCTCGGCCAGCGCGGCGACGGCCACCCGCACGGGATCCGCGGGTACTTCGTGCACGACCGACGGCAGCCGGACGTAGCGGCCCGCCAGGAACTCCGGGTCGGCGAGGATCGCCACCAGTAGGTCGCGGTTGGTCACCACGCCGTGGATCTGCGCGCCCCGCAGCGCGCGGCGCAGGCGACGGGCCGCGGCGGCCCGGGTGGCGCCGTGCGCGATCACCTTGGCCAGCATCGGGTCGTAGTGCGGGCCCACCACCGAGCCGTCGGCGACGCCCGCGTCGACCCGCACGCCGTCGGGGATGCGGAAGCGGTGCAGCGTGCCGGTGGCCGGCAGGAACCCGGCCGGGACGTCTTCCGCGTAGAGCCGCACCTCGATCGCGTGCCCGTGGATCCGCGCCGCGGTGACCTCGGCGGGCAGCGGCTCCCCCTCGGCGACACGCAGCTGCAGCGCGACGAGGTCGAGGCCCGTCACCAGCTCCGTGACCGGGTGCTCGACCTGCAGCCGGGTGTTGACCTCGAGGAACCAGAACGAGCCGGTGTCGTCCATGACGAACTCGACGGTGCCCGCGCCGGTGTAGCCGAGCGCCTTGCCCGCGGCCACCGCCGCGCCCGACAGCTCGCCGCGCAGCGCCTCGTCGACCACCGGCGACGGGCACTCCTCGACGATCTTCTGGTGCCTGCGTTGGATCGAGCAGTCGCGCTCGAACAGCGCGACGACGCTGCCGTGCGCGTCGCCGAGGATCTGCACCTCGACGTGGCGGGGCTCGACGACGTAGCGCTCCAGGAACACGGTGTCGTCGCCGAACGCCGTCGCGGCCTCCCGTCGGGCGCTCGCGACGGCCTCGGCCAGCTCGTCCGGCGTCGCGACGATCCGCATGCCCCGTCCGCCCCCGCCGAACGCCGCCTTGACCAGCACCGGGAAGCCGATGCGCGCGGCCTCGGCCCTGAGGTCGGTGTGGGCGTCGATCGTGACGCCGGGCAGGGTCGGCACCCCGGCCGCCGCCATCATCGCCTTGGCCTCGGTCTTCGAGCCCATGGCCGCGATGGCCTCCGGCGACGGCCCGACGAACGTGAGCCCGGCCGCCGCGCAGTCGCGGGCGAACCCGGCGTTCTCCGAGAGGAACCCGTAGCCAGGGTGCACGGCGTCGGCGCCGGTGGCGCGGGCCGCCGCGATGAGCAGGTCGCCGCGCAGGTAGGTGTCGGCGGGCGCGGCCCCGGGCAGCCGGACGGCCTCGTCGGCGAGCGCGACGTACGGGAGCTCGGCGTCGGCGTCGGAGAACACGGCGACGGTGGCGATGCCCAGCTCGTGCGCCGTGCGGAACACGCGGGCCGCGATCTCCCCGCGGTTGGCCACCAACAGCTTAGTGATCATCTCACATCCGGAAGACGCCGAAGCCGCGCCGCCCGGCGACGGTCTGCGAGTGGACGGCGGACAGCGCGATGCCGAGCACCGTGCGGGTGTCGCGGGGGTCGACGATGCCGTCGTCGTAGAGCCGGGCGGTGACGGCGAACGCGTCGGACTCGGTCTCGATCTGGGCCTCGACGGCGGCCGTGCGGGCGCGGTCGGCGTCCTCGTCGAACGGCTTGCCCTGCGCGGCGGCCGACGCCCGGCCCACGATCGACAGCACCCCCGCGAGCTGCGCCGCCCCCATGACCGCGAGCTTGGCCCCGGGCCACGCGAACATCAACCGCGGGTCGTAGGCCCGGCCGGACATCCCGTAGTTGCCCGCGCCGAACGAGCTCGCCATGTTGATCGTGAGGTGCGGCACGGCGCTGTTGGTGACGGCGTTGATCATCTTGGCGCCGTCCTTGATGATGCCGCCCTGCTCGTACGCGGTGCCGACCATGTAGCCGGTGGTGTTCTGCAGGAAGACCAGCGGGGTGTCGGTCTGGTTGGCCAGCAGGATGAACTCGGTGGCCTTCTTGGCCTCCTCGCTGAACAGCACGCCGCGGTGGTTGGCGAGCACGCCGACCGGATAGCCGTGCAGCCGCGCCCAGCCGGTGACCAGCGACGTGCCGTAGCGCGGCTTGTACTCGTCGAACTCGGAGCCGTCGACGGTGCGAGCCAGCACCTCGCGGGGGTCGAACGGCACCTTCGGGTCGGGCGGCAGGATGCCGAGGATCTCCTCGGGGTCGTAGCGCGGCTCGGCGGAGGGGACCGGCGGCGGCCCGAGCTTGCGCCAGTTGAGCCGGGCCATGATCGCGCGGCCGATGCGGATCGCGTCGTGCTCGTCGACGGCGAAGTGGTCGCCGAGGCCCGACACCCGGGTGTGCATGTCGGCGCCGCCGAGCGCCTCGTCGTCGGCGTCCTCGCCGGTGGCCATCTTGACCAGCGGCGGCCCCCCGAGGAACACCTTGGCCCGCTCGGCGACGAGCACCGCGTGGTCGCACATGCCCGGCACGTAGGCGCCGCCCGCCGTCGAGTTGCCGAACACGAGCGCGACCGTCGGGATCGCCAACGCCGACAGCTCGGTGAGCTCGTGGAAGATCCGCCCGGCGGGCACGAACAGGTCGAGCTGGGTGGGCAGGTCGGCACCCCCGGACTCCACGAGGTTGACCACGGGCAGCCGGTTGAGCCGCGCGATCTCCAACGCGCGCAACGTCTTCCGCAGCGAGTAGGGGTTCATCGCGCCGCCGCGCACGGTCGGGTCGTGCCCGATGACCATCGCCTCGACGCCGGACACGACGCCGATGCCGGTGACCACCGTGGCGCCGACCGTGAAATCGGTGCCCCACGCGGCGAGGGTCGAGAGCTCCAGGAACGGGGCGTCCCGGTCGAGCAGCAGCTCGATGCGCTCGCGCACGGTGAGCCGCCCCCGCGCGCGGTGGCGGGCCACGTAGCGCTCGCCGCCGCCCGCGACCGCCAGCCGCAGCTGCTCGTCGAGCCGGTCGATCAGGCCGAGCTGGTGGGCCCGGTTGGCCCGGAACTCCGCGGCGGTGGGGTCGACGTGCGACGTGAGCACCTCAGGCGCCGTAGTGCCGAACGTGCTCCTCGCGGAGCCGGTTCTTCTGGATCTTGCCGGTGGACGTGCGCGGCATCGCGTCCACCACGATCACCGCCTTCGGGATCTTGTACGGGTCCAGGTGGCCGCGCAGCGCGGCCAGCAGCCTTGCTTCCTCGACGGTCGCGCCGGGCTTGGGCACCACCACCGCGGTGATCGCCTCGCTCCACCGCTCGTGCGGCAGCCCGATCACCACGACCTCGCCGACCGCCGGGTCCGCCGCGTAGATCGCCTTCTCGACCTCGATGGACGCCACGTTCTCGCCGCCGGTCTTGATCACGTCCTTGTAGCGGTCGGCGAACCAGAGCACGCCGTCGTCGCCGAAGTGGCCGACGTCGCCGGAGTGGAACCAGCCGTGCGCGAACGCCGCGGCCGTCGCCTCGGGGTTGTCGAGGTACTCGGTCATGGTCGACGGGCCGCGGTAGACGATCTCGCCCTGCTCGCCGGGCGGCAGCAGCTCCCCCTCCGGGCCCATGATCGCCACCTGCACGCCGACGAGCGGGGTGCCGACCGCGCCGATGTGGGTGAGCTGGTGCTCGGGGCGGAACAGCGTGGTGCACGGGCTCATCTCGGTCTGCCCGAACAGCAGCGCGAAGTCGCAGCCGAAGCCCTCCAGACAGGCCCGGATCAGGGCGTCCGGCATGGGCGCCATCGCGTAGACCGCGCGCTTCAACGACGAGAGGTCGCGCCCGGCGAACGACGGGTGCTCCAGCATCGCCCGGTACATCATCGGCAGGCCGAACACCTGGGTGATGCCCTCCTGCTCGACCAGGTCGAGCAGGGCGACCGGGTCGAAGCCGCGCATGACGTGGATGGTTGCCCCGACCAGCACCGCGGGCGTGCAGAACGCGTTGAGCTGCGCGGTGTGGAACATCGGCATCATGGCGGCGAACGCGTCGGCGGCCGACCAGCCCGAGTCGAGCGCCGTGGACATCGACTCCAGGTAGATGGCCAGGTGGCTCGCGACCACGCCCTTCGGGAACGACGTGGTGCCCGAGGTGTACAGGTAGGTGAGCGGGTCGCGGTCGGCGACCTCCGCGGTGGGGGTGAACGTGTCCTCGGCCTCGCGGTCGGCGAGCGTGATCCACAGCCGGTCGGCGGGCTCGGCGGCGTACTCGGCGTGCAGGCCGGGGAGCACGATCACCTCCATGACGCCGGTGGCCTTGCGCAACGCGTCGCCCATCGCCGCAACCAGCTGCGACTCGACGGCGAGGCCCCTGGCCCGCGAGTGGCCGAGCACGTAAGCCACCTCGTCGGCCCGCCAGCCCAGGTTGATCGGCACGCAGACGAGTCCGAGCTTCGCGCACGCGTAGTAGACGGCGAGGAACTCGGCGCTGTTGCCCGAGGCCAGGCCGAGCGCGTCGCCGCGCTGCCAGCCCGCGTGGGCGAGGCCGTGCGCGATGCGGTTGACCCAGGTGTCGAGCTCGGCGTAGGTGAGGCGGCGGCCGCCGTCGACGACCGCGATCTTGTCGGGGCGGGCCGCGGCGCTGCGCGTGAGCGAGTCGCCGACGTTGACGCGGTGGATGAGGTCGGTCATCAGTAGCTCCGGGGCAGGCCGAGCGAGTGTTGGGCGACGTAGTTGAGGATCATCTCCCGGTTGACGGGCGCGATCTTCAGCAACCGCGCGAGGCCCCAGTACGGCAGCAGGCCGTACTCGGACGCCACGCCGTTGCCGCCGTGGGCCTGCACCGCCACGTCGAGCGCGTGGAGTGCCGCCTCGGCTGCGGCGTACTTCGCCATGTTGGCCGCTTCACCCGCGGGTCGTCCATGGTCGTGCAGCCAGGCGGCCTTGTGGGTCATCAGCGCGGCCAGCTCGGTCTCGATCTTCGCCTGCGCCAGTGGGTGGGCGACGCCCTGGTGCGCGCCGACCGGCACGTCCCACACCCGGCGGGTGGCGGCGTACTCGGCGGCGCGGCGCAAGGCGTAGCGGGCGACGCCGACGCCGAGGGCCGCCCCGGTGATCCGCTCCGGGTTGAGGCCGTGGAACACCTGCCGGAAGCCCGCGCCCTCCTCCCCCACGAGGGCCTCCGCGGGCACGCGCACGTCGTCGAAGTGCAGCACGAACTGCTTGTCCGGCAGCAGGATGTCGACCGGCAGCGGGGTACGGACCAGGCCCGGGGCGTCGGTGGGCACGACGAACAGCGAGAGCAGCGGCGACCCGTCGGACGTGCGGCCGCTGCGCGCCACCACCATGAGCGCGGCCGCTTCGTCGACGCCGGAGATGTAGTGCTTGGTGCCGCGCAGCACCCAGCCGTCGCCGTCGCGCGTGGCGGTGGTGGCCAGGCGGTGGGTGTTGGAACCGGCCTCGGGCTCGGTGATGGCGAAGACGACCTTGGTGCGGCCGCTCGCGAGGCCGGGGAGCCACTCCTTGCGCAGCTCGGGCGAGCCGAACTCGCCGATCACCTCGGCCGAGATCGCCGCCGAGACGAGCAGGAGCAGGAGTGGGGCGCCCTGGTTGGCGATCTCCTCGCACACGATGGCGAGCTCGACGAGGCCGCCGCCGCCCCCGCCGTGCTCCTCGGCCACGTTGACGCCGATGAAGCCCGCGTCGCCGAGCGTGCTCCACAGCTCGTCGCACGAGGTGCCCGCGCGGGCGTGCTCCACGTAGTAGTCGCCGCCGAACCGCGCGGCGATGGCGCCGACGGCCGCGCGGAGGTCGCGGTGCTCGTCGCTCTCCAGGAAGTCCACGGCGACTCCAGTGATTTGCGGTTCACTTGTGGCGACCGTACCGCCCGCCTGCCATGATGACCAGATGGTCGCGCCCGATACCCGTCGCCGCCGCGATCCCGAGCGCCGCGAACGCATCCTCACGGCCGCGGCCCAGCTCGCGGCGGGCCGCGGGTTCCACACGGTCGGGCTGGCCGACATCGGCGCGCAGGCGGGCATCGTCGGGTCGGGGATCTACCGGCACTTCGCGAGCAAGGACGCCCTGCTGGTCGCCCTCCTCGACCGCGGGATGGACCGGCTGGCCGAGGGCGCGGCCGCCATCCTCGCCACGGTGCCCGACGGCCACGCCGCACTCTCGGCACTGGTCAGGGACCACATCGCGGTGGCGATCGAGGAGCGTGCGGTGCTCGCCGTCTACCACCGCGAGATCTACACGCTGCCCGAGGAAGACCGGCGGCGGCTGCGGCGGCGGCAGCGGCACTACGTCGAGGACTGGGTGCACCTGCTCGCGCCCCTGCGCCGCGACCTCGCCGACGGCGAGCTGCGCCTCACCGTGCACGCCGCCATCGGCGCCGTGCAGTCGACCCTGTTCTTCCGCAGCGGCCTCGCCCCCGAGCGCCAGGCCGAGCTGCTCGACGCCATCGCGCACGCGTGCCTAGGCGTGCCGCCCTACAAAGTGAACGACGGCTGACCAGCTCGCGCCCGACACCCGATGATCGCCGCGAGGCGCACACCACGCGCCTCGGCAGGTGCATGAGGTACGACTCGCGCCGATCTTCGAGCGTCAGGCGAGCAGCCGGGCAAGCGTGCGCCGGGCGCCCGCCACGTGCCGCGGCGCGGCGTCCGGAGCGGCGACGGTGATGAGCGCCTTCCACACCGCCCAGCCGCGCGCCCGGGCCCACGTGCCGGGGTCCCGGTCGACACCCGCGACGAACGCCGCCCGGCTCGCCCCCTCGAACAGCGTCCACGCGATCACGAGGTCGCAGGCGGGGTCGCCGACCCCCGACGTGCCGAAGTCGATCACGGCGGCGAGCCGTCCGGCCGCGTCCACCAGCAGGTTGCCCTCGGCGACGTCGCCGTGGAACCAGACCGGCGGCCCGCTCCAGGTGGCCGCCAGCGCGTCGTCCCACATCTGCAGCACCGCCGGGTCGACCGTCGGGCCGAGCGCGTCGAGGGCGGCGCGGGTCTCGTCGTCGTACACCGCGAGCGCGCCGCCGCGGTGGAACGAGTGCGCGCCCGCCGCGGGCCCGCCCGCGGCGTCGACGCCCCACAGCGCCACCAGGAACCGGGCGAGGTCGCGCGCGAACGCCACCGGGTCGGCGATGCGGTCGTCGGCGGCGGGGCGGCCGTCGAGCCACCGCCGCACCGACCACGGCCACGGGTAGCCCGCGCCGGGCGACCCGAGCGCGACCGGCACCGGGATGGGCAGCGGCAGGTGCGGCGCGAGGCGCGGCAGCCAGGTGTGCTCCTTCGCGACGGCTGCCACGTACCCCTCGGCCGTCGGCAGCCGGGCGAGCAGCGCGTCCCCGAGGCGGAACGTGCAGTTGTCCCACCCGCTCTCGGCCACCGGCACCACCGGCAGCCCCGCCCACCGGGGGAACTGCTCGGCCACGAGCCGCGCCACCACGTCCGCGGTGATCGCGTCGCGGTGCATCAGATGGCGTTGCCCGCGAACTGGGCTTCGTACAGCCGCCAGTAGGCGCCGCGCGCCGCCAGCAGCTCCTCGTGGCTGCCCTGCTCGACGATCGCGCCTGCCTCCATCACGAGGATCAGGTCGGCGTCGCGGATCGTGGAGAGCCGGTGGGCGATCACGAAGCTCGTGCGGTCGCTGCGCAGTGCGGCCATCGCCCGCTGCACCAGCACCTCGGTGCGCGTGTCGACCGAGCTGGTGGCCTCGTCGAGGATCAGCAGCGATGGGTCGGCGAGGAACGCCCGCGCGATAGTGATCAGCTGCTTCTCCCCCGCCGAGACGCCTGCGCCTTCCTCGTCGATCACGGTGTCGTAGCCGTCGGGGAGGCTGCGCACGAACCGGTCGACGTAGGTCGCCTCGGCCGCGGCCCGGATCTGCGCCTCCGTCGCCCCCGGGTTGCCGTAGGCGATGTTGTCCCGGATCGTGCCGCCGAACAGCCACGTGTCCTGCAACACCATCCCGACGCCCGAGCGCAGGTCAGCGCGGGTCATCGTGGCGATGTCGACGCCGTCGAGGGTGATCCGGCCGCCGGAGAGCTCGTAGAACCGCATGATCAGGTTGACCAGCGTGGTCTTGCCCGCGCCGGTCGGCCCGACGATCGCGACGGTCTGCCCGGGCTCCGCGACCAGCGACAGGTCCTCGATCAACGGCTGGTCGGGCCGGTAGGAGAACCGCACGTGCTCGAACGCCACCCGCCCGCGCCGCTGCTGCCGCACCGCCGGGACGGTCGGGTCCGGCTCCTGCTCGGGGGCGTCGAGCAGCTCGAACACCCGCTCGGCGGACGCGACACCGGACTGCAGCAGGTTCGCCATCGACGCCGCCTGCGTGAGCGGCTGCGTGAACTGGCGCGAGTACTGGACGAACGCCTGCACGTCACCGAGGCTCATCGCCCCCGACGCCACCCGCAGCCCGCCGACGACGGCCACCGCGACGTAGTTGAGGTTCCCGATGAACATCATCGACGGCATGATGATCCCGGAGACGAACTGCGCGCCGAAGCTGGCGTCGAAGAGGTCCTCGTTCTTCTCCCGGAACGCCGTCTCCACGTCGTGCCGCCGCCCGAACACCCGCACCAGCTCGTGCCCGGTGAACGCCTCTTCGATCTGGCCGTTGAGCGCGCCCGTGTGCCGCCACTGCGCCACGAAGTGCCGCTGGCTGCGCTTCCCGATGGCCCGGGTGAGCCACAGCGACACGGGGATCGTCACCAGGGCGATCACCGCGAGCAGCGGCGACACCACGATCATCATGACGACGACGCCGATCACCGTGAGGATCGACGTGATGAGCTGGCTCATCGTCTGCTGGAGGCTGGTGGAGACGTTGTCGATGTCGTTGGTCACCCGCGAGAGCACCTCGCCGCGTTGCCGCGAGTCGAAGTACGACAGCGGCAGCCGGTTGAGCTTGTCCTCCACGACGCGGCGCAGGTCGAAGATCGTGCGCTGCACGATGCCGTTGAGCAGGTAGCCCTGCAGGTAGCCGAAGACGGAGGCGGCCAGGTAGATCCCGATCACGGCGAGGAGCACCATGCCGAGCGCGGCGAAGTCGATGCCGACGCCCGGCACCACGTGCTGGCTCTCGATCACGCCCGCAACGGTCGCGTTGCCCGCCGCGCGCGCCTGCTGCGCGGCCTGCTCCGCCGTGATGCCAGCCGGGAGCTGCTTGCCGATCACCCCGGCGAAGATCACGTCAGTGGCCCGGCCGAGGATGATCGGCCCGATCACGTACAGCGCCACCGAGATCACGCCGAGCGCCAGCACGAGCACCACGCCGAGGCGCTCGGGCCGCAGGAGGCCCACCAGCCGCCGCGCGGACGGCCCGAAGTCCATCGCCTTCTCGACCGGCTGCCCGGCCCCGCCCCACGGCGGCCCGCCGCCGCGGCGCTGGGCGGCCATGCCCCGCGCGGCGGCGACCGTGTCGGCGTCCTGCCGGCCCGATCGCGGAGGCTTCGTCGGCGCACTCACGACGCCTCCTCGCTGACGCTCGTCAGCGGCGTTCGCGGCACTGCTGTGTTCGACGATGAGCTCGCTGCACCCACCCACCCCGCCGGCTCCGCAAGCTCCGCCGACCGCCGTCCCCCCAACTCGCTCATGCGACCACCTCCCGCGCCGCGTGCTGGGACTCGACGATCTCGACGTACGTCGGGCACTTCGCCAGCAGCTCCGCGTGCGTGCCCTTGCCGACGACGAGGCCGTCATCGAGCACCACGATCTGGTCGGCGTCGGCGATGGTCGACACGCGTTGGGCGACGATCACCACGGTGGCCTGCGCGGTGACCGGCTTCAGCGCGGCGCGCAGCCGGGCGTCGGTGGCGAGGTCGAGTGCCGAGAACGAGTCGTCGAACAGGTAGATCTCCGGCCTGCGCACGAGGGCGCGGGCGATCGCGAGCCGCTGCCGCTGGCCGCCGGAGACGTTCGTGCCGCCCTGCGCGATCCGCGCCTCCAGACCCTCGGGCATGGCCCGCACGAAATCGGCGCCCTGCGCCACCTCCAGCGCGGCCCAGAGCTCCTCGTCGGTGGCGTCCGGGTGGCCGTAGCGCAGGTTGCTGGCCACCGTGCCGGAGAACAGGTACGGCCGCTGCGGCACCAGCCCGATGCGGCCCCACAGGTCGTCGGGCTCGAGGTCGCGCACGTCCACGCCGTCGACGCGCACGGCGCCGCTGGTGGCGTCGTACAGCCGCGGGACCATGGCCAGCAGCGTGGTCTTGCCCGCGCCGGTGCTGCCGATGATCGCCGTCGTCTGGCCGGGACGCGCGGTGAAGGACACGTCGCGCAGCACCGGCGAGGCGGCCCCCGGGTAGCAGAACGTGAGGTCGTCGACCTCCAACCAGCCGTCCGCGCGCAGCGGCGTGACCGGCGCGGCGGGCGGCGCCACCGACCCGCGGGTCTCCATCACCTCCATGATCCGGTCGGCGCACACCGCGGCCCGCGGGATCATGATCGCCATGAACGTGGCCATCATGACCGCCATGAGGATCTGCAGCAGGTAGGCGAGGAACGCCGTGAGCGCGCCGATCTGCATCTGGCCCGCTTCGATGCGGCCCGCG
>DATAOO010000090.1:0-7834 GCA_036265695.1 Pseudonocardia sp. | reverse complement strand
TGGCGAACGCGTAGCCGGGTGCGGCCTGGCGGGCCGCGTAGAGCTGCACGAGCTGGGCCGCGATCTGGCGGACGGCCCGGCGTGCGCGGCCCTTCGTCTTGGCCCAGTCGGCGCCGCCGAGCTTGTTGAGCGTGGGCACCTCGCCGCCGACGTAGCGGCTCACCTCGTCGAGGGCGTCGGTGGGCACGAAGAGGCGGTCGGCGGGCTGTCCGCGCTTGGACGACGCGTACTCCAGCACGAGGTACTCGCGGGTGGCGCCCTGCACGGTGCGCTGGCGCATCTCGACGAAGCGGCCGATGCCGTGCTGGGCGTGCACGACGTAGTCGCCCGGCCTGAGCGTGACCAGGTCGACGGCGTTGCGCCGCCGCGAGGCGAGCTTGCGGGTCTCGGTGGTCGCGGCGCGGTTGCCGGTGAGGTCGGCCTCGGTGAGCACCACCAGCACGCCCGCGGTGAAGCCCTCCACGATCCGCCCGCAGGTGACGGTGACCAGGCCCTTCTCCGGCTCGTCCGGCAGCTCGTCGACCAGCACCGCGGGCACCTCGGCGTCGCGGAGCTGCTCCATCGCGCGTTGGGCGGTGCCGTGGCCGCCGAACACGAGCACGGCGGCACCGCCGGTGGCGACGTGGGCGCGCAGGTCCACGAGCGCGCGGTCGGTGTCGCCGCGGTAGGCGGTGACCTCGTGGGCGCCCGAGACGAGCGCGTCGTCGCGGCCCGACAGCAGCGGGCTGAGCGTGACGACCGGGCGGCCGGTGGCGGTGGCGTGCTCGAGCACGTCGACGAGGTCGCGGTAGGCGGACGCGCCCACGTCGATCGGGGCGCCGCCGCCCATGCCCGCGGCGAACCAGCTCGCTTCGAGGAACTCCTGGCCGGTGCGCACGAGGTCGGCGCTGCGGGTGCGCACCCGCTCCGGGTCGGCCACGAGCACCAGCGCGCCGGACGGCAGCAGGTCGGTGAGCAGCTGCAGCTCGGCCCCGACCAGCGCCGGGATGAGCGACTCCATGCCCTCCGCGGGAATGCCCTGGGAAAGGTGCTCCAGGAGCTCGCGCAGCGGCGGGTTGTTCTCGTGGGTGCGGGCCAGCGCGGCGGCCCGCTCACGGACGGGGTCGGTGAGCAGCAGCTCGCGACAGCCGGGCGCTTCCAGCACGTCGACGGGGTGGGTGGAGCGCTGGTCGGCGACGGTGAACGCGCGCAGCTCGCTCACCTCGTCGCCCCAGAACTCGACGCGCACGGGGTGCTCGGCGGTGGGCGGGAAGATGTCGACGATCCCGCCGCGCACCGCGAACTCGCCGCGCGCGGTGACCATCTCGACGCGGGTGTAGGCCAGTTCGACCAGCCGCACGAGCAGGGCGTCGAAGTCGTACGCGTCGCCGACGGCCAGGCGGACGGGGTCGAGCGCACCCAGGCCGGGGGCGATGGGCTGGATGAGGCTGCGGGCGGCGGCCACCAGCACGCGGGGGGCGTCGTCGGTGGCGAGGCGGCGGAAAAGCGTGAGCCTGCGGCCGACCGTGTCGGGGCGGGGCGAGAGGCGCTCGTGCGGGAGGGTCTCCCAGCTCGGCAGCACCGCGACGGTGTGCTCGTCCAGCAGCTCCGCCGCCGCCGCGCCGAGGTCTTCGGCCTCCCGGTCGGTGGCGGTGACGGCCAGCACCGTGCGGTTCGCCCCGTTGGCTGCAGTCATGGCCGCGGCGAGGAACGGGCGCAGCGCGGCCGGGCCCTCCACGCGCAGGGCGGGCGTCTCCCCGGTGCGCAGGTCGGCGTCGCGCACGGAGTGCAGGTCGGGCTGGGCGAAGGTGGAGCGGAGCAGGCCGGAAAGCTGGGCCACGATCGGGATTTCCCCCTGAGCTGAGCACGCGGACAGGCCCCTGCCTGGGACCAGGCGGGGACCTGGCTCCAGGTTACGCCCGGGGTGGCAGCGGCGGACGCGCCCGGGTGGGACGGGTGGCGGGGTCGGGCGGGGTGACGGCGGGGCGGGCGGCCAGCGCCTCCAGCGCCAGGTCGACACCGCGCTCCAGCTGCGGGTCGCGGCCCGCCGCCCAGTCGTCCGGGCTGATCACCACCTCGACGTCCGGGTCGACGCCGTGGTTCTCGACGTCCCACGCCACGTCGTCGAACCAGAACGCGTAGCGGGGCTGGGTGACGCGGGTGCCGTCGACGAGTCCGTAGCGGCCGTCGATGCCGATCACCCCGCCCCACGTGCGCGTGCCGACGACCGGGCCGAGGCCCAGCCGCTTGATCGCGGCCGTGACGATGTCGCCGTCGGAGCCCGCGAACTCGTCGACCAGCGTGACGATCGGCCCGCGCGGCGCGTCCATCGGGTAGGTCATCGGTTGACGGTGCCGCACGACGTCCCAGCCGATCACCCGGCGCGCCAGCTTCTCCACGATCAGCTGCGACGTGTGACCGCCCGCGTTGCCCCGCACGTCGAGGATCAGGCCCTCGCGGGAGGTCTCACGGGACAGGTCGCGGTGCAGCTGCGCCCAGCCCGTCGGCATCATGTCGGGCACGTGCAGGTAGCCCAGCCGCCCCTCGGAACGCTCGACGACCGCGGCGCGCCGCCCGGCCACCCAGTCCTGGTAGCGCAGTGCGGCCTCGGAATGCAGCGGGCGCACGACGACGCGGCGGGTCTCGGCCTCGGAACGAACCGTCAGCTCGACCAGCTCCCCCGCCCGCCCGACGAGCAGCGGCGCGGGCCCGAGCTGCGGGTCCACCGGCAGGCCACCGACCTCCACGATCACGTCGCCCGCCCGCACGTCGACGCCCGGGCTGGACAGCGGGCTGCGGGCGGCCGGATCGGAGGTCTCCGGCGGGAGCACCCGCGCCACCCGCCAGCCGTCGCCGCCGGGCTCCAGGTCGGCGCCCAGCAGCCCCGGCCGCCCGTCCTCGCCGTGCACCCCGACGGGCATGACGTAGGCGTGCGAGGTGCCCAGCTCGCCCGCGAGCTCCCACATCAGGTCGGTGAGGTCGTCGTGGCTGCCGACGGCGTCGACGAGCGGCCGGTAGCGCGCGACCTCGGCGGCCCAGTCGACACCCGCCATGTCGGCGACCCAGAAGTGGTCGCGCATGAGCCGGGCGGCCTCGTCGAACATCTGGTGCCACTCGGCGGTGGGGTCGACCGTGACGACGATCCGGCGGGTGTCGATCGGGTACTCGTCGGCGCCCGCGTCGACCGGCCCGTCGGTGGGCGCATTCGCCCCGGAACGGTCGGTGCGCAGCACCCGCAGCGTCGACCCGTCGCGGACGACGAGCCGCGTGCCGTCGCCGCTCACCGCGTAGTCGCTCACCGGGTCAGCGATCACGTCGAGCTTGCGGCGGGCGAGGTCGAAGCGCTCCAGCACCGGCTTCTCGGGCTTGACGTCGGTGCCCGCGCGCCCGTCGCCGAGCGTGCCGTTGATCGGTAGGCGGTACCAGAGCAGGCAGTCCTTGGCCGCGCGCATGCCGTGGTAGCGGCCCTCGACCACGGGGATCGGCACCACGCGCGCGGCGAGCCCCTCGCCGTCGACCACCACCTCCGGCGGGCCCTCGTCGTCCTCATCTTTCTTCTTCTCGGCGGGCGTCTCCTCGGTGTCGTCGCCGGGGTCGGACGCGTCGAGCGCGGGCGGGTCTTCCGGCTTGTCGTCTTCCGGGGAGACCGGTCGCCCGTCCGGGCTCGCCCCGAACGGCGACGGGGTGCGCGCGCCCAACGGCACGAGGAACGGCCGCCAGGACGCGGGGAAGGTGAGGTCGAAGGCGTGCTCGTCGTAGATCGGGTCGAAGCTGCGCAGCGAGAGGAACGCCAGGTGCTTGCCGTCGAGGGTGAACACCGGATCGGCGTCGCGGAAGCGGCCCTCGGTGACCGGCACCGCCTCGCCGTCTTCCAGCCGCACGAGGACGACCTGTGAGAGGCCCGAGCCCACCGGGTCGCAGTAGGCCAGCCACGCGCTGTCCGGGGAGAACGCGACGTCGTAGACCTCGCCGTCGCCACCGCGGGCCAGCTCGCGGAACTCGCCGTCGGCGAGCAGCAGCAGGCGGCCGTCGTGCGTGGTGAGGGCGACGCTCTCGCCGTCGGGCGCGGGGACGAGCTCCAACACGCGGCCGAACTCGCCGAACCGCTGCGTCTGGGGCGCGTCGGGGGCGCGCGGGTCGAGCGGGGCGATGCACACGGCGTCCTCACCGAGCCCGTCGTCGACCCACACCGCGCGGTCCTCCCCGAGCGGCGCGGCGAGCCGGGCCCGCACGCCGGGGGTGGCCTGCAGGGTGCGGGCGGGGCCGTCGCGGTGGGTGAGCCGGTGCACCGTGCCACGGACGGTGACGACGCTGGACCGGCCGGTGGTGTCCGGGCGCACGCGGCCCAGCCACTCGCCGGTCGTGATCCGTCGGGGTTCGCGGGCGGTGCGAGGGCCGCCGAGCCGGACGTCGAGCGGCCGGGCCTCGGCGTCGAGGTCGTCGAGCAGCCAGAGCTGCCCGGCCGACTCGTAGACCACGCGGGTGCCGTCGGTGGCGGAGTGGCGGGCGTAGAACGCGGGGGCGCCGTCCGCGCCGTGGTCGGTGTGGCGTTGCAGGCCCGCGCCCCGGCCGTCGAGGGAGTAGAGGTTGCCCCAGCCCTCGTGGTCGGAGAGGAAGGCGATCCGGTCGCTGACCAGCATCGGCGAATCGAGGTTGCCGTCGAGGTCGGCGGCGAGGCGCACGAACGCGCCCTCCGGGTTCCACCACAGCTTGCCCGCCGTGCCGCCGCGGTAGCGCTTCTGCCACGCCATCTCGCGGGTCATGGTGGCCGAGAGCAGCACCGCGGGGCCCCCGGCCCGCTGCGCGAGATCGGCCAGGGGCCCCAGCGGCAGCCGCCGGGGCGTGCCGCCGGACGCCGGGACGACGTAGGCCCACGGATGGCGCCGCGACGGCTGCCCGGCCGCGCTCACCGCCAGCACCTCGCCGTCGGGCGTCCAGCCGATCAGCTTCGTGGTGTGGTCGCCCCACCAGGTGAGCCGCCGCGCGGCGCCGCCCTCGACCTCCGTGACGAACACCTCCGGCGCCCCCTCCCGCGTCGACGTCCACGCCACGAGGGTGCCGTCGGGCGAGATCCGCGGGCGGGCGACCGGCACCCCGTCGGCGGTGAGGCGGTACGCGCGGCCGCCGCCGACCGGCGCCGTCCACAGGTCGTCCTCGGCGACGAGGACGAGCGTGTCGCCGTGCAGGTGGGGGTGGCGCAGGTAACTCGGGGGCATGGCGAGACGGTAGCGAGGCACCCCGACGAATCGGCACCATGGATTTCGTGCGAATCGGACTTCTCGCCCCCTTGCTCGCAGTGGCCGTCGGGTGCGCGGCGCCTGCGGCGTCGTCGGTGGCTCCGGTGGCCGAGGTCGCGGCGCCCGCGCTCGAGGTCGCGGTCGTGGCGGACGGGCTCTCCGACGTGTGGGACATCGCCGTGCTCCCGGACGGCCGCGCGCTCGTCACCGAGCGGGACGGGCGGATCACACTGCTGTCGGGCACGCAGGCGGGCGCCACCGCCACCCCGGTCCAGGCCGATCTGGCCGACGTCTACGCGCGCGGCGAGGGCGGGCTGATGGGCATGGTCGCGCACCCGGACTTCGCCACCAGCCGCCTGTTCACCACCTGCCAGACGCACGCGGCGGGGGGCCGTCCGGTCGACATCCGGCTGGTCACGTGGCAGTTGTCGGCCGACGGCCGGTCGGCGACGCGTATCAAGGATCCGATGGTGGGTGGGCTGCCGATCAACCCCTCGGGGCGGCATTCGGGGTGCAGGCCCACGGTGGCGCCCGACGGCGCGCTGCTCGTCGGCACCGGCGACACCGCGCGCGGCGATCTTCCCCAGAACCGCGGGTCGCTGGGCGGCAAGGTGCTGCGGGTCGACCTCGCGACGGGCGGCCCGGCGCCGGGCAACCCGTTCCCGGAGGCGCCGCTGGTGCTGACCTTGGGGCACCGCAACGTGCAAGGCGTGGCGATCCAGCCCGGCACCGGGCGGGCGTGGACGGCCGAGCACGGACCGACCGTCGACGACGAGGTGAACGCGATCGTCCCCGGAGGCAACTACGGCTGGGACCCGGCGCGGGGCGGCACGCGCGGCGGGTACGACGAGTCGGTGCCGATGACCGACCTCGAGCGCTACCCCGACGCCCGGGCCGCCGCCTGGAGCTCGGGCCGTCCGGTGGAGGCGACTTCGGGCGCGTCGTTCCTGCCGGACGGCAGGCTCGCGGTGGCCGCGCTGCGCGGGGAGAAGCTGCTGCTCATGAACGTGCAGGGCGACCGGGTGGCCGACATCGCCATCCCCGCCGAGCTGGACGGCACCTACGGTCGGCTGCGCGCCGTGCGCACCGCGCCGGACGGCGCGCTGCTGGTGTCGACGTCCAACGGCGGGGACGACAAGGTGCTGCGGGTGACGCCGGCCTGACGATCGTGGGCCGGGCATCGGGCCGTCTCGCAGAGGCGTCGGGCACCTCGCAGGGTCGGTGACGCTTGTGCGGTGCCGACCCGGTCTGCGAGGTGGGAGCGGCCGACACCGCTCGGGCAGGCGGGGTCAGCCGTAGCGGGCCTCGGTGCGGGCGCGCGCCTTGGCCGCTTCGACCTCGCGGTTCTTCGGCGGCGCCGCGGTGACCAGCGCGTCGAGGAGGTGCTGCGTGGCGTGCGCGACCGCGGCGACGGCCTCCTCGAACGCCTCGCTGTTGGCCTGCGACGGCGCCGACGTGCCGCTGACCTTGCGCACGTACTGCAGCGCGGCGGCGTGCACCTCGCTGCCCGTGGCGGGCGGCTCGAAGTTGTGCAGGGTGCGGATGTTGCGGCACATACGGCCACGGTAACCCGCCTGGGGCGGCCAGCGGCCATGATCGCCGGTTCGGTGCAGATCCGGCCGGATCTGGCCGTGTGACGCAACGAACTGGCGATCACGCAGGATGGCGTCGTGCCGTCCGATCCCCTCGTCGACCGTCTGCGCGCGGCAGGCTGCGTGTTCGCGGAGGACGAGGCGCGGCTGTTGCGGACGGCGGCCGAGTCGCCGGTCGAGCTCGACGCGCTGGTCGCCCGCCGGGTCGAGGGCGCCCCGTTGGAGGCGCTGCTCGGCTGGGCGGAGTTCTGCGGGCTGCGGATCGCCGTCGATCCCGGCGTGTTCGTCCCCCGGCAACGCACGGCGTTCCTGGTCGCGCAGGCCGTGCACCGGATTCAGGTGGTTCCGCCCGCGGGCAGCGGGCAGGTCGGGGACGGCCGGGGCGCGGTGGTCGTGGACCTGTGTTGCGGCTCCGGCGCGATCGGGGCCGCCATCGCGGCCGCCGTGCCCGACGCCGAGGTGCACGCCGCCGACGTCGACCCCGCCGCCGTCGCGTGCGCCCGGCGCAACCTGCCGCGCGTCTACCAAGGCGACCTCTACGCCGCGCTGCCGGATCACCTGCGCGGGCGCGTCGACATCCTCGTCGTCAACGCGCCGTACGTGCCCACCGCCGCCATCGCCACCATGCCGCCGGAGGCCCGTGACCACGAGCCCCGGGTCGCGCTGGACGGCGGGGCCGACGGCCTCGACGTCCAGCGCCGGGTCGCCGCCGACGCCCCCGTCTGGCTCCGTCCCGGCGGCGCACTCCTGATCGAGACGGGTGCCGACCAGGCGCCACACACCGCCGAGCTGTTCGCCGCCGCGGGCCTCGTCCCGCGCGTCGTATACGCCGACGACGCGACGGTCGTGATCGGCGAGCGATGAATCTGCCCACCGGGCGGGGTCTGCCCCACATGCTGATCGTTGCCGGACACCTCGTCGTCGACCCCGCGGACCGGGAGGCGCTGGTCGCGGAGTCGGCCGAGGCCGTCGCGCTGGCCCGCACGGCTGCAGGCTGCCTGG
The DNA here is from genome assembly GCA_036265695.1 of Pseudonocardia sp. Taxonomy (GTDB): domain Bacteria; phylum Actinomycetota; class Actinomycetes; order Mycobacteriales; family Pseudonocardiaceae; genus Pseudonocardia. Next base: position 24 of record DATAOO010000090.1, on the reverse strand, counting down.
ACTTCGCCGTCACCGCCGACAGCC
>DATAOO010000089.1:0-4868 GCA_036265695.1 Pseudonocardia sp. | reverse complement strand
GGTGACCTCGGCGAACCGCTGCTGCTGCGGGCAGCTCCACGGCCCGTCGACGCAGCCCGGCGTGGCGGCGGCCGACGGCGTGGGCGAGACCGGGTGCGGGGTGGCGGTGGCCGGGGCGGCGGTGGCGGCGACGAGCGCCGGGTTCGGCGTGCCCGACCCGCCGACGGCACACCCGGCGAGCGCGAGGCATGCGGCAAGGGCGATCCCGGCCGCCCACCGCCGATCGGACGAACGGCCGCGCGAGCCGCGGGCGCGGTCGGTGACACCGGCGGGCCCCGCGCTGCGGCGGGGTGGAGCGAGGGCGGGGCGGGCGGTGGCGGCCGACGCCGCGGTGGCGTGGCCGGGCGGCGGGGTGCTGGCGTGGCCGGGTGGCGGGGCGGTGGCGTGGCCGGGCGGCGCGGCGGCTCTCCCGGCCTGCAGACCCGCGCGGCCGGGTGGCGGGATGACCCGGCGAGCGGCGGGCGGCGGGGGTGGGTGCGCGGCGATGGGGCGACCGTAGCGCTCGATCGGGGGATCGCCGCGCCGGCCCGGCTGGGCGTTCTCGGACCCGTTCTCACGCGCAGTTGTCGGTATCACCCGGTGTGTTCGTTCGTTGACCACCTGTGCAGAATGGTGGCCCGGACGTTCCCTCCCCGACGTCGTCGAGGTCTCGCCCGGACCGAACGCCGCGAGCCGAGGGATCCGCGATGTCCAGCACTGTCACCTGCCCTGATTGCGCGCGCCCCGCCGTTGTGCTGGGCCGTTTCCACCTGCAGACCGCCCTGGGGCCGGTCGAGTACCTCCGTATCCGTTGCACGGGCTCGTTGTCACTCATCGTGGCCGCCGCGGAGGTCGACGTGCGGCGTTCCGAGCGCGTCAACCGCGTGCGCGGCGCAGGCGGTTAACCCGAAGGGGTATCACCGTAGGCCTCCGAACACTCGGCGTTACAGTGACCACTGCCGAGGGGTGCGGAGGAGATTTGCTCAGCGAGATCCTGACCGCCCGAGAGCCGTTCGGGCCACGTGATTCCGAGACGTTATCGCGGGCCGCTGCGGCCGAGTACGACCAATTGTTCGACCGCAACAACGGCATCTACGCCCAAGCGGCCAATGCGCGCCCGCGGACGTACCTGATCGGCCGCAAGGGCGCGGGCAAGACCGCGTTCCTGCACGGCGCCGCCTTCCGCGCGGACGCACCGCCGCAGCTGATGTTGAGCACCGGATCGGTGTACGCCGACATCGCGGCGCTGCTCACGAAGTACCGCGCCCATCGCGGCCCGGTGTTCGCCGAGCACTCCGGCGACATCTGGATCGCGTTGTTCGACCACGTCGCGATGTTCCACGCCTGCGATTCGATCAGCGAGGACGATCCGCCGAACGAGACGCAGATCGTGTGGGACTACTTCACCGGCGAGCCGCACGGCGAGAACGCCACGGCCGTGGCCGCCCGGTTCCTCGCCGAGCTCGAGGAACGCGTCGTCGACGACGGCGTGCGCGGCCGCGACGAGCTCATCGACGGCCTCACCCGCGGCGGCGTCACGTTCGCCCAGGCCCGCCGCGCGCTCACCGTGCTGCTCGCCAACCGCCCCGTGATGATCGTGATGGACAACCTCGAGGACCTGCACGTCCAGATCGACGACCTGGAGAACGTGCTGGCCGGGCTGTTCCACGCGGTCGGGAAGATCGCCCGCGGCGGCTCGAAGCGGCCGTTCGACCTGCGGGTGTGCCTGCCGTCGGAGCTGTGGGACGAGATCCACCGCATCTCCGCCAACCCCGAGAAGGACTTCGGCGGCAACTACCTCACGATCTACTGGACGGCCGACGAGCTGCTGCGCCTCGCCGCCCGCCGCTACCGCCTCTTCATGCGCCTGCACCACCCGGACGAGCTCCAGAAGATCGACCCCGGCCCCAAGAGCGATGTCGCGCTCCTGCGCAAGGCCCTGCCCAAGACGGTGACGGGCGGCCTGGGCGTCGAGGAGGACACCCTCGCCTACCTCCTGCGGCACACCCAGCTGCTGCCGCGGCACCTCATCGAGATCCTCAACAACGTGTTCACGGCGCCGGTGCCCGACTCGCACCCGTGGGCGGTCACCGCCGAGGCCGTGCGGGTCGGCACGCAGACCGGTGAGCGGATGATCGTCGACGGGATCTTCGCCGCGTACCGGCGCTCCTTCCCGTTCGCCGCGCAGGCGATCCGGCGGCTGGCCAACCGGCTCACCGTCTGCTTCCCCGCCCGGCAGCTGCGCACGATCTTCAACCAGGAGGGCATCACCAAGATCACCGGGCAGGACTTCGACGACTTCCGGGACATGCTGATCAAGCTCGGCGTGCTGGGCGTCAAGGTGAACGCGACCAGCCGCTACAACGAGGCCCGCTTCCAGTACACGTTCGACTCGGCGCTCAACGCGCACGAGGACCTCGACGAGCTCTGCTTCCACCCGCTCTTCACCCGCTACCTCTTCGAGCACGCCCTCGACGACCTGCGCGACAAGCGGGAGCTGCCCACCTACCCGTTCGGCAGCGACCCCGACGACGTCGGCGACTACCGCATGCGGCTGGGGTACGCGCGATGGCGATGACATGGCACTGAGCCCGAGGGCCGCTCAGCCCGTCCGCGGCTACGACGAGGAGTACTGCGCCGACAAGCCGACCGGGCGGCGCATCGGCATCTCGCTCTCCGGCGGCGGCATCCGCTCGGCCGCGTTCAACCTCGGTGCCCTGCAGGCGTTGCAGGAGGAGGGGGTGCTGGGCAGCGCGCAGTACCTCGCGGCCGTCTCCGGCGGCGGCTACATCGCCAGCGCCCTCACGATCTCGCACGCCTACGCCGAGCCCGGAGCCGAGGACGGCCACCCCCTCTGGGCGCACGGCTCCCCCGAGGAACGGCTGCTGCGCCGCAACACGAACTACCTCGCGCCGGGCACCGCGGGCCGCACCTGGCTGGTCATGAACGTGCTGCACGGCTTCGTGCTCAACTACCTGCCGTTCCTGCTCTCCGGCTTCGTCATCGGCCGGGTGCTGGGCTGGCTCGCGCACCTCGCGGGCGTGTCGCTGGCGCACCCGCCGTCGTCGCTCGTGCTGGTGCCGCTGTACGGGGTGGGCGTGTTCGTGCTCGCGGCCGTGGCGGTGGTGGCCAGGGCCCGCTGGCGCGACGGGCACAAGGGCGTGCGCGACTACGGCGAGAGCTCTCTGGAGAAGCGGGCGGCGCTGTGCATCCGGCTCGCCGGGCTCGCGCTGGTGGTGCTGGCGCTCCCGTGGCTCGCCGCGCTGTACGGCGCGGGCACCCGCGCGCTGCTCGGCCACCTCGGGCTGCCCGTCGACGCGCCGCTGTCGCAGATCGCGGCCGCGGGCGGGTGGCTGCTGATCGCGCTGGCGCTCGTCGGCGTCGCGGTGCCGCTGGCAGGCCGCCCGCGGGCGCGGTGGGTGGTGTTCGCGGCGGCGGTGCTGGCGAGCGCGGCGCTGCTCGGGGTGCCGCTGCTGGCTTCGCTGGAGTACGCCACCCGCGTCGGCATCTCGGGCTGGGACGTGGCGCTCGTGGTCGCCGCCGCGGCCGTCGTGCTGCTCATGGCGATCAAGGTGCACAACCGCCGCTACTCGATGCACCTGTTCTACCGCGAGCGGCTCAACAGCGCGTTCGCCGTGAAGCGTCGTTCCGACGAGAACGGCAAGCCGGTGGCGGAGCCGATGCCCTACACGCAGTCGCTGCCGTTCTCCGAGATCGGGAAGCGGCTCGACGAGCGCGGCAAGCGGATCCCCGAGCTGATCGTCTGCTGCGCCGTGAACGTGACGTCGGACGAGGTGCCGGTGGGCCGGTTCGCGGAGTCGTTCACGTTCACCCACGCGAAGAGCGGCGGCCCGCGGTTCACCTACCAGGACACCGCGCGGTTCGAGGAGTCCCGTGGGCCCAAGGGCACGGCGCTGACCCTGCCGTCGATCATGGCGGTGTCCGGCGCGGCGTTGGCCCCGCTGATGGGCCGGTTCACGTTCCCGCCGCTGCGGCTGCTGATGGCGCTCACCAACGTGCGCCTGGGCGTGTGGGTGCGCAACCCGCGCCACCCGAGCTGGGACGCCCGGCCCGAGCCGCCGCAGAGCCGACGCGGCAGGCTGTGGGCGTCGATCGTCGAGGGCTGGCGGGAGCCCGGCGCGCTGTACGTGCTGCGCGAGGCGGTCGGCGGGCTCACGCTCACCAAGCGCCGGTTCATCTACCTCACCGACGGCGGCCACTGGGAGAACCTCGGGCTCGTCGAGCTGCTGCGGCGGCGCTGCACCCAGATCCTCTGCTTCGACGCCAGCACCGACGCCGACGGCGCGGCCACCGACATCGGCCGGGCGATCGCGTTGGCCCGCAGCGAGCTCGGCGCCGACATCGTGCTGGACCCCGCCCCCACCATGCCGCGCGACGGCACGCACAGCGCCGATCTGGCCGTGCTCGGCGAGGTGCGCTACCCGGACGGCGACAAGGCCCGGCTCGTCTACGCCAAGGCCGCGCTCACCGAGGACCTGAGCTGGGACCTCCGGTCGTTCCACCACCGCGACGGCCGCTTCCCGCACCACTCGCTGTCGCGGCAGATCTTCACCGACGAGCAGTTCGAGGCCTACCGCAGCCTGGGGCACGCGGCCGGACGTCGGGCGGCGGCGGTGCTGAACCTGCCGCGATGACCGCCCGACCCGCGGCCACCGACGACGCCAAGCGGCGCGCGATGTCGCGGCAGCGCCGCCGCGACACGGGACCGGAACTGGCCGTGCGCCAACGCCTGCACGCGCTGGGCTACCGGTACCGGGTGGACCACCGCCCGCTGCCCGACCTGCGGGCCCGCGGCGACCTCGTGTTCACCCGCGCCCGCGTGGTGGTCTTCGTCGACGGCTGCTTCTGGCACCGTGGCCCGCAGCACG
>DATAOO010000088.1:0-2686 GCA_036265695.1 Pseudonocardia sp. | reverse complement strand
CTCTTCGACGGCCGAGCCCGGGTGGCGGTGGTCGTCGTGGACGACGAGTGGGGGCAGCGGATGGCCGCGTTGGCAGGCCCGCGGGCGGTCACCGTGAGCACGCGGGGGGCTGAGGCGACCTGGCGGTCGAGCGACATCACGACCCGCCCGGACGGCTCGACCAGTTTCCGGGTGCGCGGCCCCGGCGTCGACCTGGCGGCGGACTGCGCCGTGCCCGGCTCGTACAACGTGGCGAACGCCCTGCTCGCCCTTGCGGTGCTCGCCGAGGTCGGTGTCGACCTCCGGCTCGCCGTGCCGGCGGTGGCCCGCGCAGTGGTGCCCGGCCGGATGGAGCGGGTTGCGGTCGGCCAGCCGTTCCTCGCGGTGGTGGATTACGCGCACAAGCCGGCCGCCGTGGCGGGCGCGCTCCGCGCGCTCCGCCCGCTCACGACCGGTCGGTTGATCGTCGTGCTCGGCTGCGGCGGCGATCGGGACCGCGCGAAGCGTCCGGTGATGGGTGAGCTGGCCGCCCGGAACTCCGACCTGCTGATCGTCACCGATGACAACCCCCGCTCAGAGGACCCCGCGCTCATCCGGCAGGCGATGCTGGCCGGCGCGCTGGCCGTCCCGGCGCACGCGCGCGGCGAGGTCCTGGAGGTCGGTGATCGGGCCGAGGCGATCGGCGCCGCGGTGGCCGCTGCCGCGCCCGGGGACACCGTGCTGATCGCCGGCAAGGGGCACGAGCGCGGGCAGGAGATCGCCGGTGTCGAATATCCCTTCGACGACCGAGCCGTGCTCCGCGCGGCTCTGGGCGCCGCATGATCACTCTCGAGCTCGGCGCGGTCGCGAAGATCGTCGGCGGCCGGCTCGTGGCGGCCGATCCCGGCATCCAGGTGCGCGGCCCGGTCGAGTACGACTCCCGCAAGGCCGCCCCCGGCGGGCTGTTCCTCGCCCTGCCCGGCGCCCGGGTGGACGGACACGACTACGTGCCGGCGGCACTGGCCGCGGGCTGTGTCGCGGCGCTGGTCACCCGGCCGGTCGCCGGGCCGCACATCGTTGTGGCCGACGGGGTGGCTGCGCTGTCCGCGTTGGCGAGCGCCGTCGCCCGGCGGCTGACCGCGACCGTGGTGGGGATCACCGGCTCCTCCGGCAAGACCTCGACCAAGGACTTGGTCGCGCACCTGCTGCCCCTCGCCGGCCCGACGGTCGCCGCGGCCGGCTCGATGAACAACGAGCTCGGCCTGCCCTACACCGTGCTGCGCGCCAACGAGCAGACCCGCTTCCTCGTCCTCGAACTCGGTGCGCGGGGGGTCGGCCACATCCGGTGGCTCGCCGAGATCGCCCCGCCGAGGATCGGTGCGGTGCTCAACGTCGGCTCGGCACACTTGGGCGAGTTCGGCAGCCGGGAGGCCATCGCCGCCGCCAAGGCGGAGCTGGTCGAGGCACTGCCTGACGCCGCCCGCGGCGGCGTGGCGGTGCTCAACGCCGACGATCCGCTGGTGCGGGCGATGGCCGCCCGCACGACTGCCCGGGTGGTGAGCTTCGGTGCCGCCGGCGGTGCGGACGTGGGCGCTGCGGAGATCCGCCTGGACGACGGCGGACGGCCGAGCTTCACCCTGCGCACGGGCACCGAGGCGGTGCCGGTGGCCCTGCAGCTGGTCGGTGCTCATCACATCCCGAATGCGCTGGCCGCTGCCGCGATCGCCCTCGAGGCCGGGCTGGCACCGGCCGCGATCGCGGGCGCACTCGGCACCGCTCGCGCGGTCTCGCCCTGGCGCATGGCGCTGACCGAACGGGCCGACGGGGTGCTGGTCGTCAACGACGCCTACAACGCCAACCCGGAGTCGATGCGGGCCGGCCTGCGCGCACTCGTCGGGCTGGCGGCGGCCCGCCGAGGCCGCGGTGGCCGCTCGTTCGCGGTGCTCGGTGAGATGGCCGAGCTCGGGCCGGACGGCCCCGCCGAGCACGAATCGCTGGGGCGGTTCGCGGCCGAGCTCGACCTGGCCCGCCTGGTCGTGGTGGGGGAGGCCGCCGCACCGATCCGCCGCGGCGCGGTCGGTCACCCGTCCTGGACGGGCACCGTGCAGGAGGTGCCCGATGCCGCAGCAGCGCTGGACCTGCTCCGCGCCGAGCTGCGGGCCGGCGACGTCGTGCTCGTCAAGGCCTCGCGTGCGGCGAGCCTCGAACGGGTAGCACTCACCCTTGCCGAGGATGATCAGTGCGGCCGGGCCGGGAGCGGGCCCGGCGCCGCGCGAGCGGGAGGCGACGAGGCGTGAAGACGATCCTCATCGCCGCGCTGTTCTCGTTGCTCAGCTCCATCCTGGTGACCCCGCTCGTGGTGGCCTACTTCCGTCGCCGCGGGTTCGGTCAGGAGATCCGCACCGACGGCCCCCAGCGGCACCTGACCAAACGCGGCACCCCGACGATGGGCGGGGTGGCGATCGTCGGTTCCACGGTGTTCGGCTACGGGGTCGCCCACTTGATCATCGCGCTGCGTGGCGGCGGCGGGCCGATGGCCTCGGGGCTGCTCGCGCTGTACCTCATGGTCGGCCTGGGCACCGTCGGGTTCCTGGACGACTTCATCAAGATCCGGCGCCAGCGCAACCTCGGGCTGCGGGCCCGCGCCAAGGTCGGCGGCCAACTCGTCGTCGGCCTGAGTTTCGCCATCCTTGCCCTGCAGTTCCGTAACCGGCTCGGCCTGACGCCG
>DATAOO010000087.1:0-16172 GCA_036265695.1 Pseudonocardia sp. | reverse complement strand
CAGGCTCGTGCTGGCCTTCCAGATCGCCATCGGCGTCGGCATCGTCATCGCGACGGTGGTCGGCGCCTCGGAGTCGATCGTGTGGCGGTGGTCGATCGGGATCGCCGCCGTGCCTGCCGCGATCATGCTCGCGCTGCTGCTGCGGCTCCCGGAGAGCCCGCGCTGGCTGGTCCGCAACGGCGACCGGGACGCCGCCGAGGCGGTGCTGCGCCGCGTGCGTCCCCCGGGCTTCGACGTCGACGGCGAGCTGGACGAGATGGCCGACCTCGCCCGCAAGGAGCAGACGGCCAGCACCCGCGGCTGGTCCGGGCTGCGCGAGCGCTGGGTGCGGCCCGCGCTGGTGCTCGGCTGCGGGATCGCGATCTTCACCCAGCTCTCGGGCATCGAGATGATCGTCTACTACTCCCCCACGATCCTGACCGACGCCGGGTTTGCGGCGGACGTGGCGCTCGACGTGTCGGTCGCGCTGGGGCTGAGCTACCTGGTCGCCCAGCTGGCCGGCCTGGCGATCATCGACCGGGTCGGCCGCAGGCGGCTCACCCTCATCATGATCCCCGGCGCGGCCGTCGCCCTGTTCGTGCTGGGGCTGCTGTTCGTGACCGGCAACGCGGGACGCGACTCGATCGCTTTCGTGGTGGCGTGCCTGGTGGTGTTCATGCTGTTCAACGCGGGTGGGCTGCAGCTGATGGGGTGGTTGACCGGCTCGGAGACGTATCCGCTCGCCGTGCGCCCGGCAGGCACGGCCGTGCAGTCGGCCGCGCTGTGGGGCACCAACCTGCTCATCACGCTGACCCTGCTCAGCAGGGCCTCTAGGCCCACGGACCCTATGCCATCGCAGCAGGGCCGGGAGCAGACCAGGGCCCCCGCCGCGTCTCCGCCTCCAGCGCGTGGTGGAGCTCTGACTGGAAGTGGTCCTGGCTCCATTCCGCGGCCCCGAGGCGCACGACGTGAGGGGTGGTCATCTGGCAGTCCAGGAAGCGGAACTCCCACGCTTCAAGCCGCCGGAGCAGGGTGTACAACGCGATCTTGGAGGCGTCGGGCTCGAGGGTGAACATGGACTCGCCGAAGAACGCGGCGCCGAGCGACACCCCGTAGACCCCGCCGACCAGCTCGTCGCCGTTCCAGGTCTCGACGGAGTGCGCGAACCCGAGCTCGTGCAGCTCGGTGTAGGCATCGACCATCGCCGGGGTGATCCAGGTGCCCTGGTCCTGCCGCGGCACCCGGGCGCAGGCGGTGATCACCGCCGGGAACGCCCGGTCGAAGGTCACCGTGAACGGAGCGCGGCGCACCGCGCGGCGCAGGCTGCGGTTCACGCGGATCTGCCCCGGCACCAGCACGGTGCGCGGGCTGGGGCAGAACCACGGGATCGGCGCCCCCTTCGAGCTCGGCCAAGGGAAGATCCCGTTGGCGTACGCGACGAGCAGGCGTTCAGCGCTCAGCGTGCCGCCGACCGCCAGCAGCCCGTCGTCGCGGGCCCGGGAGACCGGCGGGAACCCGAGCTCCCGCCGGGCCCGGCGGAGCTTGAGGCCGATGGTCGCTTCCGACTCCGTGGGCACCGAGCGGGGCTTACGGCTCGGCGTGGACGTCGTAGGTGTGGCCCGCCTTGCGCAGCCGCTCGACCAGCGCCGTCCCCATCGCCGTGGCGGGCGTGAGCGAGCCCGCCCGGTCCGGCAGGTCGTCCTCGGCGAGGCACAGGGCGCTCTCCCCCAGCATGACCGCGGTGGCCGCGTAGCCCGGGTCGCCCGACCCGGCGACCACCGCGCGGAACCGGCGGCCGCCGCTCGCGACCGCGTGCAGCTCCGACCGGAACCACCCGGCGGCGCGGGCCTCGGCGCTCGGGCCCGAGCCCGGGGCGGGCAGCACCCGGTCGAGCAGCGCAAGGGTCGGCGCCGTGGCCATCGCGGCGCTGATCCCGGCCAGCGCCCCGACGAGCCCGGCCGTCACCGCGCCCGCCGCGGCCGCACCCCGAACGCCCCGGCCGCACCCCATCAGCTCGCCGTAGCGCAGCCCGCGGCCGTAGGACCAGTCGGTGAGCGCGTTGCTGCGCCGCACGATCCGGGTGTTGTAGCCCGCCATGACGAACGGCGCCGTCCACGTGCCGTCCCGCAGCCTGCTCGGCGGCCCGGCGTCCGGCGGCTGGACGGGGGCCGGTTCGGCGGCGCGGTCGGGGCTGAGCGCGTGCGGATCGGCGACGAGGCGCCGCGCGGCCGGGTCGTGGCGCACGGCGTCCATCTGCGCGCGCATCGACGCCACCGTGCCGCCGCTGAACCCGCCCTTCATCCTCGCGACGAGCCGGACGTCGGCCAGCTCACCGGCCGCCTCGTGCAGGAGCAGCACGCCGAGGTCAGACGGGACCGAGTCGTAGCCGCACGAGTGCACGATGCGGGCGCCGGACTCGCGGGCGAGTGCGTCGCACCGGTCGATCGCCTCCCGGACGAACAGCACCTCGCCGGTCAGGTCGGCGTAGTGGGTGCCCGCCCGCGCGCACGCCTCCACCAGGGGCAGGCCGTAGGCGGTGTACGGCCCGACCGTAGACACCACGACCCGCGTGCTCCCGGCCACCGCGGCCAGCGCGGTGGGGTCGGCGGCGTCGGCGACCACCAGGTCCCAGCCCCGCGCGGACGGCGGCAGCTCCGCGCGGGTGCGTTCCAGCTTGTCCCGCGACCGGCCGGACAGCGCGATCCGGACGCCCGCAGGCGCGGCCTCGGCGAGGTAGGCGGCCACCAGCGCCCCGACGAAGCCGGTGGCGCCGTGCAGGACGATGTCGTGTTCGCGGGTCGTGTCCACCCGTCCATCCTGGCCTGGATCGACACCGCCGTCCTCAGGTGACGGGGGATCCCCCGGTGACGCCCAGGACCTCGGAGGTCATGTAGCTCGACTCCTGCGAGGCGAGGAAGACGTAGATGGGCGCCAGCTCGGCGGGCTGGGCCGCGCGCCCCATCGGCGCCTGCGCCCCGAAGGAATCCAGCTTCTTCTCGTCCATCGTCGCGGGGATCAGCGGGGTCCACACCGGGCCGGGCGCCACGGAGTTCACCCGGATCCCCCGATCGGCGAGGTTGCTCCCCAGCGCCTTGGTGAAGTTGACGATCGCGGCCTTCGAGGTCGCGTAGTCGAGCAGGTGCGGCGAGGGCTGGAAGGCCTGAACCGACGACGTGGTGATCACGGTGGCGCCCGGTCCCATGTGCGGCACGGCGGCCTTGCACAACCAGAACAGCGCGTAGACGTTGGTCTTCATGACCCGGTCGAACTGCTCCTCGGTGATGTCGTCGATCCCGTTGTCCTGCGACATCTGGTAGGCGGCGTTGCTCACCAGCACGTCGATCCCCCCGAGCTCACGCACCGCACGGTCCACGACCTCCTGGCAGCTGCGCGGTTCGGTCAGGTCCGCCGCCACCGTGACGGCCGTGCGGCCCGCCTCGCGCACCCAGCGCGCCGTCTCGTCCGCGTCCTCCTTCTCCGCATCGAGGTACGTCAGGAGCACGTCGGCGCCCTCGCGGGCGAACGCGATCGCGACCGCACGCCCGATGCCGGAGTCGCCGCCGGTGATCACCGCCTTCTTGCCGTGCAACCTGCCGCTGCCCCGGTAGGTCTGCTCGCCGTGGTCGGGTCGCACGTCCATCTCGCTGGTGCGCCCGGGGTGCTCGATGGTCTGGTCTCCGCTGCCGGGCGCGGCGTGCTGCTCGGTGGGGTCCTGCTGGGTGAACTGGTCATGGCCCGTGCTCATGGCGGGCGCGTACCCGATCCGCGTCGCCCCACACGCCGGTCAGGCCAGGTCAGCCTTCTTCGCGACCTGCGACCACCGGGACGGGAGGCGCCGTTCGAGGGCGCGGGCCGCGGCGCGCTCCTCCGCGTAGAGCACGCCGAAGGTGAATCCGTTGGCCCCTTCGACCTGGGCCTGGCTGCCGAGCTCGCGCAGCACCGCACGGGCGACCACGGTGTCGTGGTGGTCGCCGAGCAGGGACTGCACCTCCTTCACCCGCTTGCGCAGCTTCCGGGCGCCCTTCCCCAGCGCGGGCTCGGCCACTTCGAGCACGTAGCGGGCCCGCTTGGCGGCCTTGCGCATCTCGTGCAGCGCCGTGTCCCGCTCGGCCGCGACCGCCGCGTCCGCCTCGGCCGCGTGGCCCGCGGTGCGACGCAGGGATTTCCGGATCGCCCGCGGCAGCTCGGCCGTCGCGGGCTCGTCGGCCCGCCGGGTGGTGGGGGGCGCGTCGAGCAATGCGTCGAGCCGGTCCTGCATCTGCAGGTAGCGGTCCGAGTCCAGCACGCCCAACGCCCGGGCCCGGCCCTCGGCCTGCTCGCGGGCGAACCGACGGGTCACCTGGGCCGCGACCGGGCCCAACACCTCGTCGTCGGGCAGCGCGTCAAGCGCCTTCGCGATGTGCGAGGCGAGCACCTCGCCGTCGCGCGCCGGTGCGAGCTCCGCGCCCAGCCAGCGCAGGTCCGCCACCAGCTCGGCGGTCGAGGAACGGTCCAGGATGCGCCGGTAGCCCTGCAGCACGCTGCGGATCCGACGGGCGGTGACGCGCGACTTGTGGACGGCGTCGGCCGCGTCGATGCGCACCAGCGGGTCCTGCGAACGCAGGATCGCGACCTGCTCGCGGAGGTAGGCCAGCACGACCGCGCCCGCGGTGGCGCGCTTCCCCGTCCCGTCAGGTTCGCCGCGGACCGGCAGGCGGTCGCCGAGCACCCGGCTCAGCTTCGACGGGGCGCCCGACCGGTGCACGCCGATCTCGCGCAGCTCGGCTTCGCACGTCTCCAGCAGCTGCGGGGAGCCGTCGCCGACGAGCTCGATCTCCAGCTCGCGCCATGCGACCTCGTTCGAGACGGGGTTGAGCGCGACGCCGTGCACCCGGTCCTCGGCCAGCTCGGCCACCTCCGCGCCACCGTCGCCGGTGAGCGTCCAGCGCCGCCGCTGCGTCACGAGCTTGGCGACCGGCTTCAACACCTCCCCGCGGGTGTGGACGCGGGTCAGGGACACGAGGCGGGCGGGCGGCTTGTGCTTGGCGCGGCCCAGCGGCAGGCGCAGCTCGTCGCGGGAGTCGGCGTCGACCGGAAGCTTGAGGTGCCAGCCCGCGTCGGTGCCGCCCTCGCGGCGCCGCAACGTGATCCCGGCCCGGGCCAGCCGCAGGTCGCGTGTGTCGAAGTAGGTCGCGTTGAGCTCGACCTCGTCGTGCGATCCGACGGCGAGACCGAGGAGCTGCGCCGGATCGGTCAGCTCGATCTCCGCCGGGACCTCGTACTTGCGTTCCGTCTCGCGCACCCGTTGCCCCATGCGGTGTGGCATACCCGCAGCGCGTCGCCGTGAAAACGGTCGCCAACGCCGGGGAATGGCCGCGCACCGGATGGGTAGGCCGCCTGCATGGATCCCGAGACCAGGAAACCGCCCTCCGGGCTTGAGGGCATGCCCACGGGGGAACTCGTCAACCGCCTGGCGGCCCAGGTGTCCGAGCTCGTGCGCGGCGAGCTGGAGCTGGCGCGCACCGAGCTCACCGCCAAGGGCAAGCGCGTCGGCGCGGGCGCGGGCCTCGCCGGGGCAGGCGGCGTCGTCGCGCTCTACGGGCTCGGCGCGCTGATCGCCGCGGCCATCGCCGCGCTGGCGCTGGTCTGGCCGGTGTGGCTGGCCGCGCTGGTCGTCGGCGTCGTGGTGCTCGTCATCGCGGGCGTGCTGGCGCTGGCGGGACGGGCCCAGCTGCGGCGGGCCGCCCCGGCCGCGCCCGAGCACACCGTCGAGAGCGTGCGCGACGACGTCGCGACGGTGCGGGAGGCGGTGCGGCGATGACCACCGAGCGATCCGAGCAGGCGCAGCGCGCGGAACTCGAGGAACTGCGCGAGGAGCTCGGCGTCACCGTCACCGAGCTGGCCCACCGCGCCGATGTCCCGTCGCGCGTACGGGCCCGCCGGGACGACGCGCTGGCGCGGGCCCGTGCGATCGGCGAACAGGCGAAGACCGTCGTCGCCGAGCAGGCGCCCGCCGTCGGTGCGGCGGTGGCGCGTCCACCCGTCATCGCCGTCGGGGCGGCGGTGCTGCTGCTCCTGATCGTGCTGCGGCGCAGGCGGCGGGCTGACCGATGACGACCTCACGTGACGACGCACGGCTGGCAGGCGAGGAAGCCGAGAAGCCGACCGAGATCCCGCCCCGCGGCTGGTGGCAGGTCGTGCGCAGGGCGTTCAAGGAGAGCAGCGCCGACAACGTGCCCATCCTGGCGGCCGGCGTGGCGTTCTTCGCGTTCCTCGCGATCTTCCCGGCGATCATCGCGGCGATCAGCCTCTACGGGCTCGTCGCCGACCCGGAGACCGTCGCCGCGCAGGCGCGGGACCTCTCCGCGGCCCTGCCCGAACAGGCCCGGCCCATCCTCGCCGACCAGCTCCAGTCCGTCGCGTCCGCCAGCGGCGGCGCGCTCGGCGTCAGCCTGGTCGTGTCGATCCTGGCCGCGTTGTGGTCGGCCTCGAGCGGCACCGGCAACCTCCTCAAGGCGATCAACATCGCCTACGACGAGGACGAGACCCGCGGGTTCCTCAAGGTCCGCGGCATCGCCCTCGCCCTCACGCTCGGCGCGATCGTGTTCCTGCTGCTGACACTGGCGCTCGTCGCCGTCGTCCCGGTGGTGCTCAACGTGTTGCCGCTCGGGCCGGTGGGCACGGTCCTCGCCCAGGTGCTGCGCTGGGTGCTGCTCGCGGCCCTCGTCGTGGCCGCGCTCGCCGTCACCTACCGGGTCGCGCCCGACCGCGACCAGCCGCGCTTCTCCTGGGTCACCACCGGCTCGCTGGTCGCCATCGTGCTCTGGGTCATCGGCAGCATCGCGTTCAGCCTGTACGTGAACAACTTCGGCAGCTACAACAAGACCTACGGCGCGATCGCGGGCGTGGTCGTGCTGATGCTGTGGCTCTACCTCACCAGCTACATCGTCCTGCTCGGCGCGGAGATCAACGCCGAGTCCGAGAGGCAGACCCGCGCGGACACCACCCGCGGGGCGGCGGCCCCCATGGGGGAGCGGGGCGCGGCGGCGGCCGACGAGCTAGCCCGACCGTGACGGCGGCCGGGGCGTGGCGGGGTGTAGCCTGCCCAGGCGCTGGTCGAAGCGGCAAGAGGTGACTGACCTGTGACCGCACTTGAGCTCCAGGTGCAGGCCGACGCCCGCGCACCCGGCCGGGTGCGCCTCGCGCTCCGGCGCTGGTTGGCCGACCGGCACTGGCCCGAAGACGAGAGCGACGACCTCGTGCTCGCGGTGAGCGAGGCCGTCTCCAACTCCGCGGAGCACGCCTACGGCACCGACCGGTCGTCGCCGGAGCAGGAAGCCCTGGTGGCGGTCGTCGTCACGGAGCTGTCCGGCACGGACGGACGGCGCGCCAAGGCGGTGGTCGACGACTTCGGCGTGTGGCGCGCCAGCCCGTCCGACAAGGGGTTCCGCGGGCACGGCCTGCCCCTCATCGGCACGCTCATGGACAGCTACGACGTCGACCACCGCAGCACCGGCACCCGGGTCACGATCGTCAGCCCGCCCGTCCCGACGCCCGCCGGGTACGGCGCTTCCCCTCCGCAGGACCTCCCCGACCGCTCCGCCGAGGAGCGGCTGCGTTGGCTCGAGGCCGTCAGCGACACCGGCCTCGCGGACCTCACCGTCGACCAGCTGCTCGACGAGCTGCTCGAGAAGGTACGCGAGCTGATGGCGGTCGACACCGCGGCGGTGCTGCTCCTGGACCAGTCGCGGCAGTTCCTGCTGGCCACCGTGGCCAAGGGGATCGAGGAAGAGGTCCACCAGGGCGTCCGGATCCCGCTCGGGCGCGGCTTCGCGGGCCGCATCGCCGAAGGCAGGCACTGGGTCGCCATCGAGCAGGTCGACCGCGGCAACGTGTTCAACCCGCTCCTGCGCGAGAGGGGGATCTCCTCGCTGCTCGGCGTGCCCCTGGTGGCCGGGGGCAACGTGCTCGGCGTGCTCCACGTCGGCACGCTGAGCAAGCGGCGCTTCGGCGAGCAGGACGCGGAGCTGCTGCAGATGGTGGCCGACCGCGTGGCGATGGCCACCCAGTCGCGGCTGTCCCAGTCCGAGCGGGCGGCGGCGGCGGCCATGCGCCGCAGCCTGCTGCCCGCCCAGCTCCCGGAGGTCACCGGCTTCGCCTTCGCCTCGCGCTACGTCGCGGGCGACGACGGCGAGGTCGGGGGCGACTGGTACGACGTGTTCACGCTGCCGTCCAGTGCGGTCTGCGTGGTCGTCGGCGACGTCGTCGGGCACGGCCTCGCGGCAGCGCAGTCGATGAGCCAGGTGCGCGCCGTGCTGCGCGCGGCGACCCTGCGCACCGACGACCCGGCGGAGGTGCTGGCCGCCGTCGACGCCCACGTGCGGCACTTCCAGCCCCAGACGATGGCCACGGTGCTGTGCGGGATCATCGACCCGGCCACCGACGTGCTGCTCATGTCGTCCGCCGGGCACCCGCCGCCCGTCCTCGCCTTCCCCGGCGACGAGACCGCTGTGCTGAAGGTCGACGCCGACCTGCCGCTGGGCGTGGAGTCCGGGCACGATCGCCACAACGTCGAGGTGCCGTTGCCGCCGGGGGCGGTGCTGTGCCTCTACTCCGACGGGCTGGTCGAGCGCCGCGGCGTCCTCATCGACGACAACATCGAGAAGCTGCGCAAGGCGGTGGCGCCGCGCTCGCCCGAGACCGTCTGCGTCGACGTCATGCGGCGGCTGGTCGGGGTCGAGACGCCGCGCGACGACGTCGCCGTGCTCGTCGTCCAGCGGCTCACCGTGGACGATCCGGCCGCAGGTGTGTTCCACGCTACCTCGGCGGCCCCGTCGCGCCCCGTAGCGTCGAACGGGTGAGCACGCAACGCAGGAAGACCGCATCGTTCCCCGGCGCCGAGTGGGCCCGGGCGTGGACGCAGGCCGTCGAGATCTCCTGGTCGGCACCGATCGTGATCGCCTACCGCACCAGCAGGCTGCTGATGGGCGGCTGGCCACCGAGCGCCCGCGACCGCCGCGAGTACACGCGGATGTGGCAGGAGAAGGTGGACGCGTTCGGGCACGCGTACCTCGCGGCGATCACGACGCCTCCGCAGGACACCGCCCGCATAGTCGCCGCGGCGGCGGGCCCGGTCCACCGGCGCGTGGTGGCCAACCGGCGGCGCCTCGCCCGGGGGTGACACGGCCCGATCGGGCATGACCGGCGCGCGTCGTGGGTAGGTGCTCGCCATGGAACGTGGAAGCGACAAGCACAGCCCGCGGCACGACGAGGCGCTCGCGAAGGACCTCCAGGGCATGCTCGGGCAAGCCGGGGGTCACCGGGAGGAATGGCTCGACCCGGAACCCGTCGACGACGACGAGGACGCCGGGGGCGGCACCCCCGCGGCCGACGCCTGAGCGAGTCCATGACGGTCGCCATCGGTGCGCTCAGGCCAGGTGGCCGACGAGGTGCGTGACGAGGTCGGCGGCGTCCGCGTCCGCGCCGTCGATGAGGGTGGACTTGCGGCGCCGCAGGAACGGCAGGCCGATCACGTAGAGGCCGGGGCTCCCGGGCACGACGCCGCCGTCGTGGCGCACCCGGCCCTTGCGGTCGAACACCGGGAGCTCGCCGAGGAAACCGAAGTCGGGCTGGAGGCCGGTGGCCCAGATGACCGTGCGGATCTCGCCGCTGCCCAGGTCGAGCTCCTGCGGGGCGGCGGCGGGGACGACGGTCGGCGCCACCGCCTCGCCGGGGGGCAACCCGGCGGTCTGCTCGACCCCGGCCGTCGCGGCCCATTCGTCGAAGCCCTTGAGCAGCCGCTTCACCTTGAGGTCGGCGAGCGTGCACACGTTCCGGAGCGAGCCGGACAGCTGCGCCACCCCGTCGTGCACGCCCGCCAGCCGTCCCACGAGCCGGATCCCGGCGGCGCTGAGCGTGTTCAGGTCGAGCGTGGCGCGCTCGGGCGAGCCGATGAGCTGCATCGAGGGCAGCACCCGGGCGCGCAGCAGGTCGGGGATCTCGTCGTAGCGGTCGTCGAAGAGGCCGGTCGCATCCATCCACCAGAGCACGTCGCGGTCGCGGTAGGTGCGGGGCATCCGCACGTGCTCGCCGACCGCGAGCGTGACCGGCCGCCCGGAGGCGTGCACCTCCTGCGCGATCTGGATCCCGCTCGCGGACGGGCCGACCACCAGCACCCCGCCCTGCGGGAGGTCGCCGGGGTTGCGGTAGGCGGGCAGGTCCGGTGTGGATCCGCCCGGCGCCCGCTGCTCGATCCCGGCGGGCAGGCCTGCGCGCAGCTCGGGCACGGTGGGCACGCTCGCCCCGCCCGCGGCGACGACGACCGTGGCCGCCCGCCAGGCCTCCTGGTCGGTCTCGACGACGTACCCGTCGTCCACCCGGCCCACGGCGGTGACCGTCGTGTTGGCCCGCACGGGCGCCGCGGACTCCTTCGCGTAGTCCTCGATGAACGCGGCGACCTGCGGAGCGGACATGTAGCCGTCCGGGTCGTCGCCGCGGTAGGCGTAGCCGGGCAGCCTGCTCAGCCAGTTGGGCGTGAGCAGGCGGAGCGAGTCCCAGCGCTGGGAACGCCACGAGCTCGCCACCTCGCTGCGTTCGAGCACGACGTGGTCGACGCCGCGCTCGGCGAGGTGGCGGCTCACGGCCAGCCCGCTGTGGCCCGCACCGATGACGACGGTGGTCACCCGGAGCACGGGACCCCTCCCCCGGACGTCGTCAGTTGACTTCGACCTCGACCGCGACCGGGTTCGTCAGGCTGTCGTACACCGCGGAGCGCTTCTGCGACTGCGCGACGACGGCGGCGATCTCGTCCGGCGTGGCGTCGGCGTCGATGTCGTAGTGGACCTTGATGCTCTTGAAGCGGTTGGGCACCTCCGGGTCGCCACCGAGGATGCCGAGGATGTCGTGCTCGCCTGCGATGGTCGCCCTCACCGAGCGGAGCTGGATCCCGCGCAGCTGGGCCACCGAGGCGACGCCGCCGGTGAGGCAGGCGCCCAGCGCGACCAGCAGGATCTCCACCGGGGTGGCGCCGTGGTCCTCCGAGGAGAACTGCAGCGGGTGGTCGGCGTCGAACGTGAAGGAGGAGGTGTGCTCCTGCTCCTCGCCGAGCCCGAAGAACGTCTTCACCGTGCCGCGCGAGTGGGTGCCCTTGACCCACTCGGTCTCCGCGCGCCACTGGAACTGCGCCCCGGCCGGGGCGTCCGCCAGTGCCGTGCGGGCTCCCAACAGGAAGGGGACGTCCACGCCGTTGTCGGCGGCGGGCTTCTCGGTGGTGGTCATGTGGTGCTCCTTGTCGGTGCCGTTGTCGGTGTCCGGTGCTGGGGTGCCATGGTCGCGCATCGCGCATGACGGTGTGGAAAACCGTTCGGATGCGGCTCTCACGTCGAACTGAAGAGCAGGATCAGCGACGATCCGGACAAGCACAGGTGCGGACGAGTCCGTTGTCGACATGCCGCCGCCGCACGAGGAGCGGTCCGGCGGTCATGCGCACGTTCGTACCACCCGGGCGGCGCCGGTGCCAACAAACGCGATCAGATCGAGCGGCTGCGGGCCGTCCCCGTCCTCGGAGGCCCGGCGCGCGGGGAGCACTCAGTCCTGGGTGGTCCTCGCCCCGACGAGTGCGCGCAGGATCGCTCCGGTCGCATCCTCCCCTCCTGCGTCGCGACATCGAGGCCAAGGTGCAGGCGCCCTCGGGCGTCGCCTGACCCACCGCACCTCCCGACGGCGCGGAGACCGGCACGGCACGCGTCACCGCGACCAGGAGCGGCGGTGCGGCCCTCTCGACGCGCCGCGCCCGCCCGTCAAGATCGCGTCAAGACCCTGATTACGCGCGTCAAGGAAGCGTCGGAGCACGCGCCGCCCGGAGTCCCCGCGGCCGAGACTCGGGCCGTTGACCCACACACACGGGAAGGACCACCCATGGCCGACCTGGCCTACGCGCTGCTGCTCGTCGGCGGCTTCGCGCTCCTGGCGCTGACGCTGCGGGGGCTCGACTCACTGTGATCATCGCGAACATCGCAGGCGGCCTCATGGCCCTCGGGTTGCTCGTGTACCTCGCCGTCGCCCTGCTGCGCCCGGAGCGGTTCTGATGAACGACACCCTCGCGGGCCTCCTGCAGGTGCTGGCCCTGGTCGTCCTGCTCGCCGTCGCCTACGTGCCCCTCGGCGACTACATGGCGCGCGTCTTCACCACCGAGAAGCACTGGCGCGTGGAGGCGCTGATCTACCGCGTCGTGCGGGTCGACCCCGCGTCCGGCCAGCGCTGGACCACCTACGCGGCAGGCGTCCTGGGCTTCTCGTTCTTCTCGATCGTGCTGCTGTACCTCCTGCAGCGCCTGCAGCCGCTGCTGCCGCTGTCGTTCGGGCGCGACGCCGTCCCGCCGGGGATGGCGTTCAACAACGCCGTCTCGTTCACGACGAACACCAACTGGCAGTCCTACGTGCCCGAGCAGGTCATGGGCGACACCGTGCAGATGGCCGGGTTCACCGTGCAGAACGTGATGTCGGCGGCGGTGGGGCTGGCCGTCGCGGTCGCGCTGATCCGCGGCATCCTCGGCAACCGGGCCGAACGCCTCGGCAACTTCTGGGTCGACCTCACCCGCGGCGCGGTCCGCATCCTGCTGCCCTTGTCATTCGTCGCGGCGATCCTGCTGGTCGCGGGCGGCGTCGTGATGTCCTTGAAGTCCGGCTTCGACATCACCAACGTCGACGGCACCCAGTACACGATCCCGATCGCCCCCGCCGGATCGCAGGAGGCGATCAAGGAGCTCGGGACGAACGGCGGCGGCATCTTCAACGCCAACTCCGCCCACCCCTTCGAGAACCCCAGCGCGCTCACCAACCTGTTCGAGATCTTCCTGCTCCTCGTGGTCCCGGTCAGCCTCACCCGCACCTTCGGGACGATGGTCGGCGACCGCCGCCAAGGCGTGGTGCTCGTGGCCGTCATGGGCGCGATCTGGGCGGCCTTCCTGGCCGTCGCCTGGGCGTCCGAGAGCCACCCGACCGGCCCAGCTGCGCTCGCCGCGGGCGCCGCGATGGAGGGCAAGGAGGTGCGCTTCGGCGTGCCCGCGTCGGTGCTATTCGCGGTGTCGACGACGGGCACCTCGACCGGGGCGATCAACTCACTGCACGACAGCTATACCGGCGGCGCGGGCGCGATCACGCTGCTCAACATGCTGCTCGGGGAGGTCGCGCCCGGCGGGGTCGGCACCGGGCTGTACGGCATCCTCGTGCTCGCGATCATCGCTGTCTTCCTGGCCGGGCTGATGGTCGGGCGCACCCCCGAGTACCTGGGCAAGAAGATCGGGCGGGTGGAGATCACCGCCGCGGCGGTCTCGATCCTCGCCATGCCGACCCTGGTCCTGCTCGGCGCGGGCCTGGCCATCGCGCTGCCCGACACGGCGGCGGCGATGAACAACGAGGGCTCGCACGGCTTCTCCGAGGTGCTCTACGCCTACGCCTCGGCGGCCAACAACAACGGCAGCGCGTTCGCGGGCATCACCGTGACCAGCAACTTCTTCCAAGCCACTCTGGGGGTCTGCATGCTCCTGGGCCGGTTCGTGCCCATCCTGGCCACGCTGGCCCTGGCCGGATCACTGGCCCGGCAGCGTCGCGTTCCCGCGGGCGCGGGCACCCTGCCGACCAGCGGCCCGCTGTTCGGCGTCCTCGTCGGCGGCACGATCATCCTCGTCGCCGCCCTCACCTTCTTCCCGGCCCTGGCGCTGGGCCCGCTCGTGGAGGCGCTCTCATGACGACCACGCTCGAGCGCCCCCAGGCGCAGGCGGTGGAGGCGGGCGCGTTCGCACCCCGCCAGCTGTGGGCCTCGCTGCCCGACGCCCTGCGCAAGCTCGACCCCCGCGCGCAGCTGCGCAATCCCGTCATGTTCGTCGTGTGGGTGGGCTCGGTGCTCGTCACGATCTCCGCCATCGCGCAGCCCAGCGTGTTCGCCGTCCTCATCGCGCTCTGGCTGTGGTTCACGGTGCTGTTCGCCAACCTCGCCGAAGCCGTCGCCGAGGGCCGGGGCAAGGCCCAGGCCGAGTCGCTGCGGCGCACCAAGAAGGAGACCGTCGCCCGCAAGCTCGTCAACGGCGTCGAAATGGCCACCCCCGGCACCGAGCTGACCGTCGGCGACCTCGTGGTCGTCGAGGCGGGCGAGACGATCCCGGGCGATGGCGACGTCGTCGAGGGCATCGCGACCGTCGACGAGTCGGCGATCACCGGAGAGTCGGCGCCTGTCGTGCGCGAGGCGGGCGGCGACCGCAGCTCGGTCACCGGCGGCACCACCGTGCTGTCCGACCGCATCATCGTCAAGATCACGACCAAGCCCGGCGAGTCGTTCGTCGACCGCATGATCGCACTCGTCGAGGGCGCCGCCCGGCAGAAGACGCCCAACGAGATCGCGCTGACCATCCTGCTGGCCGCGCTCACGATCATCTTCCTGCTCGCGGTGGTGGCGCTCCAGCCGATGAGCGCCTACGCCGGGCAGCAGCAGTCCTTGGTCGTGCTCACCGCGCTGCTGGTCTGCCTCATCCCGACGACCATCGGCGCGCTGCTCTCCGCGATCGGCATCGCCGGGATGGACCGGCTCGTGCAACGCAACGTGCTCGCCACCTCCGGCCGCGCGGTGGAGGCCGCGGGCGACATCGACACGCTGCTGCTCGACAAGACCGGCACGATCACCTTCGGCAACCGGCAGGCGACCGAGCTCCTGCCCGCCTCCGGCGTCGACGTGACCGAGCTGGCCGCGGCCGCCCGCCTGTCCAGTCTGGCCGACCAGACCCCGGAGGGCCGCAGCATCGTCGCCCTCTGCGCGGCCCAACACGGCCTCGCCCCCGAAGCCACCGCCGACGAAGCCGCCGCGCAATTCGTCCCGTTCACCGCGCAGACCCGGATGTCCGGGCTCGACGTGGACGGCCGGGAGATCCGCAAGGGCGCCGCCAACTCGGTGCTGGCCTGGGCCCACACCACGTCAGACGAGATCAACACCGTCGTCGACCGCATCTCCGACGAAGGTGGGACACCGCTGGCGGTAGCCGTGCGTTCACACGGCAGCGTCCGGGTGCTCGGCGTCATCCGACTGTCCGACGTCGTCAAACCCGGCATGCGCCAACGGTTCGACGAGCTGCGAGCGATGGGCATCCGCACCGTCATGATCACCGGCGACAACCCCCGCACCGCGCGCGCCATCGCCTGCGAGGCGGGCGTCGACGACCACCTCGCCGAAGCCACCCCCGAGGACAAGATGGCCTTGATCCGCAAGGAGCAGGAGGGCGGACGGCTGGTCGCGATGACCGGCGACGGCACCAACGACGCGCCCGCACTCGCGCAAGCCGACGTCGGCGTCGCCATGAACACCGGGACGGCCGCCGCCAAAGAAGCGGGCAACATGGTCGACCTCGACTCCGACCCGACCAAGCTCATCGAGATCGTCGAGATCGGCAAACAGCTGCTCATCACCCGCGGCGCCCTCACCACGTTCTCCATCGCCAACGACCTCGCGAAGTACTTCGCGATCCTCCCGGCCATGTTCGTCGTGCTCTACCCGCCGCTCGGCGCGCTCAACATCATGGGCCTGGCCACCCCGCAGTCGGCCATCCTCTCGGCCGTCATCTTCAACGCGCTGATCATCGTGGCGCTGATCCCGCTGGCGCTGCGCGGGGTGCGCTACACCCCGACCAGCGCGGCGCACCTGCTGCGCCGCAACCTGTTGATCTACGGCCTCGGCGGCGTGGTCACGCCCTTCGTCGGGATCTTCCTCATCGACCTCGTCGTCCGACTGATCCCGGGGATCTGATGTTCACCACACTCAGGCGCCAGGCCGCCACCGGCGTGCGCGTCCTCCTCGTCTTCACCGTGCTCGCGGGCATCCTCTACCCGCTCCTGACGTGGACGGTGACCCGGCTGCCGGGTCTGGCCGGCCCCGCAGAGGGCTCGGTGGTGTACGCGAAGAACGGCACGCCCGCCGGGTCGTCGCTGATCGGCATCGACCCGGTGGCCACGGGCCAGGACCCCTACTTCCACACCCGCCCCTCCACCTCCGTGACCGGCCGCACCGCGGTCTCCGGCGGCTCGAACAAAGGCACCTTCAACCAGGACCTCCTCGACACGATCAACCAACGCAGGCAGCAGATCGCGGCGCGGGAGGGCGTGGCGGAGGCGGCGGTGCCGCCCGACGCGGTGACGGCGTCGGGCTCGGGGCTCGACCCGGACATCAGCCCG
>DATAOO010000086.1:0-38057 GCA_036265695.1 Pseudonocardia sp. | reverse complement strand
GCCAACACGGTCGAGGACAACGGCGGCGTCTACTTCGTGCCCGCGTTCTCGGGCCTGTTCGCGCCGTACTGGCGCGGTGACGCCCGCGGCGCGATCGTCGGGCTGACCCGCTACGTCAACAAGGGCCACCTGGCCCGCGCGGTGCTGGAGGCCACGGCCTTCCAGAGCAAGGAGCTGCTCGACGCGATGAACGCCGACTCGGGGGTGGACCTCACCTCGCTCAAGGTCGACGGCGGCATGGTGGCCAACGAGACCCTCATGCAGTTCCAGGCCGACATCCTCGGCGTTCCGGTGATCCGACCGGTCGTCGCCGAGACCACCGCGCTAGGTGCGGCGTACGCGGCCGGGCTGGCCGTGGGCTTCTGGGCGAGCGAGGACGACATCCGGTCGAACTGGGCCGAGGACAAGCGGTGGGAGCCGTCCATGGACGACGCGAAGCGGCAGAAGTACTACCGCAAGTGGAAGAAGGCCGTCACCAAGACGTTCGACTGGGTCGACGAAGACGACGACTGATCCGGTGGGGCGGGCCCGGGGCGTGCTTTGGGCCCGGGCCCGTCCGCTCGGATCCCTACCCGACGGCGGCCGCCGCGGCGAGGATCGCGTCGACCGTCACCTGCGGGTGCGACACCATCGACACGTGCGATCCCGCCACCTCGGTGATCTTCGCGTTGGCGCGCTCGGCCATGCGCCGCTGGGTGTCCGGGGGGATGACCCGGTCCTCCGTGCCCACCACCGCCCAACTGGGCCGGGACTTCCAGCCGGGCTCGCCCGACGGCGTGGTGTTCGCGCTCAGGGTGATCGGGCGCTGGCTCTGCACGATCAACCAGCGGTCGGCCTCGGAGAGGTCTTGGGCGAAGGAGTTGTGCACGGTGTCGGCCTTGAGGAACGCCTCGACGTCGCCCTCGGGGGAGTCCGGGTAGCCCACCAGGTCGAGCACGGTGGTCGGGTCGGGCACGTCGAGCGCGGAGCCCGAGCCGCCCAGGATCTGGAAGACGAACTCGCCCTCGTCGGGGACGAACGCGTCGACGTAGACCAGCGCCTGGACGTCGCCGCCGCCCGTCGCGGCGTTCGTGATGACGAAGCCGCCGTAGGAGTGGCCGACCAGCACCACCGGGCCGACCGTGCGCTGCTGCACGAACGACGCGATGTAGGGCGCGTCGACGGTGACGCGGCGCAGCAGGTTGGGCGGGGTGAGCACGGTGAAGTCCTGGTTGCGGAGCTCGGTCGCCACGGGGTTCCAGCTGGAGCCGTCGGCCCAGGCTCCGTGGACGAGGACGATCGTCGGCTTCGGCATGTGCGGTTTCTCCCCTGGGTCGCGGGTGGGTGTTGATCAGGTGGGGCGCCGTCAGCCTAGGGGCACGTGGTTGAAGGTGGACAGATCTTCGTCGCTCAGCCGGTGAAGCGCTGCAGCCGGGTGAGCAGCGCGGTGAGGCGCCGGGGTGGCACCGGCTCCCGCCACTCGTCCGTGCCGAGGTGCAGGACGATCGCAGGGGCGTCGGTCACCTCGACGTCGCGCAGCCGCAGGCCGCGGGGCAGCTGCGGCAGGCGGACGCGCACGGTGGGCAGCCAGCCGGGCAGGGCCAGGGCGCGGCCGCGGACGCTCAACGACGTCGGGCGCAGCAGCAGCGCCGTCGTGGTGATCTCCGGCTTCAGGCCGACCCAGCCCCACCCGGGGCGCCGCGCCCAGTGCGCCCGGGCGTGCGGGGCGTCGGGGTGCACCGAGAGCCGCAGCTCGGGGTGGGTGGCGGTGAGCCGCTCGCCCACGGCGTCGGGGTCGAGGAGCAGGTCGAGGGTGACCGGCGCGGCGACGGCGGTCGGCACCGGCTGCGGCCGGACGTGCACGTTGCGGGCCACGAGCACCGCGCTGCGGAACGGGATGTCCCGCCACACGACGTCGGTGGCCTCCACGGTCACGTCGCCGAGCTGGCCGATGGCCAGGCCGAGCGGCTCCGGGTCGAGGCGCAGCGCGGTGAGGCGCAGGCTGAGCGCGCCGCCCGTGCCGGGCACCGTGAGCCGACGCCCGGCGAGGCGCCGTCCCGCGGAGCGCAGCAGCGACTCCACCGCGGCGACCGGCAGGGCGGGCAGGCCTGCGGGCGTGAACCCGGGCGGCATCAGCCCCGGCGGCACCAGCCCGGCGGGATCGACCCACCAGTTGCCGAAACCGCTGCCCTCGTCGTCCACCGGCTCAGTATCGGCGCCCGCGCCGTCTGTGGTGCATCTCGACCCGGCTAGCGGCTCCCGCGCAGCGTGCGCACGGCGGCGGCCCGCAGCGGTGCGACCAGGGTGGGGCGGGCGCCGCACGAGGCGGGGCGCGTCACGTCGAGCTCCAGGGGCGCGACGTCCACCGCCCAGCGCCCGCCCGCGGTGGAGTTGAAGTGGACGGTGCTGCCCCGGTCGTCGATCAGGACGAGGTCGTCGGGCCCGCTCAGGCCGGTGGCGGCCCGCACGGCCAGCTCGGCGACCTGGCCGCCCGGTGACCACGTGCACCGCCCGCGGCAGCGCTCGGTCTCGACCTCGGACGCCGCCGCGCGGGCCAGGACCCGCCGCGCGCCCGCCGGATCGAGGTGGCCGTAGACGTAGCCCGTGGGCAGGACCATGGCCGTGGGCGCGAACCGGTGGCCGCCGAGGTGGCTGCACGCGTGGACGTCGGGTCCGGCGAGCGCGTCGAGGAGGGCCCGCCCGTCGAGGCCGCAGCACGGGTCGCGCTGCTCGTGGGCGCACACCAGCAGCAGCGGCCCGGCGACCGGCGCGCCCGGCAGTGGCGCGCCGACCGGCGGCAGCGCCAGCTCGTCCCAGCGCTCGACGACCGTGGTGGTCGCGCCTGGCGGGGACGCGTCGGTGAGCAGGACCCGCCGCCGGTCGCCGCGGACCAGCAACGGGCGGAACCCCGCTCCGGTGGCCCGCTCCAGCAACCGACGCGCGGCGGGGTCGTCGACCTGCTTGACGTCCGCGGGCCACGGGTCCGGCCACTCCAGGCACAGCCAGCGCGCGCTCGACGGCGCCGTGCCCGCCATCGGTTCGGTGAGCCCGCGGGCGATCTGAGCGCATCGGCTCACCAACGGAGGCTACCTAGGCGTTCACCCAGCGCGAAGCGACTGCCGTGCAACGCACGCTTCTCGGCATGACTCAGACATTCTCGGCAAGTCCCGAGCAAGAGGCCCGTAGACGGAGAACGGTGCTGTGGGTGGTCAGCCTGGCCACCGTCGGCCTGGTCTTCGACGGCTACGACCTGGTGGTCTACGGCACGGTCGTGTCCACGCTGCTGCGCGACCCGACCCAGATCGGCGCGGTCACGCCGGCACTGGCGGGTGCGCTGGGCAGCTACGCCCTGGTCGGCGTGCTGGTCGGGGCGCTGCTGGCGGGCAGCGTCGGCGACATCATCGGCAGGCGCAAGGTGATGCTCTTCGCCTACGCCTGGTTCTCGGTCGGCATGGCCCTCACCGCGCTGATGACCAGCGCAGGCACCTTCGGGCTGCTCCGGTTCGTCACCGGGCTCGGCGTCGGCGCCCTGGTCGCGACGACGGGAGCGATCGTCTCCGAGTTCGCGCCGCCGGGGAAGAAGAACCTCTGCAACGCCATCACCTACTGCGGCGTGCCGCTCGGCAGCCTCATCGCGGCGCTGTTGGCGATCATCCTGCTCGCCGGGATCGGGTGGCGCGGGATGTTCTGGATCGGCGCGCTGCCCTTGGTCACCCTGCTCCCGCTGGCCTACTTCAAGATGCCGGAGTCGCCCGCCTGGCTGCTCGCCCGCGGCCGCCTCGACGAGGCGCGGGCCCTCTCCGAGAAGACCGGTGTGCCGCTGTCGGAGATCCCGCCGCCCGCCCCGGAGCCCGGCGCGAAGCGCGAGCGGGTCGGCTTCGCCGGGCTGTTCAGCGCCGAGTACTGGTGGCCGACCGTCCTGTTGGGCCTCATGAGCGCGATGGGCCTGCTGCTGGTCTACTCCCTCAACACCTGGCTGCCCGAGCTGATGCTGCGGGCGGGCTACAACACCAAGGGCTCGCTGTCCTTCCTCCTCGTGCTCAACGGCGGCGCCGTCATCGGTGCCCTCATCGGCTCCCGGGTGGCCGACCGGTTCGGCCCGAAGCCGGTGGTGGCCACCTGCTTCCTGCTGGGCGCGGTCGCCATCGCGCTCCTGACCGTCAGCCTGCCGCTCGCGCTGTTGCTGATCTTCGTGGCGGTGGCCGGGCTGGGCACGAGCGGTACCCAGACACTGATCTACGGCTTCGTCGCCAACTACTACCGGACGAACGTCCGCGGCGCGGGCGTGGCCTGGTGCGCCGGGTTCGGACGGCTCGGCGGGGTCGGCGGCCCGGTGATCGGCGGCCTGCTCCTCGGCGCGGGCCTCAGCACCAACGCGATCTTCTGGGTGCTGGCCATCCTCGCGGTCGTCGGAACCCTGCTCACCCTGGTCGTGCCCGCCGCGCACCGGGCGCTGCGCAGTACCCCCATCGAACCCTCGATCGCGGTCGAGCCCGCGAAGTAGGCCGGAGACAACCATGTACCAGCGAATGTTGATCTCGATCGACGCCGCACCCGACTCGCCGGACAACTCGCTGAGCCGCACCGTGCAGTTCGCCACCATGGCGGGCTGCTCGGTGCACCTCCTGCACGTCGCGCGCGGGCACATCATCCCGGGCGACATCAGCGCCGGGTCCGGGCTCGGCGTCCGCGCCGCCGAGGACGACGTCGACGTGCGGGAGCGCCAGGTGGTGCAGGACGCGGTGGACACACTGGCCGCGGCGGGCGTCGACGTGCACGGGGAGCTGATCGAGGCGACCCGGCACGACGCCGCGGACGTGATCCTCCAGCGGGCCAAGGAGCTCGACGTGGACATCATCGTGCTCGGCTACCAGCACTACCGGGCCTCCAGCGTGGCGGAGCAGGTGATCCGGGGCCGTCCGAACTGCTCGATCCTGTTGGCCCGTCCGCCGCAGTAGCGGAACACGAAGAAAACACGAAGAAAAGGCGCGCCGGTCCCTGGTGGGGGAGCCGGCGCGCCGTTGGTCGTTCAGCCGAGGACGGCGGCGCCCGCCTCGGCGATCTGGACGTCCTGCTCGGCGGACCCGCCGGACACCCCGACCGCGCCCACGGTGCGCCCGTCGATCACCAGTGGCACGCCGCCGCCGAAGATGATGAGCCGCTCGGTCTTCACGATGCCGTGCAGCAGCGCGGGCTCGGACTCGAGGAGCCGCCACCAGTCGCTGGTGGGCAGGCCGCCGAAGGACGCCACGGAGTACGCCTTGTCCTGGGCGATGTGGATGCACAGCAGCGGGGCCCGGTCCATCCGGGCCATGGCCAAGAGGTGGCCGCCGCCGTCGGTCACCGCGATGCAGACGTCGACGGCCACCTCCTCGGCCTTCATGATCGCTGCCGTGATCACCCGCTGCGCCGCGTCCAGGGTCGCCGAAGGGGCCAGCACGTAGTCGACGCTCATCCGAGATCACCGCCCGCGACCGGCAGCCGGGTGCCGGTGATGTAGGACGCCTCGTCGGAGGCGAGGAACAGGATCGGCGCGGCCTGCTCGGCGAGCGTGCCGTAGCGGTGCAGCAGCGACGACGACTCGGTCTGGTCGACGACGGTCTGGTACCAGGCCTTCTCCTCCTCGCTCTGCTCGGTGACCGTGCCCCGTGGCACCCGCCGGGGCGGCGCCGCGATGCCGCCCGGCGCCGTGGCGACCACCCGGATGCCGTGCTCGGCGTACTCCCAGGCCAGCGACGCCGTGAGGGCGTTGACCCCGCCCTTGGCCGCCGCGTACGGCACCCGGTTGAGCCCGCGGGTGGCCACCGACGAGACGTTGACGATCACGCCGTGGCCCTGGGCAAGCATGATCGGCAACACCCCGCGGCAGCACCACATCGTGGGGAAGAGCGACCGGCGGATCTCGGCCTCGATCTCGGCCTCGGTGTAGTGCGCGTACGGCTTGGCCCAGATCGTGCCGCCCACGTTGTTGATCAGGACGTCGATCTTGCCGAACCGGTTGCGGGCCGCGGCCATGGCCGTCGACGCGCCGAGGTAGCGCTCGAGGTCGGTGGTGAGCGCGATGGTCTGCGCCCCCTCAGCGGCGAGCTTGCCCGCCACCTCGTGCACCAGCTCGGAACGGTCGACGCAGGCGACCGCCGCGCCCTCCCGGGCGGCGCGGGTGGCCACGGCTTCACCGAGCCCCTGCGCCGCCCCGGTGACCACGACGACCTTTCCGGCAAAGCGATCGGGGTGCACCATGTCAGGCCTTGTTCCCCGCCGCTTCGATGCCGGCCTTCATGGTCAGCTTGGCGTGTTCGTTGTGCTCGACCATCACGGCCCGCAGCCGCTCGAAGTCGCCCTTCTCGAAGGCGTCGACGATCTCGCGGTGGTCGTGGGTGATGTCCCCGACCAGGTCTGTCGTGAGCGTCAACACCTCGCCCATGTACTCGGTGACGAGCAGCTTGCGGTGCGCGTCGACGAGCGTCGGGTTGCCGGTGGCCTGCACCGGGAAGAGGTGGAACGCCGCGTTGGCCTCGCGGAAGCCCGCCGAGTCGCTGAACTTGTTGCCGGAGATGTGCGTGGCGGTCGCGTCGGCCAGCCGCCGGTACTCGGCGAGCTGGTCGGCGGTGAGCTTGCCGCACACCATGCTGGCCGCACCGAGCTCCAGCGCCATCCGCGCGTCGAAGGCCTCGTTCGACTCCGGCACCTTGACGTGGATCTCGCCGATCTCGGTGACGACGCCGCTGCCCGCGAACTTCTCGTAGTAGAAGCTGTTGGGCTGGATGCCCTGGTCGGCCAGGTGCTTGCGGACCGCGTCCACCATCGGCGGCGGCCCGCAGAGGTACATGTCCAGCTCGCCGTTGTTGAGGTGCTCGGGCTGCAGGTGGTGGGTGACGTAGCCCTTGTTCGGGTAGCTGGACTCCTCGGCCGCGACCGTGCAGGCGTAGGTGAAGTTCTCCATGCGCTCGGCGAAGCCGTCCAGCACGTCGGTCTTGACGAGGTCCGGGTCGTTGGTGACGCCGAAGATCAGGTGGATCGGGTACTCCGAGCCGCCCGCCGCCTCGATCTTCTCCAACATGGACAGGAACGGCGCCAGTCCGGTGCCGCCCGCGAGGAACACCGTGGGGCGCTTGAGCTCGCGCAGGTAGAAGCTGCCCAGCGGGCCGTTGAACTCGATCCTGTCGCCCGGCTGGGCGCGGTCGCGCAGGTACGTGGTGAGCACGCCGTGCGTGGTGTTGCGCACGAGGAACTCCACCTCGTCGCGGCCGGGCCCGGAGCTGAACGAGAACGAGCGCGTCTGGTCGGTGCCCGGCACCTGGATGTTCACGTACTGCCCTGGCAGGAAGCCCAGCTCCGACGGGTTCGCCAGCTTGACGCCGAACGCGATCGCCGTGTCGGACACGCGGTCGACGTGGGTCACCTCGCCGCTGTGGGTGGCGATGCTGGTCTTGGCGACGTCGGAGGTGGCCGGGATGCGCAGGATGAGGTCGGACTCCGGCACCATCTGGCACGTGAGCACGTAGCCCTCGTCGGCCTCCTCGTCGGTGAGCGCGTCCTCGATGTAGTCGCCGCCGTCGTAGCTGCCGCTCTCGCAGAACGACTTGCAGGTGCCGCAGGCGCCGTCGCGGCAGTCCAGCGGGATGTTGATCCGCTGCCGGTAGGACGCGTCGGCCACCACCTCGTTCGGCTTGCATTCGATGAAGCGGGTCACCCCGTCTTCGAAGTTGAGCGCGATCTGGAAGGTCATGCCGGCCTCACACGTGGTAGACGTCGACGACGTGGTGGATGTAGTCGTTCTTGAGCACGACCTTCTTCCGCTTGATCTGCGGCTCCGGCCCGGAGAAATCGACCGTGTAGTACGACGTGCCGAAATAGGGGTCGATGTTCTGGTAGCGGTAGTAGAGCGTGAACCAGTTGAACCGCACCTCGGCCACGTCGCTGTCCTGCGACACGATCTCGACGTTGGAGATGTTGTGGCTCGTACGGGGCTCGGGGAGGCTGGTCGCGCTCGACCGGTCGGTCTTGATCCGGAAGACGCGGTCCTCCAGGCCGCCGCGGTTGTTGTAGTAGATCAGTGAGATCTCGGTGGTCGGGTCGGTGACGAGGGTGTCGTCGTCGTCCCACGCGGGCATCCAGAACTCGGCGTCCGCGGCGTAGCACTCCAGCCACTTGTCGAACTCGCGGTCGTCGAGGTAGCGGGCCTCGCGGTAGAGGAACTGCTCGACCTCGTTCTGCGACACAGCCATGTCAGGCCCCCTCTGCTTCCGCGGTCTCGGCGTCGACGGCGTCGCGCATGGCCTTCTTCCAGTAGCCGTGTTGGACCAGGTAGAGGCCCTCGTCCTCGGTGCGCTGCCCGCTGGAGACGGGCTCGAGGCCCAGCTCCTTGGCGTCGTCGTCCGGGCCGTCGATCCAGTGGCCCGCGCCGCGGCTCATGTCGTTCCACGGGGCGGCCCCGGCCAGGTAGGTCTTCTGGCAGGAGCGGAACTCCTCCAGGTCGTCCGGGGTGGCCATGCCGCTGGCGTTGAAGAAGTCCTCGTACTGCCGGATCCGCGCGGTGCGCGCCTCGGCGCTCTCGCCCTTCGGGGCGATGCAGTAGATGGTGACCTCGGTCTGGTCCACGGAGATCGGCCGGAAATGCCGGATCTGCGACGAGAACTGGTCCATGATGTACACGTTGGGGTAGATGCACAGGTTGCGCGAAAACTTCAGCATCCAGTCCGCGCGGGCCTGTCCGAACTCCTTGGCCCATTCGTCACGGCGGTTCCACAGCGGCCGGTCCTCGGGGTTGCCCCATTCGTTCCAGAGCAGCACGTGGCCGTGGTCCCAGGCGTAGTAGCCGCCGCGCAGCTTGCCCCACTGCCCGGCGTCCATGGCCTTCGTCTCGGTGGCCGACTCGCCGGTGGTGCGCCGCGAGGTGGTGGCCGCGTAGTTCCAGTGCACCGCCGACACGTGATAGCCGTCGGCGCCGTTCTCGGCCTGCACCTTCCAGTTGCCGTCGTAGGTGTAGGTGGAGGAGCCCTTGAGCACCTCCAGGCCCTCCGGTGACTGGTCCACGATCATGTCGATGACCTTCGCCGCGCCACCGAGGAACTCCACCAGCGGGACGACGTCGGGGTTGAGGCTGCCGAACAGGAAGCCGCGGTAGGACTCGAAGCGCGCCACCTTCGTGAGGTCGTGCGACCCCTCGGTGTTGAACTGCTCCGGGTAGTCGGCGCCACGCGGGTCCTTGACCTTGAGCAGCTTGCCGTTGTTGCGGAACGTCCAGCCGTGGAACGGGCAGGTGAACGTGCCGCGGTTGTCCTTCTTGCGGCGGCAGAGCATCGCGCCCTTGTGGCTGCAGGCGTTGATCATCGCGTGCAGCTGACCTTCCTTGTCACGGGAGATCACGATCGGCTGCCTGCCGATGTAAGTGGTCAGGTAGTCGTTGTTGTTCGGCAGCTGGCTCTCGTGGGCGAGGTAGATCCAGTTGCCCTCGAAGATGTACTTCATCTCCAGCTCGAAGAGGTCGGGGTCGGTGAACGCCTCCCGACGGCCGCGGTAGCGACCGTGCTCTGGATTCACGTCCACCGCACCATCGATCTTGTGCCTGATCTGCTCCAGGGTGTCCGTCATGGGAATCAGCGTCGCCGCGCGGCAGGTGGCTTCGCGCTGGACGAACACCTAGGTGTGTGCCTGGCCGACGTTGCTACTGGAGGAAAACTAGGGCTTTTCCCTGCGCCAACCAGGGTGCCCGGATGACACGGTGCTCGTATGGGTGTTGCGGAGATGGCCGACGAGCTGTGGCAGGCGGAGCGCGCCCGCGCGCCGATCGCCCCGCTCACCGACACCCACGTGGGCCTCGGCATCGCCGAGGGGTACGCGATACAGGCGCACAACGTGGCCCGCCGGGTCGCGGGGGGCGCGACGGTGCGCGGCCGCAAGCTCGGGCTCACCTCGCGCCGTACGCAGCAGCTGCTGGGGGTCGACGAGCCCACGTTCGGGGTGCTGACCGACGACATGCTCGTGGACGACGGCGCCGAGCTGTCGCCTGCCGAGCTGGTGGCGCCGCGGGTAGAGGCCGAGTTGGCCTTCGTGCTGGACGCCGACCTGGTCGGACCCGACGTCACCACGGAGGACGCGCTCAGGGCGATCGGCGGCGTGCTGCCTGCGCTCGAGGTCGTCGACAGCCGGGTGGCCGAGTGGCGCGGGCGCATCGCCGACACCGTCGCCGACAACGCGGGCGCCGCGAAGGTGGTGCTCGGCCGCTCGACCCCCGTCGAGGGACTGGACCTGCGGCTGCTCGGGGTGCTGCTCTCGCGCAACGGCAACCCGATCGACAGCGGCGCGGGCGCGGCCGCGCTCGGCCACCCCGCCGCCGCGCTCGCGTGGCTGGCCAACACGCTCGCCGGGTTCGGCGAGGGGCTGCGCGGCGGCGACGTCGTGATGGCGGGGGCGTTGACCCGGATGGTGCCCGCCCGGCCCGGCGACCGCTTCCGCGCCGAGTTCGCGCACCTGGGCGCCGTGAGCGTGCGGTTCGGTGCGCCGTGACGACGCAGCCGACCACCCCGCACACGATGGCCGAGGCGCTGCTGGCCGCCGAGCGCGACCGCGCCCCGATCCGGCCGTTCAGCAAGCGCAACCCGTTCCTCTCCACCGACGTCGGCTACGCGACGCAGGAGGTGCTGGTCGGGCGTAGGGGCGGCGAGGTCGTCGGGATCAAGCTGGGGATGACCAGCAAGGTCAAGCGGGACGCCCTCGGCATCCGCGAGCCGGTGTACGGCCGGATCACCGCCGACATGCTCGTGCCGCCCGGCCTGCCGATCACGGTGGCCGAGCTGATCCACCCGCGGGCCGAGCCGGAGCTCGCGCTCGTGGTGGCGCGGCCCATCGCGCCCGGCGCGGACCTCGCCACCGTGCTCGCCGCGATCGACGCCGTGCACCCGGCCATCGAGGTGGCCGACTCCCGCTACGCCGAGCCGTTCCGGCTGGTCGACTCCGTCGCCGACAACGCGGGCGCCGCCCGGGTGGTGCTCGGCGCGCCGCGCACGCCCGCCGAGCTCGCCGACCTGCACGTGCTCGGCTGCGTGTTCGGCTTCCCCGGCGGCTTCGACACCGCGGCGGGCGGCGCCGCCATGGGCCACCCGGCCGCCGCCCTGGCCTGGCTCGCGGGCGCGCTGGCCGCGCGCGACGACCGGATCGAGCCGGGCACGGTCGTGCTCACCGGCGGGCTCACCGCCGCCGTGCCGCTGCGCGCGGGCGACCGGCTCACGGCCGAGTTCGACGGCCTCGACACGGTCGAGGTGCGCGGTGGCTGACCCCAGGGACCCCAAGCACGCGGAGAACGACATCACGGTGCTCCCCGACGGGCTGCACGTGACCGCGGTGGGCGAGGAGACGCTGTTGAAGGCGTTGGGCCGGGCCGGGTTGCGGTATCGGGTCGGGTGCAAGCGGGGTGGCTGCGGTGTCTGCAAGCTGCACCTGCTGGCGGGCGAGATCCGCTACGAGCGCCCCATCGCGGAGAGCGTGTTGTCGGACGACGAGCGCGTGGAGGGCATCTGCCTGAGTTGTCGGGCGGTGCCGTTGACCAATGTCGTGGTCGAACTGCAGGAAGGCGACCGGCTGCGGCGGGTACTCGGATTTCTCACTACTCCATCGAAAGGAAAACCATGAGCAAGGTCATCAGGT
This sequence comes from Pseudonocardia sp., assembly GCA_036265695.1. Taxonomy (GTDB): domain Bacteria; phylum Actinomycetota; class Actinomycetes; order Mycobacteriales; family Pseudonocardiaceae; genus Pseudonocardia. The sequence goes on along the minus strand of DATAOO010000086.1, from coordinate 26,432 downwards.
TGGGTTATGTGCATCTGCGGGTCACCGACCTGGAGGAGTCGCGCAACCACTACTCCAACACACTGGGCATGGAGGTGGTCGCCTCCGAGCCCGGCAAGCTCTACCTCAAGTGTTGGGACGAGTGGGACCACCACTCGCTGGTGCTGGAAGAGGGTGGGGTGGGGCTGGTCAAGCTGGGCTACAAGGTCGAGAGCCCCGAGGCGGTGACGGAGTTCGAGCAGCGCGCGCAGCGGTTCGGGGTGACCACCGGCCGCTTCTCGGCGGGGGAGAACCTGACCGTGGGGGAGGGGGTGCGGATCACGCTGCCCTCGGAGCACAACATCGAGCTGTACACGGAGATGGAGTACGCGGGCACCGAGACCGGGGCGATCAACCCCGAGGCGTGGCCGCGCAACGTGCGCGGGGTGGGCACGCACTGGATCGACCACGCGCTGATGCCGTGTGAGGACCCGGGGCTCAACGAGCGGTTCCTTTCGGAGGTGTTGGACTTCAAGACCGCGGAGCGGGTGGTCACCAGCATGGAGGAGCCGGAGGTGATCGGCACCTGGATGAGCTGTGGGGAGTCGCCGCACGACATCGCGTTCATCAAGGGCCCCAACGGCAAGCTGCACCACTTCGCCTACCACCTGGAAGACTGGAGCAGCATCCTGAAGGCGGGTGACATCTTCGCGATGGACGACGTGCCGATCGACATCGGTCCGACGCGGCACGGCATCACCCGGGGTACCACGATCTACTTCTTCGACCCGGCGGGTAACCGCAACGAGGTGTTCGCCGGTCTGGGCTACCGGGTGCAGCACGACTTCCCGACGATCAACTGGACGGTCGACCACCTCGCGAAGGGCATCTTCTACCACGCCCGCGAGCTGAACGACGCCTTCACCAGCGTCTTCACGTGATAGCGGCCCGGCGAGGCCGTCCCGACCTGATCGAGCGCCCACCGCGGCCGCTCGCCGGGCCGGGGCGGCTGCTCCGGGATTTCGGCCCGCTCTACGCGGCCAACGGCCTGATCGGCATGATCTTCTCCGCCACCGGGCCGGTCGCCGTGATCCTCGCCGTGGGCACCGCAGGTCGCCTCTCGCCCGCCGAGCTGGCGTCCTGGATCTTCGGCGTGTTCTTCCTCAACGGCCTGCTCACGGTGCTCGCCTGCTGGCTGTACCGGGAGCCGTTGGCGTTCTTCTGGACGATCCCGGGCACGGTGCTCGTCGGCCCGGCGCTCGGCCACCTGAGCTTCGCCGAGGTGGTGGGCGCCTACTACGCCACCGGGCTCCTCATGCTGGTGCTCGGGCTCTCCGGGTGGGTGCGCCGGGCCATGGCCGCGGTGCCGATGCCGATCGTGATGGGCATGGTCGCCGGGGTGTTCCTGCGGTTCGGCACCGACCTGGTGCACGCCATGCGCGACGACCTCGCCATCGCGGGCCCGATGGTGCTCGCCTTCCTCCTGGCCTCGGCGTGGCCGCGGAGGTGGCTGCCGCCGATCATCGTCGCGTTGCTCGTCGGCGTCGTCGCCGTCGCGTTGAGCGGCCGGTTCGACCCGGGCACGGGCGCCACCCAGTGGCTGGCCGCACCGGTCTGGCAGGCACCGGTGTGGTCGGTGCAGGCCCTCGTCGAGCTGGTGGTGCCGCTCGCCATCACGGTGCTGGTCGTGCAGAACGGGCAGGGCGTCGCCGTCCTGCGCGCCGCGGGCCACGACCCGCCGGTCAACGTCATCACCATCGCCTGCGGGGTGTGGTCGCTGCTCGCGGCCGCGGTCGGGGCGGTGTCCACCTGCCTCACCGGCCCGACCAACGCGCTGCTCTCGGCGTCGGGCGAACGCGCGCGCCAGTACACCGCCGGCGTGTGCTGCGGGGTGCTCGCCATCGGGTTCGGGCTGTTCGCGCCGGTGTTCACCCGGCTCATGCTGGCCGCGCCCGCCGCGTTCATCGCCGTGCTGGCGGGCCTGGCCATGCTGCGGGTGCTGCAGGGGGCGTTCGTCACGGCGTTCGCCACGCGGTTCACGCTGGGGGCGCTCGTGACGTTCGTGGTGACCGTGGCCGACGTGTCGGTGTTCAACATCGGTGCCGCGTTCTGGGGGCTTGTCGCCGGGCTCGTCGTCTCGGTGCTGTTGGAACGGGGGGACTTCACTCGCGGAACTGAGCGGCCAGCTCGGCTCGGGAGCTGATGCCGAGCTTCGCGTAGATGTGGGTGAGGTGGAACTGCACCGTCTTGATGCTGACGAACAGCTCCGCGGCCACCTGGCGGTTGCTCATGCCGACCGCGACCAGCCGGGCCACGGCCTGCTCCTGCGCGGTGAGCTTGCCCGGGTCGAAGTCGCTGCGCTTGGCAGGCGTGAGCCCGCACCCGCGGAGCTCCCGCTCGCAGCGCTCGAGGAACGGGGCGGCCTGCAGCTCGGCGAGCCGTCCCCTGGCGGCCTGCAGCCGGGTGGCGGCGGCGCGGCGTTGGCCACCGCGGCGCAGCGCCTGCCCGTACGCCAGCTCCAGCTGGGCCCGTTCGAACGGCATCGGCACGCCGTCCAGGGCGTCGAGCGCGCGCTGGTAGGCCTCCTCCGCGTGCGGCAGGTTCCCGCGCGCGGCCTCCAGCCGCCCGCGCACGCGACCCAACCGGGCGATCATGGCCGCCCGACCGCGGTCGACGGCCAGCTTCTCGTGCGAGACGATCAGCTCCTCGGCCTCGTCCAGCCTGCCCACGCCGATCAGCGCCTCGGCGAGCACGTCCGGCCACGGCCAGAAGCCGGGCTCGTCGACGCCTGCCCGCGGCTGGATGGCCAGCACCGGCTCCATGGCGTGCAGCACGGCCTCGGGCTCGCCGCGCGCCGCCGCCACCTCGGCCCTGGCCAGCGCGGCGGCGACCACCATGAGCTCGTAGTCGCCGGTCTGCGCGGCCCCGCCGCGCAGGTGCTCCTCAGCCACGTCCCATCGACCGCGCGCGGCGGGCACGAGCACCGCCGCGTAGCGGGCCAGCGGTCGCAGCCACTCCATCCCGGACTCGTCGAGCAGCGACACCGCGCGCTCCGCGTCGGCCGCCGACTCGTCCCAGGCGCCCAGCACGAACTCCGCGTAGGCCAGCCAGGAGAACGACCACACGGCGATCCGCACCGACCCGGCCCGCAGCGCCGCGGGCGCGGTCATCGCCAGCGAGGCGCGGGCCCCGACCACGTCGCCGCGCACCATCCGCAGCCAGCCGTGCGCCATGCGGATGCGCTCCAGCTGCGGGCCGTCCTCGGCCGCGTTGACCCGGCCCAGCAGGTCCTCGTAGGCCGCCATGCCTTCGGCGATCTGGCCCTGCCAGCCCATGCCCAGCCCGATCACCGCCTCGGCCTCGACCCGCACGGCATCGCCGGGGCAGGCGAGCTCGATCGCCCGCGTGGACCAGCGGACGACCTCGTCGCCGCGCAGCCGCCCCACCGCGTGCAGAGCCCACCGCTGGGCCACGACCGCGGCCACCGACGTGTCCGGGTCGTCGGCGGAGAGGCGCCACGCGTGGCCCAGCAGCTCCTCGGCCTCGTCGCGGCGGCCGCGCAGGATGGCCAGGTAGCCCAGCGCGGCGTCCCGCCAGGCGCCTCGGCTGAACGACGCGACGTCGCGGGCGAAGATCTCGGCCTGGTGCAGGTCGCCCGCGCCGACCGTCGCGTCGACGGCCAGCAGCAGGCGCTGCTCGCGCAGCTCCCGGTTGGGGCTGAGGTTGCTGCCCTCGACCAGCGCCCACGCCGCGGTGGCCCATGCGCCGACGGCGGCCTCACGGCGGGCGAACGCCTCCAGCTCGGCGGCCAGCTCGGCGTCAGGCGGGGTGGTGGCGAGCACCCGGTGGCGCAGGAGCGCGCCCTCGTCTTCGACGAACTCGGCCGCCGCCGAGTGCAGCTGCATCCGGCGCAAGGGCCCGAGCTGCTCGTACACCGCGGCCTGCACCAGCGGGTGCGGGAAGCCGACCTCGCGGATGCCGAAGTCCTCGCGCACCTGCAGCAGCCCGGCCACGGCCGCCTCGTCCAGCGCGGCGAAGAGGTCGGGCACCCCGGCCAACGTGGCCGCCGCGCCGACCGACGCGGTGGTGCCGAGCACCGCGACGGCCTCCACGAGGGCCCGCGTCGGCGGGCTCGCCGCCTCCAGCTTGCGCAGCACCTGCGCGGTGAACGCGCGCGGCGCGGGCAGCGAGGGGTTCCACGTGCGCCAGCGCTTCTCGGGCAGCTCGCTGAGCATGGTCTTGACGTAAAGCGCGTTGCCGCCGGTGTGGGCGTGCAGCCGGTGGGCGGCCCGGGTGGAGAAGCCGCGCACGCCCAACGCGGACGCCAGCTCGTGCACGTCGGACGGCGGCAGCGGCTGGAGCGCGAGCGTGAGGCCCGTGCGCCCGCTCGCGAGCCTGCGGAGGCCCTCGGGGAGCCGCTGCTCGTCCTCGGCACGCTGGCCGATCACGAGCAGCACCCGCTCGTCGACCCAGCGGCGCGCGGCGAACAGCAGCGCGCGCAGCGAGTCCATGTCGGCCCAGTGCGCGTCGTCGACGATCATCACGACCGTGGCCTTCTGCGACAGCTCCTTGACGACGTCCAGGATCCAGGCCCCGACGCCGACCGGCTCCTCGGGAGGGAAGGACCGGTCGCGGCTGACGAGCAGCCGCGTGGTGCTGACGCCCGCCACGCGCATGAGCTGGTCGATCACGCCGTAGGCGACGTAGGCCTCCCACGGCTCGCCGGTCGCGCGGAGCACGGTGAGCTCCGCCTCGTCGGTGAGGAACTGGTCGAGGAGCACCGTCTTGCCGATGCCCGCATCACCCTGCACGACCAGCACGCGCGGCGTGCCCGCCCGGGCTGCCGCGAGCTCGCTGCCGAGCGTCGCGACCTCGGAGGCCCGCCCGACGAAGGGGTCGAGGCGCTCGGCGACGGTCATGGTGGTGCCACCTCCGTCCGGGTGATCGTCGGTGATCACCCGGGGCGATCGTTCGGCCCCGGGGTCAGTCGCTGGCGGCCGTCGAGCCGGGGTTGCCCGGGTACTCGCGTCCCTTCGCGACGATGTTGTCCCGCAGCTGCACCTCGCGCCGCACGCCCTCGGCGCCCTTCGCGACCGGCCCCTGCCAGGGCAGCCCGACGTCGCCCGCCGCCGGGCCCGCGCCGCCCGCGCGGCCGATGCTGGGTCGGGCCGGGATCTTGCGGGTGCTGCTCCCGCAGGCGGGGCACCCGGGTGGTGCGGCGTCCCGCGCGACGAGCCGCTCGAACGTGTTCCCGCATTCACAGCGGTAAACGAAGATCGGCATGACGGCGCCTCCCCGGCTCGGCGTGCGCGCACGGTCAACGGATGGACACTAACCCGCGAATTGCCTTCTGGTCAGGCCCACGCGACCCAATTCAGCTCGCCACCGCCGCGCGGGCGCGGTGGCGGCGCACCGCGTCGCGGTTGGCACAGGCCGGGGAGCAGTAGCGCTGCTTCCCGCCGCGGCTGGTGTCCGCGTAGATCCGTCCGCAGCCGTCCGCGGCGCAGCGGCCCAGCCTGCCCATGCCCCGCCCGACCAGGTGCAGCGCCGTCCCCGCCGAGAGGATCGCCGCCACGATGGCCGACGGCGGCCGGTCGTCGTCGCGGAAGTGCAGGTGCCACGAGCCGTCGTGGTCGGTGAGCCGGGGGTGCGCGGTCGCGGCGGCGAGCAGGGCGTTGAGCCGCTCCGCGCGCTCGGCCGCGGTCGGCGCGTCCACGACGGCGGTCCACCGGTCGAGGTACGCGCGGGTTGCGCCGAAGTCGCCCTCGGTCACCGGGCCGCCGAGCACGAGGCCCGCGGCGACGCAGCGGCGCTCCAGGTCGGCGGGGGTCGCGGGGGGCTCGTTGGCGAGGTCGGCGGCGAGCGTCACGGCCTCCCGCCCGTAAGGGTTGAGATGCACAATGCCATTACAGCATGCTGGGCGCGTGAACCACCACTGGCGCATCCGTTCCACCCACGTCACCAGCGAAGGCCTGGTGGTCTACGAGTCGTGCCCCTGCGGGCGGCACCGGATGCGCCTGCACCCGCTGCCGAACGAACGGCACTCTCGGCCAACGCCCTTGGCCGAGGGTGCCGTTCGGCTATGAGAGTTCGCGCGCGTGGCGGCGGATCGCGGCCACGCCCTCCTCGACCCGCGCCCGGTCGGTGCGGTGGCTCAGCACCGTGACCCGGCCGACGAACCGGCCGTCGATCCGCGTGCTCGACAGCCGGACCCGCTGCTCGGCGTTGACCCGCCGGAGCAGCTCGGCCGTCGCGTCGTCGTCGGCGCAGCGGAAGGCGACGGTGGTCAGCTCGGGCGCGCCGTAGAGGTGCAGCGCGGGCTCGCCCGAGAGCGCCGCGTACGTCCACTCGGCCAGGTCGAGCTTCTCGTCCAGAGCTGCGCGGAACGCCGCCACCCCGTGCAGGTGCAACGGCAGCCACAGCGGCAGCCCGCGGAACGGGCGGGTGAGCTCGGGGCCGAGGTCGGCGAAGTCAGGCAGGTCGGCGGCGTCGATGTCCTGCAGGTAGTGGGCGTCGTCGCCGGAGTGCGCCGCGCGCAAGGTGGCGGGGTCGCGCACCAGGAGGCACCCGGTGCCGAACGGCAGGAAGAGGCCCTTGTGCGGGTCGAGCGTGATCGAGTCGGCGTGCTCGATGCCGCGCAAGCGGTCGCGGCCGCGTGCGGTGAGCTGGAACGCCGCTCCGTAGGCGCCGTCCACGTGCAGCCACAGGCGCTCGCGGGCGCACAGCTCGGCGACGGCGCCCAGCGGGTCGATCGCGCCCGTGTTGGTGGTGCCCGCGTTGGCGACCACGCAGAACGGCGCCTTCCCGGCGCGGCGGTCGCCCTCGACGAGCGTGCGCAGCGCGGCGACGTCCATGCGTTGCGCGCCGTCGTCGGGTACCACGCGGACCGCCGCGGCCGGGAAGCCCGCGAGCCGGGCCGCCTTGATCACGGAGAGGTGCGCCTGGTCGGTGACGTAGAGCGTGCCGTTCAGGAAGTCCGGGGGCAGCCGGTCGCAGCGGGCGGCGACCAGCGCGGAGAACGTCGCCAGCGACCCGCCGGAAGTGAACAGGCCACCGGCCGCGGTGGGCAGGTCGAAGAGACCCGCCAGCCACCGCAGGAGGTCGGCCTCCAAGGCGACCAGCGCCGGGGCCGGGAACGCCAGCCCGGTGTAGCGGTTGAGCACGTCGCCGATCAGCCCGGCCAACGCCGCGCTGACCAACCCGCTGCCGGGGATGAAGGCGAGGTAGCCGGGCGTGGACGGGTTGAGCCCGACGCCCGCTGCCCGGTCCAGCACCTGCAGGAGGTCCGCCAGCGGCCGTCCGGTCTCCGGAGGCGGCCTGCGGATCTCCGCGTCGCCGACCACCGCGTCGACGCCGTCGAACGACGATGCCGGCGCGTCGGGGAGATCCCGCAGCACGCCGGTCAGGTAGTCGACGACGGACGTGGCCAGCGCCCGCCATTCCGCGGGGTCGGGATCCAGCTGCATGGTCCCGATGTTGGCCCTGGAATCGACTCAGTAGCCGATGTAGTTGCCCAACGAGTTGCTCCGGCCGCCCGCGGCGACGGTGTTGATGCCGTAGTTCTCGACCATGTAGTTGATCCCCGCGGTGATGTTGGCGACGGGGTCGGTGATCGGCCTGCCCGCCACCTCGGGGGCGACGTAGTGCCGGAACGTCGAGGGGATCGTCTGCATGAGGCCCTGGGACGGGGTGCCGCGGCGGGCGTTCGAGTCGGTGAGGTTGATGGCGTGCGGGTTGCCACCCGACTCCGCCATGATGATCTTCTTGACGCCGGGTGCGAGGCTCTGGGGCATATCGAGGATCCGCAGCGCCTGCGCGATCCAGCTGTCGAGACCGCCCTGGGCCACGAGCGAGTTGATCCGAGCCTGCTCCTGGTGGGCCGCCGCGATGCGGGCCGCGATGTCGGTGGCCTTTCCCAGCATCGCGAGGTGCTGGTCGGCGGTGGCGAACCCGTCCGGCGCGACCGGGGCCAGGCTGCCCACGGCCTGGGTGGCCGGGTTGTGCAGCATCGCGACCGAGCTCGCCGACAGCGCGCCGAGCGTCGGCGCCTCGTCGGCGACCGCGGTGGGCGCGGTGCTCTCCGCGGGCAGGAGCATCGTGAGCGACCCGGTGGCGACGGCGCCCACGGCCGCGGCGGACGCGATCACCGTGGTGCGCACCGACGGCGCGGAGGGCGGCGGCGGGCCTGCGATGAGGTGCCGCGCAGGGACCATGGTCGAGCTTTGGCGCGCACGGCGACCACGCGGGGAGCGGTGTCCTGCCACGAACCTGACCTTTCGGCGCTGGGGAGCGATCCGCTCACGTGCGCGGTACCGGTTCGGGGCCGGGTGAGCCGGTTGGGGAGCCCGGCTCGGTCGCGCTCGTGATGGGATCGTGACGCGTGCAGAGCAACCTAGGAGATGTCAGCGCCTTCAGGCAAGGTCGCGTCCGGCCTGTCGGCGCTGCTCACGGGCCGTTCGGCTCTCGTCCCCCCGACGGGTAGCGCCGACGAGCGGTCAGCCCGCGCGCCGAGTGGTGTCGAGAGTGGTGTCGAGGAGCAGGCAGGAGTCGCCGAACTCGTGCCAGAGGTAGCCGCGGGCCAGCGCCGCGGCGTACGCCCGCCGCACGAGGTCGGTGCCCGCCACCGCCTCCAGCAGCAGCAGGTGCGACGCCTCGGGCTCGTGCCAGCCGGTGACGAGCCCGTCGACGGCTCGGGCGGGCCGGTCCGGGCTCAGCACCAGATCGGTCCAGCCCGCCCCCACGCGCACGGTGCCGTCCGGCTCGGCCACCGTCTCCAGCGCCCGGGCCACCGTGGTGCCGACGGCCACGACCCGCCCGCCCGTCGCCCGCGTCGCGTTCACCGCGGCGGCCGTCGTCTCGGGCACCGCGTAGCGCTCCGGCAGCGGCTCCTCGCCCTTCTCGAGGGAGGCGACCCCGGTGTGCAGCGTCAGCGCCACCACCTCCACGCCGCGCCGGTGCAGCCCGCACAGCACGGCGGGCGTGAACGGGCGTGCGGCGCTGGGCATCTCGGCGGAGGCGAACCCGTAGCCCTCGCGGCGGGCGAACAGGGTGCGGTAGTCCTCGATCGGTCGCGGTTCGCGCAGGTACGGGTAGCTGATCGGGCGGCCGAACGCCGCGAGCCACTGCGGCAGCCCACCCGCGACCGGGATGCGCGCCCGCCACAGCCTGCTGCCCGTGCGGCGGCGGGGGTCGGGGTGCGCGGCGAGGAGGAACGCCGTGACCCCGCCGGGCAGCCGCACCGCCTCGCCCGCGGCGCCGTCGCCGACCCGGCGGCCGTCAGGGGTGCGCAGCTCGACGACCCATTCGCCGCCGCGGCGGGTGGGCCCGGAGACGTGCAGCACGACCGGACGCCCGTCGGCGCGGTGCCCGTCGAGCGCGGCGGGCTCGGTGTCGGAGTCGTTGACGACCAGCAGGTCGCCCCGACGCAGCACGCCCGGGAGCCCGGCGAACACGAGGTGTCGCAACGGGCGTCCCGGGCGTGCGACCAGCAGCCGCACCCCGTCCCGAGGCACCCCACGAGCCTCGGGCGGGGCATCGGCCGACAGCTCCGGCGGCACGACGAACCCGTGGGTCGTCGGATCGACCAACTCGGGCTGGCGGAACGTACGACTCACCGCCGGGGTCATGCGGAGACGACCAGATCGGCGGCGCGGTAGCGACCGGACGGGGGCCGCTCGTCGACCAGCCGCAGGAACGCCGGGACGACGGTCTCGGGCTCGGGCCGGTCGGAGATGTCCTCGCCCGGGAACGCGCGCTGGTGCATGGCCGTGCGCATGTCGCCGGGGTCGAACGCGTAGACGGCGAGGTCGGGCTCCTCGACGCCGAGCACGGCCGCGTAGTGGTCGAGCGCGGCCTTCGCGGCGCCGTAGCCGCCCCAGCCCGGGTAGGCGTCGGCGGCGGCGTCGGAGCTGAGCGTCACCACGGTGCCCTGCGCGGCGCGCAGGGCGGGCAGCGCGAGCTGGGTGAGCTGCAGCGGGGCGAGCAGGGTGGTCTCGAGGACGGCGCGCAGCGCGTCGGCCGGGTAGGTCGCGAGCGGCGGCAGGGGCGAGGGGCCGAGCTCGCCCGCGTTGTGCACGAGCAGGTCGACGCGGTCGCCCGCCGCGGCGACCAGCGCGGCGCGCACGGCCGGGTCGTTCACGTCGCCCGGCACCGGGCGCACGCCGGGCAGGTCGGCGACGGCGGTGCGCAGCCGCGCCGCGTCGCGGGCACCGGCGATCACCCTGGCACCGCGCCCGGCGAGCGCCCGGGTGAGGGCGAGCCCGAACCCGGTTCCGGCACCGGTGACGATGGCTGTGGTAGTCATGGAACCCACCGTGCAAGCTGAAGTCAGGTTGAGGTCAAGCGAATGGACAAGACCGATCTCCTCACGATCGGGGAGGTGGCCGACCGCAGTGGCTTCCCGCAGTCCGCGCTGCGGTTCTACGAGCGCGAAGGCCTCCTCCACGCCACCCGCACCTCGGGTGGGCAGCGCCGCTACGAGCGCTCGGTGCTCCGGCGTCTCGCGTTCATCCGGGCGGCGCGCACGCTCGGCGTCGGGCTGGACGAGGTGCGGGAGGGGCTCGACCGCCTGCCGGACGGCCGCACGCCGACCAAGGCGGACTGGACGCGGCTGTCGCGGTCGTGGCGGGGCAGGCTCGACGAGCAGATCAACGCGCTCGTGGCGCTGCGGGACGGGCTGGACTCGTGCATCGGCTGCGGCTGCCTGTCGCTGAAGCGGTGCGGTCTCTACAACCCCGGCGACCGCGTGGCCAAGGACGGATCGGGCGCCCGCCTGCTGCCCCCGCTGCTACGCCGTACCCCCGCCGACGGCCGATAGCGGGCCTGCGGACAGCCCGCGGAGCACGATGTCGACGCTCGCGCCGATCACGTCGTCGCCGGGCAGCCGCCCGTGCAGCAGCGCCGAGTAGAGGACGGCGCCGCACAGCATCAGCAGCGCGGCCTCCCGCTCGGGGTCGTCCGGCCGCGAGGCCAGCACCTGCCGCAGCACGCGCTCGCCGTCGGCGACGAGCCGGTCGCGGACCTCGGCCAGCTCCGCGTTCGACACCGCGAGGTCGGCGAGCACGGTCAGCGCGCGGTCCAGCCGGTCGTGCTGCATGTCCGTGCGGAACTGGGTCACCTCCGCGACGAGGTCGCTCCGCAGATCCCCCGTGGGCACGTGGTGCGGGCCGTCCTCGAGCTGGGCGAACGCGTCCCGCAGCAGGTGCATGCGGGTGGGCCAGTGCTTGTAGACGGTGGCGCGCGAGTAGCCCGCCGCCTCGGCCACGCGGTGGTGGGTGACGGCGTCCCGGCCCTCGTCGACGAGGACGGTGAGCGCGGTGTGCAGGACGTCCCTGCGGGTTCGCACCACCCGCGCGTCGTCCGGTGTGGGCGCCATCCGGAACCACCTCTCGAGTGGCTACTGAACATCTGGTCCAGTAGTTTACAAATCGTCTACTAAGGGATCCGCGTTCTGGAGAAACCATGTCAGCTGTGCTCTTCGGCTCCATCAGCACCGTCGCCGACACCTCGGAACGGCAACGCCAGGCCTTCAACGACGCTTTCGCCGCCCACGGGCTGGACTGGCGCTGGGACCGTGCCGAGTACCGCGCGATGCTGGAGACGAGCGGCGGCCAGGCGCGGGTCGCCGAGCAGGCCCGTTCGGCCGGGCAGGACGTCGACGCGCAGGCCGTGCACGCCACGAAGTCGCAGCTCTTCCGGGACGGGCTGGCGGCCACGCCCCCCACCGCGCGCCCCGGAGTCGTCGACACGATCCGCGCGGCCCGCGACAAGGGCGTGAAAGTCGGGCTGGTCACCACCACCTCGCCGGAGAACGTCGCGGCGCTGCTCGCGGCGCTGGGCCCGGACGTGCGGCGCGAGGACTTCGACGTCGTCGTCGACTCCTCCGACGTCGACGCGCCCAAGCCGGACGGCGCGGCCTACGCGTTCGCGTTGCGGCAGCTCGACGAGCCGCCCGAGCACTGCGTGGCCGTCGAGGACAACGTGGACGGGGTGGCCGCGGCGGTGGCCGCCGGGCTGGCCTGCGTGGCCTTCCCGAACGAGAACACGGCGGGCCACGACTTCGGCAAGGCGCGCCGCGTCGTCGACCACGTCGAGCTCGCGGAGCTGGAGGACCTCACCCGATGACGAGCCCCGCCGCCACCGTCACCGCCACCCCCACCGCCTTCCACGTCGCGGCCCACGAGCGGATCGACTACTCGCTGCTCTACGTGAACGGCGCGTTCGCCGTCGAGAACACCGAGCTCGCCGACAGCTACCGGGCGCACGGCCGGTGCCTCGCGGTGGTCGACGACGCCGTCCACCGGCTCTACGGCGAGCAGATGCGCGCCTACTTCGACCACCACGGCATCGCGCTCACCGTGTTCTCGGTGACCGTGCGCGAGACGGAGAAGACGCTGCGCACGGTGGAGCGGATCGTCGACGCGTTCGGCGCGTTCGGGCTGCTCCGCACGGAGCCGGTGCTCGTCGTCGGCGGTGGCCTGGTCACCGACGTCACCGGCCTGGCCTGCGCCCTGTTCCGCCGCTCCACGAACTACATCCGCGTGCCCACCACGCTGATCGGGCTCATCGACGCCAGCGTGGCGATCAAGGTCGCGGTGAACCACGGCGCGTCGAAGAACCGGCTCGGCGCCTACCACGCGTCCGGGACGGTGATCCTGGACTTCTCGTTCCTCCGCACCCTGCCCGTCGCGCAGGTGCGCAACGGCATGGCCGAGCTGATCAAGATCGCTGTCGTGGCCAACAGCGGGATCTTCACCCTGCTGGAGAAGTACGGCGAGGACCTGCTCACGACCCGGTTCGGCCACCTGGACGGGTCGCCGGAGCTGCGCGAGGTCGCGCACCGGATCACCTACGAGGCCATCCGCACGATGCTCGACCTGGAGGTGCCCAACCTCCAGGAGCTGGACCTGGACCGGGTCATCGCCTTCGGCCACACCTGGAGCCCGACGCTGGAGCTGGCCCCCGAGGTCCCCTACCGGCACGGCCATGCGATCGCCGTCGACATGGCCTTGTCCACCACGATCGCCGCGGAGCGCGGCTACCTCCCCGAGAGCGACCGCGACCGGATCTTCTGGCTGCTGAGCCGGATCGGGCTGAGCCTGGACAGCCCGCACCTCACGCCGGAGCTGCTGGAGCGGGCCACCCGCTCGATCGTGCAGACCCGCGACGGCCTGCTGCGCGCGGCCGTCCCCCGCCCGCTCGGCACCTGCTACTTCGTCAACGACCTGGGGACGGCCGAGCTCGAGGCCATGCTGGCCGTGCACCGGGAGGCGTGTCGCCGCTACCCGCGGGGCGGCGCGGGCGAGGACGTGTTCGCGTGACCGGCGTGTCCCGGCCCGGCGCGCCGCGCCCGGTGACCCCCAACAGCATCCTGGCCGCCGAGTTGGCGCAGCTGGCGGATGCGCTCGACGCCGTCCCCGGGCTGGACGAGGGGTGGCGGGAGCGCTTGCGCGGCGCGTGTGCGCTGGCGGGCGGCCTGGACCCGTACGTCAGCCGGTGCACCTCGCCGGAGTCGCCCGCCCTGCGCGGGCTCGCCGAGGCCACGGCGGCCGAGGACTGGCGGCGACACGGCGACGGGCCTGCGCCCGCGCCGTTGGAACAGGAGATGCTGTCGGGCCACGTCGAGGGCCGCCTGCTGCGGATGCTGGTGCACGTCACGCGGGCGCGCCGGGTGCTCGACATCGGCATGTTCACCGGCTACTCCGCGCTGGCCATGGCCGAGGCGCTCCCCGCGGACGGGTCGGTGGTGGCCTGCGAGATCGACCCGGACGTCGCGGCGTTCGCCGAGGAGCGCTTCGCCGCGTCCGCCGACGGCCACAAGATCGACGTCCGCGTGGGGCCCGCGGAGCGGACGCTGGCCGAGCTCGCCGCCGACGCGCCGTTCGACCTGGTCTTCCTCGACGCCGACAAGGCGGGCTACGTCGCCTACTTCACCGCGCTGCTCGACACCGGCCTGCTCGCGCCGCACGGCCTGCTGTGCGTGGACAACACGCTCATGCAGGGCCAGCCCTACCTGCCCGGCAGCCCCACGGCCAACGGCAAGGCCGTCGCCGAGTTCAACGACGTGGTCGCCGCCGACCCGCGCGTCGAGCAGGTGCTGCTCCCGCTGCGCGACGGGCTCACGCTGATCCGCCAGGTGGGCGCGCCCTGATGCGCGCGCTCGCGCACCGACCGCTCGGGGTCGAGGTCACCGGCCTCGCCCTGGGTGACGTCGACGCCGACGGCGTGGCGCGCCTGCGCGCGCTGCTGGCCGAGCACGGGGTGGTCGCGCTGCCCGACCAGCAGCTCGACGACCCGGGGTTCCTCGCGTTCCTCCGCCGGTTCGGCGCGCTCGCCTTCACCGAGGGCGAGACGCCGGTGCCCGGCTTCCCCGACCTCAACCTCATCAGCAACGTGGGCCGGGCGACCCCGCCGCGCAGCACCTTCCACGTCGACACCAGCTATGTGCGCCGCCCGCCCGCGTACACGGCGTTGCGCGCGGTGCGCGTGCCCGAACGGGGCGGCGCGACGCAGTTCACCAACCAGTACCGGGCGTTCGAGACCCTGCCGCCCGAGGTCCGGGAGCGGCTCGCGGGCCGCACCATCCGCCACATCGTCACGGGCGTCACCCCGGGCCCGGGCGCCGAGACGGCCGCCGAGCACCCCGTGTTCCGCCCGCACCCGCTCACCGGGCGCACGGCGCTCTACCTGTCGACGCCCCGGCGCTGCGCCGCGATCAGCGGCATGGACGCCGAGGAGGCCGCGGCCACCGTGGCGTTCCTGTTCGCGCACTCCACCCGCGCCGACAACGTCCACCGGCACGCGTGGCGCCCCGGCGACGTCGTGCTGTGGGACAACGGGTGCGTCCTGCACCGGGGCGACCACGACGGCGTCGTCGGCGACCGGGTGCTGCACCGCGGGATGGTGGCGGGCTATGGGTGAGCCGCGCCGGGGAGCGCTGCCGACCGCGCTGCGCACCGTGGGCACCCTCGCCCTGCTGCAGGCGGTGCTCCCGCTCAACCTGGCCGTGACCGCGGTCGCGGCGCTGAAGGCCGTGCTCGTCCCCGCACCTCAGGAGATCGCCCAGCGGCCCCGCACGATCCTCGTCAGCGGCGGCAAGATGACCAAGGCGCTGCTGCTGGCGCGGGCGTTCCACCGCGCGGGCCACCGGGTCGTGCTGGTCGAGTCGAGCCCGTACCGGCTCACCGGGCACCGGTTCTCCCGTGCCGTCGCCCGTTTCCGCGTCGTGCCGCGACCCGACTCGCCGCACTACGTCGACGCGCTGCTGCAGGTCGTGCGGGAGGAGGGCGTCGACGTCTACGTCCCGGTGTGCAGCCCGGTGGCCAGCTACCACGACGCGCTGGCCAAACGCGCGCTGGCGGCGTACTGCGAGGTGCTGCACCCCGACCCGGAGCTCGTCGCGCGGCTCGACGACAAGCACCGCTTCGCCGAGTTGGCCGCCTCCTTGGGGCTGCCCGTGCCCGACGCGCACCGCATCTCGGAGCCCGGCCAGGTCGCGGCGTTCGACTTCGCCGCCCACGGGCCGCGCTACGTCCTCAAGAGCATCCCGTACGACCCGGTCAACCGGCTCGACCTCACCCCGCTGCCCCGCGCCACACCGCTGGAGACCGCCCGCTTCGCCGCGGCCAAGCCGATCTCGGCGGACGTGCCGTGGATCCTGCAGGCGTACGTCACCGGACAGGAGTACTGCGCCCACGCCACCGTGCGGGACGGCCGGGTGCAGCTGTACTGCTGCTGCCCCTCCTCGCCGTTCCAGGTCAACTACGCCTCGGTCGACAAGCCGGAGATCGAGGCGTGGGTGCGCCGGTTCGTCGAGTCGCTGCGGCTCACCGGGCAGGTCTCGTTCGACTTCATCGAGGACGCCGACGGGCGCCCGTACGCCATCGAGTGCAACCCGCGCGCACACTCGGCCATCACGCTGTTCCACGGCCACCCCGACCTGGCGCGGGCCTACCTCGAACGCGGCGTGCCCACCGTGCGGCCCGCGCCCTCGGCGCGCCCGACGTACTGGCTCTACCACGAGCTCTGGCGCGTGCTGAGCCGTCCCGGCGACGCCGCCGCGCGGATCCGCGTGCTGCGGCGCGGCCGCGACGCGATCTTCGACTGGTCCGACCCGCTCCCGTTCCTCATGGTGCACCACCTCCAGATCCCCTGGCTGCTGCTGCGGAACCTGGTGCGCGGCAAGGACTGGGTCCGGATCGACTTCAACATCGGCAAGATCGTCCAGGCGGGCGGGGACTGAGCGTGCTGCGCGTGCTGCACCTCGTCGGCTCGGCCACCGACGACTTCTACGCCGAGCTGTCCCGGCTCTACGCGCGGGACTGCCTGGCGGCCACGGCCGACCCGGCGCGCTACGCGTTCGCCGTCGCCTGGGTGACCCCGGACGGGCGGTGGCGCTTCCCGGCCGACCTCGGCGACGACGCCATCGCCGCGGCGGAGCCCCTGCCGACGTCGGCCGCCCTCGCCCACCTCGCGACGCTGCGGCCGGACGTCGTGGTGCCCCAGATGTTCTGCCTACCCGGGATGACCGCCTACCGGGCGCTCTTCGACCTCCTGGGGATCCCGTACGTCGGCAACCCGCCCGACGTCATGGCCCTCGGCGCGCACAAGGCGCGGGCGAAGGCGGTGGTGGCCGCGGCGGGCGTGCCCGTGCCCGCCGGGGAGGTGCTGCGCGCGGGCGAACAGCCGACCCTGGTCCCGCCGGTGGTCGTCAAGCCGGTGGACGCCGACAACTCGCACGGCGTGACCCTCGTGCGCAGGCCCGCCGACTACGGCCCGGCGCTGCGCGCGGCGTTCGCCCACTCCGACGCCGCGCTGGTCGAGACCTACGTCGAGCTCGGCCGCGAGGTGCGGTGCGGCGTCGTCGAGCGCGACGGCGCGCGCGGTGTCGAGCTCGTCGGGCTGCCGCTGGAGGAGTACGCCGTCGACCCCGACCGCAAGCCGGTCCGCGACAGCGCCGACAAGATCGGCGGCGACGACGGGGCGGGCGGGCTGCGGCTCGTGGCCAAGGACCACACCCGGGCGTGGATCGTCGACCCGTCCGACCCGGTGACGCAGCCGGTGTGGGAGGCGGCGCGCCGCTGCCACGTCGCGCTGGGCTGCCGCGACTACAGCCTCTTCGACTTCCGGATCGACCCCGCGGGACGGCCGTGGTTCCTGGAGGCGGGCCTCTACTGCTCGTTCGCCCGCACGAGCGTGGTGACGACGATGGCGGCCGCGGCCGGGATCTCCCTGGACGAGCTGTTCGCGCAGGCGCTGGACCGCGCCACGGCGCGGTGACTAGGAGCTGAGCAGGCGGGGGCGGGCCGACCAGCGCGCGGGCAGCGTGGCGTCGACCCACGCGATCAGGTCCTCGTCCGGCGGCCGGGTGCTGATGGCCGACTGCTCGTGCTCGGCCAGGAACGCGGTGGTGCGCTCCTCCCAGCCGACGCCGAGGCACGGCACGCCCGTGGACACGGCGAAGATCAGCGCGTGCAGGCGGAGGCCGAACAGCGCGTCGGCCTCGCCCACGATGGCCTTGGCCAGTGCGGGCGGCAGCTGCGGGCCCAGCACGGGCACCTCGTGGCCCAGGCGCTCGCCCAGCTCGCCGATCAGCACCTCGTCGCGGCGGGCCAGGCCGAGGCCGTAGTCGGCGTGCGTGCCGATGGCGAGCCCCGCCACCGCGCCGCCGCGCTCCAGCCAGCGGCGGGAGAGCTTCTCGGCCGCCTCCTGCAGCGCGTCGAGCAGGATCGGGTTGGGCAGCGCCTTGGGCGCGACGAGCAGCAGCGGCACGGTCGGGTCGAGACCCGCGGCGGCGAGCGTGCGCTTGGCCTCGGTGGCGGGCGCGGGCTCGAGACCCATCGCGAGGTCGCCGACCACCGGAGCGACGATGTTGTCGCCCAGCGTGGCGGCCGACACCTCGTCGCGCACGGTGATCCGGCCCGGCTTGCGCACCGAGCGCCGCAGCAGGTCGAGCACGCGGTCGGGGGTGCCCGGGTAGACGCCGATCGCGACGTAGGCGATGTCGCGCCCGCGGGCCGTGGTGGCCCACACGATCGCGGGCAGGACCTTCACCAACGGCGAGGCGCCGGTGCCGAACAGGCCGCCGCCGACGACCGCGATCCCGTCGCACCAGTGCAGCGCCTTGACGAACGCCACGCCCTCCATCGGCACGGCGGGCACGTGGTGCAGCGCCTCGACCATGCGCGGGTTGCGGGAGACGACCTTGACCTCGCGCCCCTCCGGCAGCTCCTGCAGCGTGCGGGCGAGCATCGCCTCGTCGCCGGTGTTGCCGTTGCCGAAGTTCCCGATCACGAGCACGCGGGTGGCGCGGGGCGTGACGGCGCCCGCGTTCGCGGCTGCCGCGTGCCTGCGGCCCAGCTCGGCGAGCTGCTGGCGGATCAGGCTGGTGCGGGGATCGGTCATCGGTTCCTCGGGTTGCTCTCGACGACCGGCGACGGGTTCGACGTCCGGAGTCGACGGGGTTCGGTGCCGCGGTCACTCTCCTCGGCGCAGCCTACGGGGTGGTCGGATTGCTCCGTACGCCGCGTTGCCCTCGTCGACGTCACAGTCGGAGAACCCGCAGGGTTTGGCAGTATCGATTTCGTGATCGACCGGTGGATGCGCTTCGAGGGCCTCGACAACGTGCGCGACGTCGGTGGCCTCCCGCTCCGCGACGGCGGCAGCACCCGCTCCGGCGTCCTCCTGCGCAGCGCCGCGCTGCACTGGGCGACCCCGCAGGACGTGCGCAGGCTGGTCGACGAGTTCGGGCTGCGGCTCGTGCTGGACCTGCGCACCCCCCATGAGATCGACCGGGACGGGCCCACCCCGATCGCGACGGCGGGCGTCGAGACCGTCGCGCTGAACTTCATCGGGGCGAGCCGGGAGCTGCCCGAGACCGAGGACGACACCGACCCGCTGCTGCGCAACTACCTCGGCTACCTCGACGACCAGCCCGCCAACATCGTCGAGGCGGTGCGGCGGCTCGCGGCGCCGGATGCCGGCCCCGCGCTGGTGCACTGCGCCGCGGGCAAGGACCGCACCGGCGTGCTGGTGGCGATGGTGCTCGACGTGGCCGGGGTGGAGCGGGCCGCCGTCGTGGAGGACTACGCCCTGTCCAGCGCGCAGATCGAGGCGCTGTTCCGCCGGTGGACGGGCGCGTCCGGCGAGCCGATGCCCACGGTGGAGGACATGCGCAGGCACCACCCGCGCGCCGAGGTGATGGAGGCCGTGCTGGAACGCCTCGACGCCGCGCACGGCGGGGCGGCGGGCTGGCTGGTGGAGCGCGGCCTCGACGAGGCGGCGCTCGACCGCCTCCGCGCCCGCCTGGCGGGATGACCGCGCCGAGCGGCACCTGACGTGCCGCTCACGCCGATCTCGGGGCGCCTACGGCAGCTCTTCGATCAGCACCGCGGTGTCGAGCTTGCGCAGGGTGCCCGGCTCGCCCGTGACCGCGGGCCACCCGCGCCGCCGCGCCGAGGACGCGACCTGGGCCGCGGCGATGTCGCTGTGGCCCGCGGCCGCGAGCAACAGCCCGGAGTCGTGCGCCGAAGCGGGCGTGAGCTCGTCGATCACGGTGTTGGGCAGGTCGAGCAGCACCTGCAGCGCCGCGTGGTGCTCCTGCTCCAACAGGCCCCACGCCCGCCCGAGCGCCGCGCTCGGCACGGCCAGCACGATGTTGGCCTCCACCGCCGCCCACACCAGCGCGCGCATGTAGACCGGCCGCCCGACGGCGAACGCGGCGAGCGCGGTGCTGTCCAGTACGCGCCCGCCGATGACCGCGATCATCAGACGGCGGCGGCGGGCGGAACCAGGCGCAGCGCACGGCGCGCCTCGGCCAGCTCGTCGTCGGGCGGGGGGCCGCCGTACAGGTCCGCGAGCCGGGACAGCGCACGTTCGCGCAGCTGCCGGGCCGCGACCGCCTCGGCGATGTAGGCGGAGATGCTCGCCGCCGAACCGTGCCCGACCGCGGTGCGGATCTCGGCCATCAGGTCGGCGGGCAGGCTCACCGTGACCCGCTCGCTGCGCATGGCCCGCAGAATACCGTCCTGCCAGGTTACCCGTCGGTATGCCAAGGTGGACGCATGGACCTCAGCTACACGGCCGCCGAGGAGGAGTTCCGCGCCGAGCTGCGCACGTGGCTAGCGGCCAACGTGCCGGGGGAGTGGCGGCGGCCCGGGTTCTGGGCGTCGCTGCCCGAAGACGAGAGCTTCGCGCTGCGGCGCGACTGGGAGCGGGCCAAGGCCGAGGCCGGGTTCGCGGGCATCCAGTGGCCCGTCGAGTACGGAGGCCGCGGCGGCACCCCAGGCATGAAGGCGATCTACGACGCGGAGATGGTGCTGGCCGACGCGCCGCGCACCGTCAACCCGCTCGGCCTCACCTTCCTCGCGCCCACCGTCATGGCGATCGGCACCGACGCGCAGAAGAAGGAGATCATCGGGCCGATGCTGCGCAACGAGGTGATCTGGTGCCAGGGCTTCTCCGAGCCCGGCGCGGGGTCCGACCTCGCGGCGCTGGCCTGCCGCGGTGTGCGCGACGGTGACGACTTCGTGGTCAACGGCCAGAAGGTGTGGACCACCAACGCCGTGCACGGCGACAAGATCTTCGCGATGGTCCGCACGGATCCCGGCTCGCAGCGCCACCGGGGCATCTCGATGCTGCTCATCGACATGCACCAGCCCGGCGTCGACGCCCGCCCGCTCAAGCAGATGAGCGGGGCGAGCGAGTTCGGCGAGGTGTTCTTCACCGATGCCCGGGTGCCCGCCACGGAGGTGCTCGGCGACATCGACGACGGCTGGCGCACCGCGATGCTGCTGCTCTCCTTCGAGCGCGGCGCGTCGGGCATCAGCCAGTACACCGAGTTCCGCCGCCAGTACGACGCGATCGTCGACCTCGCGCGGAAGCTCGGCCGCCACACCGACCCGGTGCTGCGCGACCGGCTCGCCCGCGTGCTCACCGACCTGGAATGCCTGCGGCTGCACTCGATGCACGTGCTCACCCAGGTGGAGCAGGGTCGCGACCTGGGGTTCGAGGCGTCGATGACGAAGCTGATCTGGTCGGAGACGTTCCAGGACCTCTGGGAGGTCTACGAGGACCTGCTCGGCGAGGCGGCCACGCTCGACGAGGTCTCCACCGACTCCGGCGCCGTCGACCTGCGGCCGCTGCACGCCCAGGCCCTGTGGTCGCGGTCGGTCACGATCTGGGGTGGCTCCAGCCAGGTCCAGCGCAACGTCACCGCCGAGCGCGTGCTCGGCCTGCCGCGGTAGGGGTACGGGATGTTCTTCGCGCTCACCGAGGACCAGCAGGAGTTCGGTGCGGCCGTGCGCGGCTACCTGGCCGAGCGGTTCGACCTGGCCGCCGTCCGCGGGGTGGTCGAGGACGTGGTCAACGATCCGGGCGACGACGGCAACCCGGCCACGCTGTGGAAGGCCGCGGGGGAGCAGGGGTGGCTCGCCGTCACCGTGCCCGAGGAGTTCGACGGGCTGGGGCTCGGACTGGTCGAGGCCCAGGTCATCGCGCGGGCGCTGGGCGCCGGGGTCGCGCCGGGCCCGTGGCGCGGCACCGTGCTCGCGGCTGAGGCCATCCGCCTGGCCGGGTCCGACGAGCAGAAGGCGGCCTGGCTGCCCCGGCTCGCCGCGGCCGAGGCGGTCGGGGCGCTCGCGAGCAGCGACGCGCTTGTCGCCGTCGAGTACGGGGCGATCGCCGACGTCGTCGTCACGCCGGGCGGCAGGCTGGTCACGGGCGCGTCGAGCACCCCGCGCGGTTCGTACGACGGCACGGTGCGGCTGGCCGACCTCACCGGCGGCACGGTCGACGAGCTGGCGGGCCCGGTCGAGTCCGAGATCCGGGCCCGGGCCGCGGTGCTGGCGGCGGCCGACCTGGTCGGCGTCGCGCGCGAGGCGCTCACCCGTACGGTGGCCTACGACCGCGAGCGCAGGCAGTTCGGGGTGCCGGTCGGCTCGTTCCAGGCGATCAAGCACGCGCTGGCCGATCTGCACTGCACGGTCACCATGGCCGAGCACGCCGTGCTCTACGCCGCGCACGCCGTCGAGGTGGGGGCCGAGGACGCCGCGCTGGCCGTCGCCGTCGCCAAGGCCAAGGCGGGCGACGCGGCCGTCGCGAGCACCGCCGCCATGATCCAATACCACGGCGGCATCGGGTACACGTGGGAGCACGAAGCGCACCTGTTCTACAAGCGCGCCAAGCGGTTGGCCGGGCAGTGGGGCGACGCCGCAACCCACCGCGCCCGCATCGCGGAGCTGACCATCGCGGAGTAGTTCGTCCATCCTGCACGGATGGCCGGTGGGTGGCACCGTAAGGGCATGGCCGCCCGTCCCATCCCCGTGAACGCCACCGCCGCCGCCATCCTCGGCCTGCTCCACGACGGTCCCCTCACCGGTGGCGAGCTCGTGGCGGCCGCGGGCGAGCGGTTCGGCGGGTTCTTCTCCGTCACCCGGAGCCAGGTGTACCGCGAGCTCCCCGCGCTCGCCGACGCCGGGTTGCTCCGGCTGGGCAAGCTGGGCCCGCGGGCGTCCCAGCAGTACCGCATCAACGCGGCGGGCAAGCGCTCGTTCCGCGCGTGGCTGGCGGGCCCCGGTGGCGCCGACGCGCTGCGCAGCCCGCTCGTGCTGCGGCTGCTCTACGCGGCCGAGCTGTCCGTCGACGAGCGCGCCAAGCTGGTGGCCACCAGCCGCACCGCCTACACGGACCGGCTCAAGGAGGCCCAGGAGGCCGTCGGGGCGGCCGAGAACCCGTACGAGCGGGCGGTCGGCGAGTTCACCGTGGCGCACCTCGAAGCCATGCTCACGCTGCTCGACAACATCGAGACCGCCGTCCCGACCGAGCCAGGGGTCACCGCGTAGCCTGGAGCGTTGTGAACGCCGACGCCGCAGCCGACATCAAGGAGCTCTCGAGCACCCTGGAGAGCATCGAGGCGGTGTCCGACCTGCCCGCGCTGCGCACCGAGATCGCGGACCTGGAAGACCAGGCTGGCCAGCCCGATCTGTGGAGCGACCAGGAGGCGGCGCAGAAGGTCACGAGCAGGCTGGCGCACGCCCAGGGCCAGCTCCGGCGCATCGAGGACCTCCGGCGCAGGCTCGACGACCTGCCCGTGCTCTACGAGCTCGCCGAGGACGAAGCGGACGCTTCCGCCACGGCCGACGCCGACGCCGACCGCGCCAAGCTGCGGGAGGAGATCTCCGCGCTGGAGGTCCGCACCCTGCTGTCGGGGGAGTACGACGAGCGCGAGGCGCTGGTCACGATCCGCTCCGAGGCGGGCGGAGTCGACGCGGCCGACTTCGCCGAGATGCTGATGCGGATGTACCTGCGCTGGGCGGAGAAGCACGGCTACCCCACCGACGTCTACGACGTGTCCTATGCGGAAGAGGCGGGGATCAAGTCGGCGACGTTCCAGGTGCACGCCCCGTTCGCCTACGGCACGCTCTCGGTCGAGCAGGGCACCCACCGGCTGGTGCGCATCTCGCCGTTCGACAACCAGGCCCGGCGCCAGACGTCGTTCGCGGGCGTGGAGGTCGTGCCGGTCGTCGAGACCACCGACCACATCGACATCGACGAGAAGGACCTGCGCGTCGACGTCTACCGCTCCTCGGGCCCCGGGGGCCAGGGCGTCAACACCACCGACTCGGCGGTGCGGATCACCCACCTGCCCACCGGCATCGTCGTCTCCTGCCAGAACGAGCGCAGCCAGATCCAGAACCGGGCGTCGGCCATGCTGGTGTTGCAGGCCAAGCTGCTGGAGCGCCGTCGCCAGGAGGAGCGGGCGCTGATGGACTCGCTCAAGGACACGGGCACGTCGTGGGGCAACCAGATGCGCTCCTACGTGCTGCACCCGTACCAGATGGTGAAGGACCTGCGCACCGAGTACGAGGTGGGCAACCCCACCGCCGTGCTCGACGGCGACATCGACGGCTTCATCGAGGCGGGCATCCGCTGGCGGCGCAACCAGGGCTGAACCGAACGTCAAGCGACACGCCGCGCCCCGGATCACAGTTCGGTCGCGGCCGCCGATAACCTGCCCGCTGTGATCCGCCTCGACCGCGTCACCAAGGTTTACAAGACGTCCACGCGCCCTGCGCTGGACCGGGTCTCGGCGGAGATCGAGAGGGGCGAGTTCGTGTTCCTCATCGGTCCGTCCGGATCGGGCAAGTCGACGTTCCTGCGGCTCCTGCTGCGCGAGGACCTCCCCACCCGCGGCACGATCACCGTGAACGACCTCAACGTGGCCAAGCTGCCGCGGCGCCGGGTACCTCGCCTGCGGCAGCGCATCGGCTGCGTGTTCCAGGACTTCCGGCTGCTGCCCAACAAGTCCGTCGGGGAGAACGTCGCGTTCGCCCTCGAGGTGATCGGCAAGCCCGCGGACACCATCCGCAAGGTGGTGCCCGAGGTGCTCGACCTCGTCGGGCTCGACGGCAAGGCCGACCGCATGCCCAACGAGCTCTCCGGCGGCGAGCAGCAACGCGTGGCGATCGCCCGCGCGTTCGTGAACCGCCCGTTCCTGCTGCTGTGCGACGAGCCCACGGGCAACCTCGACCCCGACACCAGCCAGGACATCATGCTGTTGCTGGAGCGCATCAACCGCACGGGCACCACCGTGCTGATGGCGACGCACGACCACTCCATCGTGGACTCGATGCGGCGACGGGTGATCGAGCTGGACATGGGCCAGGTCGTCCGCGACGAGGCCCGCGCGGTCTACGGGGTGGGTCGGTAACGCATGCGCTCCGATTTCGTCGCGCACGAGGTCCTCAACGGCCTGCGGCGCAACGTCACGATGACCATCGCCATGGTGCTCACCACGGCGATCTCGCTCGGGCTGGTCGGCACCGGGTTGCTGGCCGTGCGCACGATCGACCGCACCGAACAGCTGTACAGCGACCGGGTCGAGGTCCAGGTCGCGCTCGCCTCGGACGTCTCGGCCAACGACGCCGACTGCAGCCAGCCGATCTGCCAGGGCCTCATGACGACCCTGAAGAACTCGCCGCTGGTGGAGTCGGTGCGGTTCGAGAGCCAGCAGGAGGCCTACGCCCGTTACAAGCAGCTGTTCGCAGGCCAGTCGCTCGCCGACGTGGTGCGGCCGCAGTCGCTGCCCGCCACCCTGCGCGTGAAGCTGGGCGACCAGGCCGCGGGCGCCGCCGCGGTGAAGCAGGCGATGAACGGCCAGGTCGGCGTGCGCACCGTGATCGACCAGCGGGACGTCGTGGCGAAGCTCTTCGACTTCCTCGGCGGCGTGCGCAACGTGACGTTCGCGCTCGCCCTGGTCCAGGCCATCGCCGCGCTCATGCTGATCTCCAACACCGTGCAGGTGTCGGCGTTCACGCGGCGCACCGAGGTGGGCGTGATGCGCCTGGTCGGCGCCACCCGCTGGTACACGCAGCTGCCGTTCCTCATCGAGGCCGTGGTCACCGGCGTGGTCGGCGCGGTGATCGCCTCGGTCGGCCTGTTGGTGGGCAAGTTCCTGTTCATCGACGAGCTGCTGTCGGGCATCGTCTCCAACGGCGTGGTGCCACCGATCCAGGTCAGCGACGTGCTGTGGGTGTCGCCGATCCTGGTGATGATCGGCGGCGGCATCGCGGCGGTCACCGGCTACATAACGCTGCGGCTCTACGTGCGCTTGTAAGTAGGCTGGTGCGGTGAAGGAGAAAGGCCGCAAGCTGATCGCGCAGAACCGCAAGGCACGCCACGACTATGCGATCCTCGACACGTACGAGGCGGGCGTCGCCCTGGTGGGCACCGAGGTCAAGAGCCTGCGGCTGGGCCGGGCGTCGCTCGTGGAGGCCTACGCCACCGTCGACGACGGCGAGGTGTGGCTGCGCGGGCTCAACATCCCCGAGTACACGCTCGGCAGCTGGACCAACCACGAGCCGCGCCGCACCCGCAAGCTGCTGCTGCACAAAGAGGAGATCGAGCGGCTCATCGGCAAGATCCGCGAGGGCGGGCTCACGCTCGTGCCGCTGTCGCTGTACTTCTCCGACGGCAAGGTGAAGTGCGAGCTGGCGCTGGCGCGCGGCAAGCGCTCCTACGACAAGCGGTCCGATCTCGCGAAGCGCGACGCCGACCGGGAGATCCAACGGGCCTACGGCCGCGCGGCCAAGGGGCGGGCCCGGGAGATGCGGTGATCCCTGCGCCGGAGGCCGACGCCGGCGTCCCGGGGTTCGTCGCGGAGCTCGGCCTCCCCGGGCTGGTCGACGTGCACACCCACTTCCTGCCCGACCGCGTGATGGACAAGGTCTGGGGCTACTTCGACGCGGCCGAGGCGCACTACGGCATGGCCTGGCCGATCCACTACCGCACGTCGGTGGCCGAGCGCCTGGCCACGCTCGACAAGCTCGGCGTGCGCACGTTCGCCCCGCTGGTCTACCCGCACAAGCCCGGCATGGGCCGTTGGCTCAGCGAGTGGGTCACCGAGTTCGCGGCCCGCACGCCGGGCGCCGTGCCGACCGCCACGCTCTTCCCCGAGCCCGACGTGGCCGAGTACCTGG
>DATAOO010000085.1:0-2637 GCA_036265695.1 Pseudonocardia sp. | reverse complement strand
AGGGTGCGGGCGATCGCGAGGCGCTGCTTCTCCCCGCCCGAGAAGCGGTGTCCGCGGGAGCCGACCACCGTGTCGTAGCCGTCGGGCAGGTCGGCGATGAGGTCGTGGATCCGGGCGGCGCGCGCGGCGTCCTCGATCTCGGCGTCGGTGGCCTGCGGCTTGGCGTAGCGCAGGTTCTCGCGCACGGTCGTGTGGAGCAGGTAGGTCTCCTGGCTGACCACGCCGACGATGCGGGCCAGATCGGCGAGGCGCAGGTCGCGCACGTCGATCCCGTCGATCGTGATGCGTCCGGCGTCGGGGTCGTAGAGGCGGGCGCCGAGCGCGGCGAGCGTGCTCTTGCCCGAGCCGGTCTCGCCGACGAGCGCGAGCGTCGTGCCCGCGGGGGCCACCAGGTCGATGTCGGTGACGGCGTTGCGGTCGCTGCCGGGGTAGGCGAACGTCACGCCCTCGAAGCGGACGTCGCCGCGCACCCGCGCCGGGTCGACGGGCACCGGGTGCGCCGGGTCGTCGATGTCGACGGGCAGGTCGAGGTACTCGAAGATGCGGGCGAACAGCGCCAGCGAACTGACCAGCGACACGCCGATCCCCAGCAGGGAGGTGAGCGGGCGGAACAGACCGCCCTGCAACGTGGTGAACGCGATGAGCGTGCCGATTGTCAGCGTGGTGCCGGGCAGGCCTGCGCCCACGTAGATCACGGCGGGGATGGCGGCGAAGATCACGCCGGTGGACGCCATGCGCCAGCGTCCGGCGAGCTGGGAGCGCAGCTCCAGGTCGATCAGGCGCTCGGACGAGCCGGTGAAGCGGGTGACGAGCGCGGGCCCGGTGCCCAGCGTGCGGGAGAGCTGCGCGCCGTTGACCGAAAGGCCCTCCTCGATGGTGACGTTGAGGTCGGCCAGCTCCCGCTGCTGCGCCGAGGTGATCTCGCGCCGCATCCGCGCGACGCGGCGCGTCAGCCAGATCGACGGGGGGAGCACGACGAGCGAGATCAGCGAAAGCCGCCAGGACAGCGCGACCATCGCCACCGCCGTGGCGACCGTGGTGGTCAGGTTGGCCGCGATCGAGGTCGCCGTGCTCGTGACGACCGACTGCAGGCCTCCGACGTCGTTGGTGATCCGGGACTGGACCTCGCCGGTGCGGGTCTTGGTGAAGAACGCGATCGACTGGCGCTGCAGGTGGGTGAAGACGTCGGTGCGCAGGTGGTGCATCACCTGTTGCCCGACGCGGGTGCTCACCCAGGTCTGCACGACGCCGAGCGCGGCGGTGAGCGCGGCGACGGCCACCATCCCGCCTGCGAGCAGGACGAGCAGGCTCAGGTCGCGGTTCGGGAGCGCGGTGTCGATCACGGCGCGGAGCAGGAACGGCGAGGCCATGCCGAGCACGGACGAGGCGACGATGATCGCGGTGACGCCCGCGATCGCGCGGCGGTGGGGGTGGAAGAGACGGCTGATGCGGCGCAGCGACACGCTGCGGGCCTGCGCCTTCTCGGCGGGGGTGACGGTGCGTTGACTGGGACGGGGACCGGGACGGGGCGCCAAAGGGACTCCTCTCGACTGCTGCAATGAAGAGGTTACCTCACAATGAGGTAGGGTGTCAGCATGGACGGAACGGACGAGCCCCTCGTCGACACGTTCTGGGCGCTGAGCCGCAGGCTGCGGGCCATGGCGCAGGAGGCGTTGGCGGAGTGGGACGTCACACCGTCGCAGGCCAGGGCGCTGGCGGTGCTGCGCCGCGGCGGGCCGCAGCGGCTGGGTGAGCTGGCCGAGCGCCTGCGGATAGCGCCCCGGTCGGCCACGGAGGTCGTCGACGCGCTGGCCGAGCGCGGGCTCGTCGAGCGGCGGGCCGATCCGGCCGACCGCCGCGCCACGCTCGTGGCCCTCACCGCGCAAGGTGAGGAGGTGGCGGCGGCGATCCGGTCCGCCCGCAAGACCGGCGCGAGCAGTCTCTTCGCCCGGCTGCCGCCCCCCGACCGGGAGGAGCTGGCGCGGCTGCTCACGAACCTGCGCGCCGCCGCCGACGCGCCGCCGCCCGACGCCCGGCCGCCAGAAGCCGATCAGGCATCGGGCGGCGGTCCCGGCACCGGGTAGGGGTCTGCGGCACTCCGGCCCGGCGGGCTCGGGACGGGCGCGAAGTCGGGTGCGGTGAGGAGACCCCCGCCGCACCCGAGTTGTTCAGCGCCCACCAGCGCCGGGAGACCGACGCTGGTGGGCGGGTGTGCCTGCTTACTTCGCCCGGGGCTGCGGCGTCGGCCCGGGTGCTGCCCCAGACGCCGGCGCCTGTTGCTGGACCGGCGCGGGACGCCGCGGCGGGTGGGACCGCAGGCTACGGAACCGCGGCGGGGACGGCTGCCGGTGCGGGTGCGCCGACGGGTGCGGCTCCAGGAGGCGCGGGCGCCGGCTTGGCCGCGCCGACGCAGCCTGCGGGTGCTGGGTCGGCCCCGGGCACCGGCACCGGGGGCGCGGGCGCTAGGCCGGCCGCGCGTGCACAGCCTGCGGGTGCCGGGTCGGCCCCCGGCGCCAGCGCCGGACCGGCCGGTGGCTGTGCGGGCGCGGCTGCGGGTGCCGGGTTGGCCGCAGGTGCGGGTGCCGGGTTGGCCGCAGGTGCGGGGTTGGCCGCGGGTGCGGGTGCCGGTTTGGGCCC
>DATAOO010000084.1:0-9605 GCA_036265695.1 Pseudonocardia sp. | reverse complement strand
GATCTCGGCGGTCTGGCCAGGTGCGAGGTCTTGAGTCGGAGGCAGTGAGTCGTAGACGCGCTCGGCGGCGGTGCCCGCCACGGCGACGTTGATCGTCACTGTGGCGGTGTTCGTCGGGTTCTTGCTGCCATTCACAACCGTGACGGTGCCCTGGTAGGCCGTCTCGCTCTTCGTGACGCTGTACGGGTTGTCCGACTTGTAGGGCTTGATCTCGCCAACGGTGAGGGCGGTGCCGTCCTTGTAGGTGAACGTCTGCCCGATCGGCAGGGTGCCGCCCTGGCGTTGGTCCTGCACCGCGGTGACGCCGCCGACGAACAATGCCGAGCAGGACACCACGACCAGGACGGGGACGAGGACGACTGCGAGCAGGAACCAAGGCCAAATCCGGCGGCGCTTCGGTGCCGGTGCGGGCGGCTGGGGTGCGTACTGCTGCCCGTAGGGCCCGGTTCCGTGGTGCTGCCCGGTCAACTGCTGGTAGGGCTGGTGGTTGGGCTGCTGCGGGTACGGCTGCTGTGGGTTCATCGTCGATCCCTGTCCGGCCGGGGGAGCTTCGTGGACGGGGACTCGGCCGATGGTGACCGTGCGTTAACCGCCGTCGGCGCGCCGCGACCAGATTGTGATCGACTCCGAAACCGTCGGTGCGGGGTGCGATACTTCGAACATGCGATCGGATGAGGCAGGCGGGCAGGTGGATGCCGTCGTGGCCGAGGTCGCCGCGATGCTGGCTCGCCTCGGCGCGCTCGCCGCCGACCCCGCTCCGGGCGCCGACGCCGATCGGATCGACCGGATCGCCGCCTTCGAGCGGATGCGCGGGGCGCTCGCCGCGGCGCAGCAGGCGGAGATCGTCGCGTTCGCGCGGTCGCAGGTCGAGGCGCAGATCGCCGACGACCGGCTCGACCCGGCCGCGGTCGGCCGGGGGATCGGCGACCAGATCGGGCTGGCCTGCCGCGTCTCGCCCTTCCACGGCTCGCGCCGCCTCGGCATCGCCCGCGCCCTGCGCTTCGACCTCCCCGGCGTCCGCGATCTGCTCGCCTGCGGGCGGATCAGCGAGGAGATCGCCGCCGCCGTCGTGTCCGAGACCCGCCACCTCGACGCCGCGCGCCGCCGCCGGGTCGACGAGCAAATCTGCGCCGCCGGGATCGAGGAGCTGTCGCCGCGGCGGGCGGCCGCGGTGGTGGGACGGCTGACCTACGAGGCCGATCGCGCAGCGTACGTGGCGCGGGGTCGCACCGCCCGGAAGGACCGCCGGGTCGGTTTGCGTCCCGCCCCCGACACGATGAGCGTGCTCAGCGGCCTCCTGCCGGTCGAGCAGGGCGTGGCGTGCCTGGCCGCGCTGCGCAAGCACACCGACGCCGTCGTGGCCGCGGGCGACGCCCGCACCCGCGACCAGATCATGGCCGACACGCTCGTCGAACGCGTTACCGGACAAGCCCGCGCAGAAGACGTCGACGTCGAGGTCGGCATCGTGCTGCCCGTCGACGCGCTGATCGACCCGGACGGCGCCGCGGCGGAAGTCACCGGGCACGGCCCGATCCCCGCTCCCATCGCCCACGACATCCTCGACAACACCCGGGGCCGCCGCTGGTGGCGCCGCTTGTTCACCACGCCCGCGGGCGGCCTGGTCGGCGCCGATCCCCGCCGCCGGTGTTTCGACGGGGTGCTCGCCCACCTGATCCGGGTCCGCGACGGCGGCCGCTGCCGCGATCCGTTCTGCGACGCCCCGATACGGCACCTGGACCACATCCACCCCTACCGCGCGGGCGGCCCCACCAGTCTGGGCAACGGGCGCGGGGTGTGCGTCCGGGGCAACCACGTCCGCGAGCTGCCGGGCTGGCGGGTCGAGCTCGTGCACGACGGCCGCGGCCGACATCCGCACACCGTACGTACCACCACCCCGACCGGGCACTCCTATGTCAGTCGGGCGGGCCCGGTTGCTAGGGGTCTTCCCGATATCCCGGGGTGATGCAGCGCATTAGCTTCGCTGCTGTGCTCCCCACACAGACCCTCCGGCGTGCCGCGCTGGCCGCCCTCGCCGTCGTCGTCGCCGCAGGCGTGGGCGCCTGCGGCAGCTCCTCCACCGACTACGACCCTTACGTTCCCGCAGGCAATCGCGTCACGTCCACGCCGACGGCCACCTCCCGGTCCACGGAGACGTCCGCCATCCGCACGACCACCCCGACCCGCCGCACCACCCCACGCTCGATCCCGTCGCCCCGTCCCCGACCGGTCATCCAGGGCAGCGTGCCCGCGATCCTCGTCGGCACCTGGAGCGGCGGCAGCAGCGGCGAGACCGCGTACACCTCGTACACCTTCGCTTCCGACGGCCGGTTCCTGATCCGCCGTCCCGGCGGGAGCATCACCGGCGTCGCGGTGGCCCAGAGCGGCACGCTGACCTTCTACTTCAGCGGGAAGTCCGTGACGAGCAGCTACTCGGTGACCGAGCTGCCCGAGCTGTACGGCTACCGCTCACTCAACCTGGAGATCGGCGGCTACAGCTACGTGCGCGACGCCTGATTTCGACAGTCCAGACTGTGCAGTTTTAACTGAACAAGTCTATCGTCGACGGGGTGGACGAGATCGCGGAGTCGGCGCTGCGGGCGTCGGCCGACGTGCGTGGGGTGGTCGGCAGGCTCCGGCGTCGGCTGCGCGAGGTCGCGGCCGATGACGGGTTGAGCCCGTCGCAGGTGGCGGTGTTCAACCGGCTCGCCAAGGAGGGTGACTCCTCGGCCAGCGTGCTCGCGGTGGCCGAAGGCGTCCGGCCGCAGTCGATGGCGGCGATACTCGGCGCGCTCGACGCGGCGGGCCTCATCGAGCGCCGCCCCGATCCCGAGGACGGCCGCCGACAGCTGATCACCTTGTCGGCCGCAGGGCGTGAACGCGCGGTGGGCGACCGGCAGGCGCGGGCCGAGTGGCTGGCCCGACGCCTGCACGAGGACTTCACCGAGCCCGAACGCCGGACGCTGATCGCGGCCGCGGCGCTGCTGGAGCGGCTGGTGCAGCGGTGAGCGCCGTGCGGCAGCAGCCCGCGGCCGCGTTCGACCGCAGGCTGGTTCCGCCCATGATCCTGGGCGCGCTGCTGAACCCGGTCAACTCGTCCATGATCGCGGTTGCGCTGGTGCCGATCGGGATCGCGTTCGGTGCGCCGCCCGCGGAGACGGCGTGGCTGGTCGGCGGGCTCTACCTGGCGACGGCCATCGGCCAGCCGGTGGTGGGGCGGCTCGTCGACACCTACGGGCCGCGTCCGCTCTTCCTGATCGGCACGACGCTCGTCGGGCTCGCGGGGGTGCTGGGGGCGCTGGCGCCGCAGCTGTGGGTGCTCGTGGTGGCCCGCGTGTTGCTCGGGTTCGGCACGTGCGCGGGCTATCCGGCGGCGATGTACCTCATCCGCCGCGAGGCGGAGCGCACAGGGCGCGACAGCCCGGCGGGCATCCTCACGCTGCTCGCGGTCTCGACGCAGACGATCGCCGTGGTCGGGCCCCCGCTCGGCGGGCTGCTGATCGGCCTCGGCGGCTGGCGGGCGGTGTTCGCGGTCAACGTGCCGCTCGCCGCGCTCGCTCTGCTGTTGGGGGCGCTGCGGCTGCCCCGCTTCGCGCGAACCGGGCAGGCCCCCGGGATGGATCTGTCCGGGATCGCCCTCTTCGCGGCCACGCTCGTAGCGCTGCTGCTCTTCCTCATGGACCCGGGTTGGTGGTGGCTCGCGCCGGTCGCCGTCGCGGCCGGTGCCGCGTTCGCCCTCCGCGAGCTGCGGACGGCCACGCCCTTCCTGGACCTGCGGGTGTTCGGCAGCAACGCCGCCCTGCTGGCCACGTATGCGCGGGCGCTGCTGGCGGCCGTCGTGTCCTACGCGTTCCTCTACGGCTTCACCCAGTGGTTGGAGGAGGGGCGGGGGCTCCCCCCGCTGGTGGCCGGGCTGGTGTTGCTGCCGGTCTTCGGGATCGGGATCGCGGTCGCGGCGATCACCGGTCGCCGTACGGGCATCCGCGGGAAGCTCGTGGTCGGCGCCTTGGCCCAGACGGTCGCATGCGCGCTGCTGTTCCTGTTCGGCGACACCTCCCCGATCTGGCTGATCCTCGTGTGCGCCGTCGTGCTGGGCGTGCCGCAGGGGCTGGTCAACCTGGCCAACCAGAACGCCGTCTACCACCAGGCCGATCCGGAACGCATCGGCGCGTCGGCGGCCCTGCTCCGCACGTTCTTCTACCTCGGCGCGATCGTCGCCTCGGCGGCGGGCGGCGGCTTCCTCGGCGCCCGCGCCGACAGCCCCGGCCTGCACCACCTCGCCGTGTTCCTCGTCGGGGTGGCGGGCGCCTTCGTCGTCCTCACGCTGGTCGACCGGTCCCTCGCGCGGGTCGGCAGGCGCGCGAGCTGATCAGACGCGGACGCCGGTCACCAGGTCGTGGACGAACTTCAGCTTCGCCAGCACCGCCGCGGAGAGCACGAACGGGTAGAGATCTTCCTTGCCCATCGACCGGTTCACCGCGTTGAGCGCGTAGGTCAGGGGCAGCCAGGTGTCGATGATCTCGGCGAACCCGCCGGGGTCCTCGCGGGGCGTCGCGTCCAGGGGGGCGCGCCCGTGCACCTGCATCCCGTACGCCGCGGCCGTCTGCAGGGTGTCGCGGATGTGCAGGTAGTGCGCGAACGACTCGGCCCAGTCCTCCCACGGGTGGGCGGTGGCGTAGGTGCTCACGTACTCCTGCTCCCAGCCGACGGGAGCGGGGGAGGAGTAGTGGCGCTGGAGGGCTTCGGCGTAGTCGGCCCGCTCGTCGCCGAAGAGCTCCCGGAACCGCGACGGCGAGGGCTCGACCAGCACGGTCCAGTAGTAGTGCCCGGTCTCGTGCCGCAGGTGGCCGAGCATCGTGCGGTACGGCTCGGCGAGCTGCACGCGGAGTGCCTCGCGGTGGGCGTCGTCGCCCTCGGCGAGGTCGATCGTGACGACGCCGTCGGCGTGCCCGGTCGTGACCGGCTCCTCGGCCGAGGACAGCAGGTCGAACGCGACGCCGTCGGTGGGCAGGCCCAGGTCGTCGAGCTGGTAGACCAGCCGCCGCTTGGCCGCTTCGGCGTCGGCGAACGCGGCCATGGCGTCGAGGTCGGCGTCGGCGGGCCGGGTGCGGGTGAGCGCGCACGAGCCGCAGAGCAGGCCGGGCGCGTCCACCAGCCAGTTGCAGCGCGCCACCTCGGCGTTGGCGCAGCGGACGTGCCCGTCGAGTGCGACCAGCTCCCGCTGAGAACGGCAGTAGCCCAGCTCTGTGCCGCAGTGCAGGCACACCGAGTTCTCGAAGAAGACCAGGTGACCGCAGACCGGGCAGGCGAAGGAACGCACGCGGCTTTCTACCCCCGATCCACGCGGATCATGTCGACGGCGACCTCCATCACACCCTCCCCGGCGTCCGCGAAGATCACCCCTTTCAAGGGGGCGACGTCGGCGTAGTCCCGCCCGTGCGCCAGCTCGACATAGGTGGCGTCGGTAAGCCGGTCGTTGGTGGGATCGAGGTCGAGCCAGTCGGCGCCGGTGCACACCGACGCCCACGCGTGCGAGGCGTCCGCGCCGACCGCCCGCGGTCGCCCCGGCGGGGGCGTGGTCTCCAGGTAGCCGCTCACGTAGCGCGCCGCGAGCCCCATCGCCCGCAGCCCCGCGACGGCCAGGTGCGCGAAGTCCTGGCACACCCCGGAGCCGCGGGCCAGCAGCTCGGGCACGGTGCTGCCGACCGTCGACGAGCCGCTGGCGTAGCGGAAGTCGCGGTGGATGCGCCCGCAGAGGTCCAGCGCGGCGTCGGCGACCGGTCGCCCGGCCGGGAACGACGCCCGCGCGTAGGCGGCCACCTCGGCGTGCACCGGCAGCCGCGGCGACGGCAGCGCGTACCCCCGGGCGTCCAGCAGCAGCGGGTCGGTGGCGCCGCGCAGCCGGTCGCGCACGGTCTCCCACGGCGGCGTCGTCGCGGGCGGCGGCCGCTCGTCGACGGCCACCGTGCTCTCGGCCAGCACCGACAGCCGTCGGTGGTCCTCGATGACGGCGAAGTAGGTGGCGCGGTTGCCGAACCAGTCGGTGTGCTCGCGCAGCTCGGCGGGCCGCGGTGTGACGGTGACCTGTGCGTCCAGGCAGGTCTGGCCCGGCCGGTCGCGGGGCAGGAGGTGGGCGCGGCCGAAGCTCTCGCCGACCTCGTCGTCGTAGCCGTACGTGGTGCGGTGGGTGATCCGGTAGGTGTTCACCCGCCACCCCCGACCGCGACCGGCCCGAGCGGCCGCAGCGGGGCCCCGGGCGCGAACCGGGTGCCTTCCAACACCTCGGCGAACCGGGCGAGGTCGCTCCCGAGGCCGAGGCACGCGGCGCGGAGGCGGTCGCGGGTGCCGTCCGGGCCGATGCGGGCGAGCTCGGTGGGGCGCAGCCCGGCCAACCGACCCTCGACGGCCACGAGCGCGGCCAGCACCCCGCCGTCCGGCCCGGGCACGCGCGCGACGTCCTGGCGCAGCCGGTCGGCCTGGTAGCCGATCGAGCGGGGGTTGTCGGGGTCGGTGATGAGCAGCTCCAGCACGGCGTCGAGGCCGGTGCGACGACGGCGCCGGGCGGTGATGAGGCTCTCGGCGGCGATCAGCACGGACTCCTGCACGAGCCCGTCGGCGACGGGCAGCCCGGGCTCGCACAGGGTGGCGGCCACCAGCGCGGCCACGTGCTGCGCCCGTTCCACCCGGCGGACCGCGTCGGTGAGGTGCCAGCCGGGGTCGCGGACGTGGCTCTCGGCGGCGAGGCCCGCGAGCGCGAGCAGGCCTTCCAGTACGCGGGAGAGCGCGCCGGAGATGTCACTGGTCGAGGTGGCCTCGTCGAGCACGGCCGCCAACCGCCCCAGCACGAGCCAGGTGTCCGTGGACAGTTGCTCGCGCACGGCCCGTGCCACGCCGGTCAGGCGGTGCACGGCGTAGGCGAGCGAGCCCGGGAGGTCCCGGTCGGTGATCAGGTCGTGCAGCGGGGTGCCGGGCGGCGTCGTCGTGACGGTGGTGGCCGCCCGCAGCAGCACGTCGAGAGCCTCCCCGCCCGCGGGTTCGGGAGTGGAACGGAAGTCGGCGAAACGGTCGGCGACCGCCCGCAGCAGCCGGGCCGTGCTCTCCGCGCGCTCGGCGTAGCGGCCCAGCCAGAACAGGTCGGCGGCCACGCGCGGGGACAGGGGACCCTCGGCGCCCGTCGAGGGCGTCGAGGGCGTCGAGGGCGCGGACACGGTGGCCCCGGAGACCCAGACGTCCTTCGCGACGGGGCCCGCCTCCGCGAGCCCGCCCGGGAGAACCCGGAACCCCCCGTCGACGGCGACGGCGAACGTGCGCAGCACCACCGGGCGGTCGTCGAGGGACCCGTCGGCGGCGACGACCGGCGCGGTGCCCGGCCGCTGCGGCTCCTGCCCGATCCAGGCGTGCGGCTCGGCCTCGATCCGGGCGGCCAGCTCGGCGCGTTCGGCCGCGGTGAGCGCCGCCCCGTCGACGCTGCGCCGCCCGTCGCCGCGCGCGATCGGCTTGACGAACAGGTCCGCGAGGTGGGTGAGCACGTGCGAGCGCCCGGTGGGCTCCCCGCACCACCAGGTCGGGGCGCCCGGCAGCGCGAGCGGCTCGTCGAGCAGAGCGCGGGCCGCGGCGGGCAGGAACGGCAGGAGCCCGGGGTTCTCCGCGACGCCCGAGCCCAGGCCGTTGACGATCGTCACCGTGCCCAGCCGCGCCGCCTCCAGCAGGCCCGGCACGCCGAGGTGGGAGTCCTGGCGCAGGTCCAGCGGATCGCACCAGGTGGCGTCCACCCGGCGCAGGATCACGTCCACGGGCTCCAGCCGCCCGGCGCCGCCCATCGCGCGTTGCCACACCCGGCCGTCGCGCACGGTCAGCTCCGAGGCCAGCACGAGCGGGAACCCCAGCCGCGACGCGAGCAGCGCCTGCTCGTAGGCCGTCTCGGACCGCGGGCCCGGCGTGAGCAGCACGATCCGGGCGCGGTCGGCGGCGGGCGCGAGCTCCTCCAGCCCGCGGCGCATCGCGTCGAAGAAGGGGCCGAGGCGGCGGATCTGGGCGCCCCGGCGCGCGGCGGCGAGCACGCGGCTCACGATCCGGCGGTTGGCCAGGGCGTACCCGGCGCCGGACGGGGCCTGCACGCGGTCGCCGAGCACCCGCCAGCCGTCGGGGGTGCGCACGACGTCGGTGCCCGCGAGGAACAGCTCGCGGGGGCGCGGCGTGGCGCGGGCCCAGCCGTGGACGTAGCCGGGGTGGCCGAGCACGACCTCGACCGGCAGCAGCCCGGTGCGCAGCGTGAGGCGGGGGCCGTAGAGGTCGGCGAGGAGCCGGTCGAGCAGGAGCGCCCGCTGGGCGACGCCCGCTTCGAGCTCGGCCCACGCGGCGGCGGCGAGCGGGAGCGGCAGCGGGTCGAGCGCCCACGGCTGCTCGTCCTCGCCGGGCGGGCGGTAGGTGATGGCTTCGTCGGCGAGCAGGCGTCGGGTGGTGGCGGCGAGCTCCGCGGGCGGCGTGCGGTCCAGCAGCGCGGCGAGCTCGGGCGGCCACACCTCCTCCATGGACGAAGGTTGCCACACGCTCATGTCGTCAACATGGTTGACTGGCCCGGATGCCCGGCGGGGAGCCGTTCACGCCACCCTGGGCCCTGTGAGCACCCCCTTGGCCCGCCTCCTCGCGATGGCCTACCGCCTGCTCATCGACGACCTGCACCGCGAGCTCGTCGCCCGGGGCTGGACCGAGGTGCGGGAGGCGTTCGGGTTCGTGCTGCTCGCCCTGCGCGACGGCCCGATCTCGCTGCGGGAGCTCGTCGCCACGCTGGGCACGAGCAAGCAGGCGGTGTCCAAGTTGGTCGACGCGATGGTCGGCGTCGGGCTGGTCGAGCGGGTCGCCGATAGATCTACGGCGAGCTGGAGGACGGCTGGGCCCGCACCCTCGGCCCGGCCGGGGTGGACGGCCTGCGCCGCGAGCTCGAGACGGTGCTCCGCGCCGCCCACGGCGGGGCCCTGCCGCCGGTGCGCCCGACGGTGTAGCGCGCCGATTACGCTGGGGCCGTGCAGGTGCCCACGGTGCTCGTCGTCGACTACGGCGCCCAGTACGCCCAGCTGATCGCCCGCCGCGTGCGGGAGGCGCAGGTGTACTCCGAGATCGTCCCCGGCGACACGTCGGTGGAGGACATCGTCGCGCGCAAGCCCGCCGCGGTGATCCTCTCCGGCGGGCCCGCCAGCGTGTACGCCGAGGGTGCGCGGCGCATCGACCCCGCGCTCTTCACGGCGGGCGTGCCGGTGCTGGGCCTCTGCTACGGCTTCCAGGCCATGGCGCAGGCGCTCGGCGGCGACGTCGCCCACGACGGCACCCGCGAGTCCGGCCGCACCGAGCTGACCGTCGCGGGCGACTCCGGCTCCCTGCACGAGGGGCTGCCGGTCCGGCACCCGGTCTGGATGAGCCACGGCGACTCGGTGGTCCGGGCTCCGGAGGGCTTCACGGTCACGGCCTCGTCCGAGCGGGCGGCCGTCGCGGCGTTCGAGGACCGCGAGCGGCGGCTCGCCGGCGTCCAGTACCACCCCGAGGTCGGCCACTCACCGCACGGCCAGCAGGTCCTGCGCCGTTTCCTGCACGACCTCGCCGGGATCCCCTCG
>DATAOO010000083.1:0-3760 GCA_036265695.1 Pseudonocardia sp. | reverse complement strand
GTTGCAGCGGGTGCGACGGTCACGTTGGGCGTGCGGCAGCACGGAAGGCGCGCGGGTGGGGGCCGCCGCGGGCGACCAAGCGACGGCGGCGTTCGCGTGCCGCTGTGCCGTCAGACCTGTGTGAGGGGGTAGCGCGGCTCGGCCGGAAGCTGCACCGCAATCGTGTCTCCGGGACCGACTCTGCCCGTTCGCGCGACGGTGCCCACGATCCCGGCAAGTCGTTCGATCCGTCCGCTGCCGGCCCGGCGGAGCACCTGCTTGAGCAGGCCCGCCCGGAAGTCATCGATCTGCCGGCACGGGTTGCGCAGCCCCGTCACGCAGATCACCGCTTCACCGATGACGAGCCGAGTGCCCGCCGGCAACTCGAGAAGACCGAGCCCGCTCGTGGTGATGTTCTCTCCCAGATCACCTGGGCCGACGTCGAAATCGGCCCGGCCGAGGTCGTCGAAGAGCTCGGCATGGATCAGATGCACTTGGCGGAGGTTGGGCTGGGAGGGGTCGACGGCCACGCGTGATCGGTGCTTCACCGTTGCGCCGCAGTGTGCGTCGCCCTCCACGCCGAGCCCCTGGAGCAGCGTGATCGCTTTTGCTCGCCCCTTGCTGAAGGTGTGAGCGCCGCTTCGATGCACCGCAACGACCTCACCCCGCACGAGCGACGTCATCGATCCACGCGGCCCGACCTAGCGCGGGGTCAGCAGCACCGGGCACGGGGCGTGGTGCAGGGCGCTGTGCGTGACCAGCCCCAGGCCGCCGGGCTGGACCGACCCCCGGCGCTCGGTCGCCCCGTGCTCGGTCCGTGGCCCGCCGACCACCAGCAGGTCCGCATCGAGCTCCTCCCCGACGAGCTCGTGCGGACGCACCCGCAGGAGCTGGGTACTCGGGATGAGCTCGGCGTGCAGCCGCACGGCCTGGGCGGTGGCCTGCCGGACGGCGGTGTCGAGCAGGCGTATGCCGTGCGCGACGGCCTTGTCGAGGTCCACGCTGCGCTGGCCGAACGAGCGGGGCACGGCGTGCACGAAGGTCAGCGCCGCCCCGCAGCCGGCCGCGCAGCGCACGGCGTCCTTGACCACCGCCGCGTCGTCCGGCAGATCCTGCAGCGCGGCGACGACGTGCGGCCGCCGCCCCTCCCCGTGCGTGGCGAAGGTGGGCGTGTCGGGGCGCAGCAGCAGCGCGCGAAGCCCCGGCGCCGCAGCGGCGGCCGCGGCCGCCGGACCCAGCCCGGTGTACCAGCGCAGCTGCCAGCCCCACAGGCGGGCCAAGGCCTCCGCCCAGCCCGGCATCTTCGGTTCCGTCTGCGTCCGGCCGGCTTCCCCGGGCCCGACCACGACGAGGGCGCCGTCGTGGCGCGTACGCGGGCGGGACAGGGTGGTCGTGGACATTCGGCCCTCCAGGGCTCGAGACGTCGATGCTCTGGGCAGCGGTGCGCGGATCCGTTTGTTGCGACGTCACGTGAGCGCGGTATAGCTGTGCGTGCTGGTTGCCAGTGTGCTCCGCATGCCACCCTCGGGACACCCCGCGCGCGGAATGGATCATGGGATCACCCGTTCGCGCCCTCTCAGACACCGGGTTCGGCCGGGAGGACGCCGCGGCGGATCGCGTCGAGCAGGTCGGCGTGGTCGCGCTCGGTCTGGTCGGCGTAGCGGCGCGCGAACCGGCACAGCGCGATGACCGCCTTGTCCGAACGTCCCAGGTAGCCCGCGATCATCGACGCGCCGCTCGTGCGGGCGTGACCCTTGGCCAGCAGCAACCCGCACACCCCGGCGTAGTCGGCCAGCGCGGCCGCGTCGAGGCCGTCCACGACCACCGCGCCCTTCATGTCGCGGAACTGGCGGACGTAGTACTGCCGGTCGCCGACGGAGGTCCAGCCGAGCAGCGGGTCGGAGACCGTCTGCAGCGCCTTCTGGTACTCCACCACGCGCTGGCCCTGGTGGGCGTGCCAGGCCTGGTCGCCGTGCACGAACCGGGCCACCACCGATCGGCGGGCCTGCTTGAGCTGCAGGAACAGCACGTCGTCCGAGCTGCTGCCCACGCAGAGCGCGAGGTAGGCGCGCAACCCGACCGACCCGACGCCGACCACCTTGTGCGCGATGTCGACCACCCGGTAGCCGCCGAGCACCCGCGCCCACTGGGTAGACACCGTGCGCAGGTAGCCGTCGAGGGACTCGACGAGCCGCTCGTACTGGGCGTCGTCGGGCCGCGTGATGAGCGGCGGGTCCGCGACGATCCGCCGATCACCGTCGACCCCGCCGCCCTCGGTGAACCGGGGCAGCGCGCGGTCGCTGGTCTTGCGGCGCGCGCGACGTGCGGCCCGCTCGATCTCCTGCAGGGTCGCCGGATCGGTCGCGGCGCCGCGCAGCCGGTCGAGGTCGACCCGCTCGTAGGCGCGTTCCAGCAGGGGCTGCTCGGCCAGGTTCGCGAGGTGGTCGCGGTAGGCGCACACGCAGCGGGCCACCGCGTCGCCGCACTGCGCCTCCGTCGAGCCGTTCTGCCGCCCGGCCATCCAGACGCTCGCGACCAGCCGGCGCACGTCCCACTCCCACGCCCCGGGGTGCGCCTCGTCGAAGTCGTTCAGGTCGAAGACCAGGTCCCGCTCGGGGGAGGCGTAGAAGCCGAAGTTGCTCAGGTGGGCATCACCGCAGATGACGGGCAGGATGCCGGTCGCAGGCAGGCTCGCGAAGTCCTCGGCCATGATGGCCGCCGCACCGCGCAGGAAGGCGAACGGCGAGGCCGACATCCGGCCGATCCGCACCGGCACGAGCCGCGTGACCCGGCCATGGTTGGTGACCTTCACGAGGTCGACGGGGTCGAGCCGGTCGGAGGGAGGCTTCCAACGACCCAGGGCCGAGCGCGGCGCGCGCTTCCGCAGCTGTCGCCCCAGCGCGTACCGCTCGGCGCGCGGGGTGGAGGGTCGGCGCAGCGAGGCGAACGCCGCGGCGTCCGTGGCCTCGAGGACGAGGTGAGCCGGCGGGCCGCTGGTCTCCCCGTGCAGCTCCACGGCACGCAATATCGCAGAAACACGCGGCCGCCGCAGGTGTCACCGTTGGACTGCGGCCCACCGGGCGATCGCCGGCGCCACGAGCAGCATCACGACGACCCGGAGCACCTGCACCGCGACGACGAACGCCACGTCGACACCCGAGGAGATCGCCGTCGCCAGCACCGCGTAGATCCCGCCGGGGGTGGTGGCGAGATAGCCCTCGAGCGGCGTGGCCCCGGTGAGCCGCGCCAGCAGCGCGCCCAGCGCCGCGCACGCCGCCACGACCGCCGCGATGAGCGCGACGGCCGCGGGGAGCAGCCCGGCCACCACCCGCAGGCTCTCCCGGGTGAACCGCACACCGGCCTGCCACCCGATCACCGCGTAGGCGAGCTCGACCAGCGCCGACGGCGGGACGGCACCGCCCGCGACCCCGGTGAGCGTGAGCACCAGCGCCACGGTCATCGGGCCGAGCAGCCCACCCGCGGGGATCCGCAGCACCCGGGCGAGAGGGACGCCGACGGCCCCGCACACCACCGTGAGCAGCAGCCCGAGGTACCACGGCGCCCCGGCGGCCTCCGGGCCGGAGACGGCGTCGGCGGACGCTCCGTAGACGGCGCCGGCCACCACCGGCATCGACACCGTGACCAGCACGACGCGCAGGTACTGCACGACGGCGACCACCCGCTCGTCGCCGCCCAGCTCGCGGGTGACGGCGACCAGGCCCGACGCGCCGCCCGCGGTGAGCGCGAGCATCCCGGTGAGCGCCGAGACGCCCCGGCGGCG
>DATAOO010000082.1:0-16760 GCA_036265695.1 Pseudonocardia sp. | reverse complement strand
CGGTGTTCATCCCGCACCCGTACACGTGGTCGCTCGAGGAGCAGGAGATCGACCCGGCCGACCGGGGAGTGCTGCACCTGGCGCGGTTCCCCGACCTGTTGAACCACTTCTGAGGGCAGACTGTCGGTCGTGCACGACGGCGATGTGGACTGGGGCTGCCGCGCGGCCGTGGCCGAGCAGGCCGTCGTCCGCAGGCACCTGCGCCCGATCGCCGGTGTGCTCCCCGGCACCCGCATCGGCCGGGTGCGCTGGCCGCGACGGATGCCCGCCCCGCCGTTCCCGTGGCACTACTGGTGGCAGGCGCACCTGCTCGACTGCCTCGTCGACGCCCAGCTGCGCGACCCGCGCCCGCGGCGCGCGGCCACCATCGCCACGCTCACCCGCAGCGTGCGCCTGCGCAACGGGGGCCGCTGGACCAACCCGTTCTACGACGACGTCGCCTGGCTCGGCCTCGCCGTCCAGCGCGCGGGCACGCTCGCGCGGGACAACCGGGTGCTGGCGGCGGTCACCCGGCAGTTGCACCGCGGCTGGACCGAAGACGGCGGGGGCGGCATCTGGTGGCGCCACGGCGGCGGGGCGGACGGCCGGGTCAAGAACGCGCCCGCCAACGGGCCCGCCGCGATCCTGCTGGCCCGCGAAGGCCAGATCGAGTTCGCCGCCGCGATCACCGACTGGGTGGCCGAGACGCTCGTCGACCCCGACACCGGCCTCGTGTGCGACGGGGTGCGCCTGGGCCCCGACGGCTCCGTCTCCGCGGTCGACCGGCGCATCTTCACCTACTGCCAGGGCGTGTACCTGGGCGCGTGCGTCGAGCTGGCGGCCCGCGACGGTCACCACCGCTGGGGCGACCGCGCGGTCGCGCTCGTCGACGCCGTGACCCACCGCCTCGCCCGCTCCGACGGCGTGCTGCCCGGCTGCGGCGGCGGCGACGGCGGGCTCTTCGCGGGCATCCTCGCCCGCTACCTCGTGGTGGCGGCGCTGCGCAGGCCCGAACTCACCGACGCCGCCGCCCGCATCGTGCTGGCCAGCGCCGACGCCGTGTGGCGGGGCAGGCTGGACGGGCGGTGCGGGCCGGTGTTCTCCGCCGAGTGGAGCCGCCCGGCCCTCACCCCGCGCCGCGGTGTCGCCGAGGCCGACCTCTCGGTGCAGCTCTCCGGCTGGATGGTGCTCGAAGCGGCCGCGCGCTTGCCGCGTTAGGCGGCGTGCGCGCCCTTGCTGCCGCGCCGCGCCCGCACCAGCTCGACGATGATCGGGACGATCGACAGGAACACCACGAGGATGAGGATCATCTCGATGTTGCTCCGCACGAAGGCGAACTGGCCGAGCCACGCGCCGAGCAGGGTGACGCCCGCCGCCCACAGCACGCCGCCGATCAGCGAGTAGGTGAAGTAGCGCTTCGCGGGCATCTTGCCGACGCCCGCCATCACCGTGATGAACGTGCGCACGATCGGCACGAAGCGGCCGAGCACGATCGCCCGGTTGCCGTACTTCTCGAAGAACTCGTGCGTGCGGGCCACGTGCTTGGGCTTGAACAGCTTCGACTGCGGCTTGTCGAAGATGGCAGGCCCGCTCAACCGGCCGATCCAGTAGCCGCAGACGTTGCCCGCCAACGCGGCGACCACCAGCACCAGGCACACCACCCACAGCGGCACGCCGCCCAGACCGGCTTCGGACACGGCGAACAGACCCGCCGTGAACAGCAGGGAGTCACCCGGCAGGAAGAAGCCGATGAGCAGGCCGCACTCCGCGAAGATGATCGCCGCCACGCCGACGAGCGCCCAGGGGCCGAGCCAGGAGATGATCGTGTCGGGTTGCAGCCACGAGGGTCCGATCGCCATGAAGGTGGTCGTCACAGCACCCGAGGGTACCGATCAGGCCGTGCCGGGCAGCACTCCGGGCAGCAGCAGCGAGACCAACGCCAGCGTCGTGCCCAGCAAAACGCCCACGAGGAAGGCGATCGCGAGCGCGGTGGCCAGGCGCATCCCGGGTGGCGGCGGGGCCTCCGCGCGGTGTCCGCCGCGGGCCTGCCGCACGACACCGGTGCTGGCCTGCAGGCGCAACGCCTCGGCCAGCCGCTGCTCCGGCGCCGGGGCGGCCATCAGAGGCCAGCCCGGGGGTTCATCACACGGCCGACGGCGTCGAGCGCCCGGCTCGCCGTCGATTTCACCGTGCCGCGGGTG
This sequence comes from Pseudonocardia sp., assembly GCA_036265695.1. Taxonomy (GTDB): domain Bacteria; phylum Actinomycetota; class Actinomycetes; order Mycobacteriales; family Pseudonocardiaceae; genus Pseudonocardia. Next base: position 14,580 of record DATAOO010000082.1, on the reverse strand, counting down.
ATGCCCGTGGCCTCGGCGATCTCCGCTTCGGACAGCCCGCCGTAGTAGCGCAGCACGAGCACCTCGCGCTGCCGGGGCGGCAGCGTGGCCAGCGCGTTGACGACGGCCTGGTGCTCGGCCGAGAGCATCACGAGCGACTCGGCGGAGCGGGCGTTGACCTGGTGCGGCGGCACGTAGTCGCGCGCGGTGCGCCTGCGCCGGAGCACCGAGCGGGAGCCGTTGACCACGGCGGTGCGCAGGTAGCCGAGCGCGGCCGCTTCGTCGCGCAGCTCGCCCCAGTGCCGGTGCAGCCCCGCGAACGCTTCCTGGACGACGTCCTCGGCGGTGTTGGGGTCGTCGACGAGCAGCGACGCCAAGCGCACCATGCGGGTGCGGTGCTCACGGTAGAGATCCGCGAGCGTGCGCGGTGTCGCGCTCGGATCGGGTGCAGGCCACGGTCGCGCGTCGAGCGCGCGCAGCCTGCTGAGCGTCTGCTCGACGGCGTTCCCACCCCAGGCGCCGTCCATGAGCACGATGGTAGTGGTGCGGAATACTGGCCCTTCGACGAACCTGCCCAATCGGAAGGTCCCACCGTGCCCATCGCCACCCCCGAGATCTACAACGAGATGCTGGACAAGGCCAAGGCGGGCGAGTTCGCCTACCCGGCCATCAACGTCACCAGCACGGAGACCCTCAACGCCGCGCTGCGGGGCTTCGCGGAGGCGGGGAGCGACGGCATCGTGCAGGTGTCCACCGGGGGGGCGGAGTTCCTGTCCGGCACGAAGGTCAAGGACATGGTCACCGGGGCGGTCGGGCTGGCGGAGTTCGCGCACGTCGTGGCGGCGAAGTACCCGATCAACGTGGCGCTGCACACCGACCACTGCCCCAAGGACAAGCTGGACACCTACGTCCGGCCGCTGCTCGCCGTCAGCCAGGAGCGGGTCGACCGCGGGGCGAACCCGCTCTTCCAGTCGCACATGTGGGACGGCTCGGCCACCGAGCTGCACGAGAACCTCACGATCGCGGCCGAGCTGCTCGACCTCGCGGCCAAGGCGAAGATCATCCTCGAGGTGGAGATCGGCGTCGTCGGCGGCGAAGAAGACGGCGTCGCCAACGAGATCAACGAGAAGCTGTACACCTCGGCGGCCGACTACGAGGCCACCGTCGACGCCCTCGGCGCGGGCGACAAGGGCCGCTACCTGCTCGCCGCCACGTTCGGCAACGTGCACGGCGTGTACAAGCCGGGCAACGTCAAGCTGCGCCCGGAGATCCTCAAGGAGGGGCAGGACGTGGCCACGGCCAAGCTCGGCCTCGCCCCGGGCTCCAAGCCGTTCGACCTGGTCTTCCACGGCGGCTCGGGCTCGCTGCCGTCCGAGATCGCCGAAGCGCTGAGCTACGGCGTCGTCAAGATGAACGTCGACACCGACACCCAGTACGCCTTCACCCGGCCGATCGCCGCGCACATGTTCACGAACTACGACGGCGTGCTGAAGGTCGACGGCGAGGTCGGCGTCAAGAAGGCCTACGACCCCCGCACCTACATGAAGATCGCCGAGGCCGCGATGGCCGACCGCGTCGTCGAGGCGTGCGAGAACCTGCGCTCGACGGGGACGTCGCTAGGTGTTTGAGGCGGCGTAGATCTCGGCGATCGCGGCGTCCAGCGTGGCGTGGAACTCCTCGTCGGTCTGCTGGAACGAGAGACCCTCGGCCAGCGCCCGGGAGAAGCTCGCGATCACGCCGTGCTGGCGCACGAGGATCTCGTCGGCCTCCTCGCGGGAGTAGCCGCCCGACAGCGCGACCACGCGCAGCACCCGCGGGTGGGCCACGAGGTCGGAGTAGAAGTCGTCCACGCTGGGCAGGCTGAGCTTCAGCATCACGTGCCGGTCCTCGGGCAGCGCGTCGAGGTGCTTCGTGATCCCGGCGTGCAGGAGCTTCTCGGCCTCGGCCTTCTGGGGGCTGTGGATGTCGACCTCGGGCTCCAGGATCGGCACGAGCCCGGCGTCCGCGATCTGCCCGCCGATCGTGAACTGCTGCTCGACGATCGCGTTCACGCCCTTCTCGTCCGCCGTCTTGATCACCGAGCGCATCTTGGTGCCGAAGACGCCCTTCTCGACGGCGCGGGCGAGGAGGGCGTCGAGGCCGTCGATGGGCTTCATCACCTGCACGCCGTCGGCCTCGTCCGCGAGGCCCTTGTCGACCTTGAGGAACGGCACCACGCCCTTGACGTCCCACAGGTACTCGGCGGTGTCGCGGCCCTCGACCTGCCGATCCATGGTGTCTTCGAACAGGATCGCGCCGAGCACGCGCTCGCCGGTGAACGCCGGATCGGTGATGATCCGGGTGCGCATGGCGTGCACGGCGTCGAACATCTCGGTGTCGCCGGACCAGGAGTCCTCGGGCACGCCGTACTGGGCGAGCGCCTTCGGGGTGCTGCCGCCGCTCTGGTCGAGCGCGGCGAGGAAGCCGCGGCCGGTGCGGATCTTCTCGAACTGCGCTGAGGTCATAGGTGCAGGATGGGCGGCATGACGCCGCACGGCAACCTGCTCGGACCGGAACCCACCCTGCTGCCCGAAGACCCGGCGGGCGCGCTGCTCGACGGCGGCGTCGAACCCGCGGAGGTCGCTGCCGCCCACCCGACGTCCAGCCTCGCCTGGGCCGTTCTGGCCGAAAGCGCGCTGCAGGACGAGATCGTGATCACCGGCTACGCCTACGCCCGCACGGGCTACCACCGGGGCCTGGACCAGCTGCGCCGCAACGGCTGGAAGGGCTTCGGGCCGGTGCCGTGGGCGCACGTGCCCAACCAGGGGTTCCTGCGCGCGCTCGGGGCGTTGCACCGCGCGGCCGCGGCGATCGGGGAGGCGGACGAGGCGCAGCGCACGCTCGACCTCCTCGCCGACTCCGATCCCGCCGCCCCGGCCGCGTTGGGGATTACCGCCGCGTAGTGGGCCGTCCGGGTGGTCCTCGCGGCCCCTGGAACCCCGCGGCCCGCGCCGGCCGTTCCCGGCCCGTGCATCTGCTCGTGCGCTGGATCCTCGCTCCGCTGTGCAGGCTGCTCTACCGGCCGGTCGTGCAGGGCGCCGACGGGGTGCCACGGCGGGGTCCGGTGATCCTGGCCGCGAACCACCGGGCGGCCGTCGACACCGCGGCCATCGCGCTCACGGCGGGCAGGCCGGTGTCGTTCCTGGGGAAGGCCGAGTACTTCACCGGGCGCGGGCCGCGCGGTCGGGCGCTGGCCGCGTTCCTGCGGGCGTTGGGCTACGTGCCGGTCGACCGCGGCAACGCCAAGGCGGGCCTCGCCGCCCTGCACGCCGCGCGCACCGTCCTCGACGCGGGCGGCGCGTTCGCCATCTACCCCGAAGGCACCCGCTCGCTCGACGGACGGCTGCACCGCGGGCACACCGGTGTCGCGGCCCTTGCGCTGGCCACGGGCGCGGTGGTCGTGCCGGTGGCGCTGCTCGGCACCGAGCGCGTCCAGCCGATCGGGGCGCGGTTCCCGCGGCTGCACCGGGTCACGGTGCGGTACGGCGCGCCGCTCGACTTCGCCCGCTACGAGGGCCTCGGCGGCTCCACGGTGATCCGGCGCGCGGTGACGGACGAGGTGATGGCCGCGATCGCCGCCCTCTCCCAGCAGGAGTACGTCGACCGGTACCACGAACGCCCCGCCGCCTGACCGGTGAGTCGTACGTTTCGCCGCGGTGAGTCGTACCTTTCGCCGGGGTGAGTCGGGCATGTCGCCGCGGTGAGTCGTGCATTTTGCCGGGGTGAGTCGGGCATCTCGCCGCGGTGAGTCGCACGATCGGGCGGGGTGATTTGGGCATCCGATCGGGTTCGTTGGTCGCGCGCGTCGACCGCGGATGCGGGCCCGTGGCGGATCGCCCAATACACCCCGGCCGATCTCCCAACACGCGGTGTCCGATCGTGCGACTCACCTTCGGTCAGGGGCGGACCAGCAGCCAGTCGGCCGTGTGCCGGTACCAGGCCCACCGGGTGACGGCGCGCGGGTGCGACACCCCGTCCAGCACGGGCGTGAACGACTCCCCGCCGAACTGCACGGCCCGCCCGACGGCGGAGCCCCGCCCGGCGGGGGCGCGGGGCGGCACGGCGCGGGTGCGCCCGTCCGGCGCCCGGCCCGTGCGGCTCGCCCGCACCGCGATGCCGTCCGGCCCCGCCTGGACGACCACCTGCCCGGCCCCGCGCAACACGAGCGTCTCGTCGCAGTACACCTCGCCCCGCAGCCGCGCCTCGGCCCGGCCGACCAGCACGCCGCCCGCGTCGTCGCGGACCAGCGGGACGGGGGCGGCGACCCCGTCGAGCGCCAACGCCGACGTGTCCCGCGGCAGCCCCCACGCCCCGGCCGCCGCCGACCGTCCACGCGGGACGTACGCCACCTCGACGTCCAGCCGTTCGCGCCGCAGGAGCCGCCCGAGCACGGCCGCGAGATCGGCGTCGGTGCCCGCCACGACCAGCCGCCGCGCGGTGAGCTCGCGCAGCACCGGGTCGAGCTCGGCCCGGCCGGGACACGACGGGAGGACCACGGTAGGAAGGGCGGCGAGCGCGCGACTACCGTGGTGATCGCCGCAGGTAAGCAGCACCGGACCGGCGTCCAACGTGTTCATCAAGGGGAGTGTCACATGCCTGCGATCGTCCTGATCGGCGCCCAGTGGGGCGACGAGGGCAAGGGCAAGGCCACCGACATCCTCGGCGGCCAGGTGCAGTGGGTGGTGCGCTACCAGGGCGGCAACAACGCCGGTCACACGGTCGTGTTGCCCGACGGCCAGGACTTCGCGCTCCACCTCATCCCGTCCGGCATCCTCACGCCCGGCGTCACGAACGTGATCGGCAACGGAGTGGTCGTCGACCCCGGCGTGCTGCTCGACGAGCTGGCGGGCCTGGAGAGCCGCGGCGTGGACACGAGCAAGCTCCTGATCAGCGCCGACGCGCATTTGATCATGCCGTACCACGTGGAGATGGACAAGGTCACCGAGCGCTTCCTGGGCAAGGCCAAGATCGGCACCACGGGCCGCGGGATCGGCCCGGCGTACCAGGACAAGGTGTCGCGCGTCGGCGTGCGCGTGGCCGACCTCCTCGACGAGAAGATCCTGCACCAGAAGGTCGAGGCGGCGCTGCACCTGAAGAACCAGGTGCTCGTGAAGGTGTACAACCGGCGCGCGCTGGACGTCGACACCGTGGTGGACGACGTGCTGGCCCACGGTCGCCGCTTCGCCGACCGGATCGCCGACACCCGCCTCCTGCTCAACCAGGCCCTCGAGCGCGGCGAGACCGTGCTGCTGGAGGGCTCGCAAGGCACGCTGCTGGACGTCGACCACGGCACCTACCCGTTCGTCACCAGCTCGAACCCGACGGCGGGCGGCGCGGCCGTCGGGTCGGGCATCGGGCCGACCCGGTTCGACCGGGTGATCGGCATCCTCAAGGCGTACACGACGCGCGTGGGCTCCGGCCCGTTCCCGACCGAGCTGCACGACGCGATGGGCGAGCACCTGCGGAAGGTCGGCGGTGAGGTCGGCGTGACCACCGGCCGTCCGCGGCGCTGCGGCTGGTTCGACGCCGTGATCGGGCGCTACGCCGCGCGGGTCAACGGCATCACCGACTTCTTCCTCACCAAGCTCGACGTCCTCTCCGGCCTGGAGCGGGTGCCGATCTGCGTCGGCTACGAGATCGACGGTCGGCGCGTCGACGACATGCCGATGACGCAGAGCGACCTCCACCACGCCGTGCCGGTTTACGAGGAGATGCCGGGCTGGTTCGAGGACCTGTCGCCGTTCCGGGCGTTCGACGAGCTGCCCGCCGCCGCGCGGGACTACGTGGAGCGGATCGAGGAGCTGACGGGCGCGCCGGTGAGCGCGATCGGGGTGGGCCCGGGCCGGAACGAGACCGTCACCCGGTAGCTACTCCGCGCAGGGCCCGGTGTCGACGGCAGCGCTGCGGTTCGGCGCGGCCTGCGCGGCCACCTCCACCTGCCCGACGGTGAGCACGAACCCGGTCTCCGGGTCGTCCAGCGCCGCGCCGAAGACCACGCCGGTGACCTCGCCTGCCGGGTCGATCATCGGGCCGCCGGAGTTGCCGGAGCGCACGGTGGCGCGCACGGTGTAGACGTCGCGGCTCACCTCGCCGGTGTCGTAGATGTCCGGGCCCTTCAGGTTGATCTCCTGGCGGATGCGGCCGGGCGTGACCGTGAACGGGCCGTCGAGCGGGTAGCCGAGCACGATCGCGTCGTCGCCGGAGCGGCCCGGGTCGGCGGCGAAGCGCAGCGGCTCGGCGTTGAGACCGGGCACGCGTAGCACGGCGACGTCGACCTTCGGGTCGTAGTAGACGACCCGTGCCGGCATCTCGCTGATGCGGTTGCGGCGCCCGACCACCTCGACCGCGGTGGCGTCGGTGCCCGCCACGACGTGGGCGTTGGTCATCACCAGCTCGGGTGCGAAGACGAAGCCCGAGCCCTCCAGCTGCCGCTGGCACGACGGCGCCTTGCCCCGGATCTTGAGAACGCTCGCCTGCGCGGCGGCGGCGGCCGGGCTGCGGGTGAGCGCGGCGTTGGGCGGCCCGGTGGCGGTGACCGGCGTGCGGGCGAAGGGGCTCAGGACGTCCGGGAAGCCGGAGTTGTCCAAGAGCTGGCGCAGCTCGGCGGGGAGCTGCTTGGCCGCTGTCGGCATCACGGAGTCGACCGCGCTGAGCACCTGCGACCCGCGCACCCCCGACGCGATGCCGGGCAGGCTCGCCGTGGCCAGCGGCAACGCCACCAGCCATGCCGCCACGACCACCGCGAGCGCCTGCAGGACGGAGCCGAGGGTGGAGTCGACGACCAGGAAGCGCTCGCCGGTGATGCGGTCGCGCACCCGGCGGCCGAGGAACACGCCGGTGGTCTCGCCGAGCACGACGAGCATCACGACCACCGCGACGCTCACGATCACCCGGGTGTTCGTGCTGGTGATCCCCTCGGCGAGCAACGGGGCCACGCGCACCCCGATGATCGCCCCGCCCAGCACGCCGACGAACGACAACAGCGCCACCGCCATGCCGTGCCGCCACCCGGAGATCGCCGCGAGCAGCGCGAGGGCGACGACGACGAGATCGACCCAGCTCATGGCCCCGCGATCTCCTGACGATCCGCCCGGGCGGTGCGCCACGCCTCATCCAGGTCGAGGACCCTGGTCGTGTCCCAGGGGCGCGCCCAGCCACCGCGATCCAACAGCGCGGACAATATGCCCGCGGTGAAGCCCCACACCAACAGCCCCGAGACGATGAACGCGGCTCCGATGTAGCCGGACGGGTGACCCACCCGCAGCCGGTTGGCCGGATCGGCCAGCGCCGCGAGCGGGACGCGCACGACCGTGGCGGTCTCGCCGGGGTCGACGGCGTGCACCCGGCTCGGGCGCGCCCAGTGCGCGAGCACCGGGGTGACCGCGAAGCCCGACGGCGGCAGGTACAGCTCCGGCAGGACCGCGAGCGGGACGACCCCGGACGGGTCGAGGCCGGTCTCCTCCTCGGCCTCGCGCAGTGCGGTGGCGATCGCGCCGGAGTCACCGCATTCGGTGCCGCCACCGGGGAAGGAGACCTGGCCTGCGTGGGAACGCAGGGTGCTGGCCCGCTCGGCGAGCAGCACGTCCGGGCCGTGGGCCGGGGTCTCGCCGAACAGCATGAGGATGGCGGCGCGGCGCGCGTCGGGCGGCGGCGGTTCGAGGTGGTGGGGGAGCAGGTCGTAGCGGTCGACGTCCGCGAGCCGGTCGAGCAGCGGTCGCAGCCAGTGGGGCGCGGCCTCCGGTTCGAGCGTGCTCACCATTCCACTTTGCCTGTTGGGTGCGGCCGCGTGCGCGCCGGGGCCACGATGGAGCGGTGACGTCGCCGGGTCTTCGGGCGTAGGGGCAGCTTTACGACATCGGGTGGGCGGGCCGCCGGTCAAGGGGGCCGGTGACCGCAGCGAAGTCTCCGGTGATGGGCGTCCGGCTCGGGGTTACGTCAGGCGGGCCACGGCCGCGGCGACCTCCTCCGGGCTGGTGAACGGCACAGGCGGGTCGACGAGGGCGGCGCTGCCGTCGGCGCGCACGACGTAGGACAGCGGTAGGCCGGGCGGCATCCGCAGCGCACGGGTGACGGCGCCGTCGGTGTCGGCGACGGCGGGCAGGCGCACCCGCAGCTCGCCGAGCAGCGCGAGGGCGGCGGCCGGGTCGTCGGCGGAGTCGACGGTGAGCACGGGCGCCGCGCCGGGGGTGGCGGCGTAGCGGGCGAGAACGGGCAGCTCGGCCCGACAGGGGCCGCACCACGAGGCCCACACGTTCACGAGCGTGACGTGCCCGGCGAGCGCGGCTCCGAGGTGGACGACGCCCGGCGCGCCGAGGCACGGCACACGCACCCCCGCCAGCGGGCCCGCGGGCGGGGCGCCGCTCGGCGCCGGGCACGGGGCGAGCGCAGCGGTCGCGCGCGGCTCGGCCAATCGGGCCTCGGGCAGCTCGCCCGCCGCGCCTTGTCCTCCTGCGGCGGGCGCGGCCGCGGCGGTGGGGGGTGTGGGCGGCGGCGTTGTGGTGCGCGGCCACAACGCGTACACACCTGCCACGGCGAGCAGCACCACGACCACCGTGGTGACGACGGCAGCCCGCCGCTCGGTGATCATCGCGCTGCCGGTGATCGCGTCGAGCCGCACACCACGCCGGTCCGGACCCGCATGACGTGCCACTCGCGCCGATCTCGGGGGTGGGTCACGGCGCGTCCCGGCCCTCGCCGCCCGCGGGGGCGGGGGCGTCCTCGTCGGCGATGCCGACCATGCCGAGCAGCCGCGCGCGCGAGGGGCCCTTGACCAGCGCCGCGGCCTCGACCAGGTCGGTGGGGCCGGTGCCGTAGGACGGGCAGTCGGCGGCGAGGGTGCAGGCGCCGCAGGCGGGCTTGCGGGCGTGGCACACCCGCCTGCCGTGGAAGATCACCTCGTGCGACACGATCGTCCAGTCGCGCTTGGGCACCAGCGCGCCGACGGCGTGCTCGACCTTGACCGGATCCTCCTCCGCCGTCCAGCCCCAGCGGCGCACGAGCCTGCCGAAGTGCGTGTCGACGGTGATGCCGGGCACGTTGAACGCGTTGCCGAGGATGACGTTGGCCGTCTTGCGCCCGATGCCGGGCAGCTTGACGAGCTCCTCCAGCGTGGCGGGCAGCTCACCGCCGTGCCGCTCGACGACCGCCGCGCCCAACCCGATCAACGAGTTGGCCTTGTTGCGGAAGAAGCCCGTGGAATGGATCATCGCTTCCAGCTCGGCGCGATCGGCCTTGGCGTAATCGAGTGCCGTGGGGTAGCGGGCGAAGAGCGCGGGTGTGACCGAGTTGACCAGCTTGTCGGTGCTCTGCGCGGACAGCACGGTGGCGACCGCGAGCTCCAACGGCGTGGTGAAGTCCAACTCGCAGTGGGCATCCGGGTGGGTGGCGGCGAGCGTGCGCAACATCCGCCCGACCCGCCGGGCCCGCCCGAGGGCGGGCTCACCGGCCTGGATGCGGGCGGCGAGCCGGGCCGCGGCCCGTGCGCGACCGTCACGAGGGGCGCTGACGTGCGGTGCCGAGGTCACGCCGACGAGGGTACGGCGCGCCACCGACAGTCCCGCGCGGCCACGGCACGGGCGCGAGGGAAGAGGACCGGCAGGCCGTCGACCCGCGCTCGTTCGACGCGCTGGTGCGGTGTCCGCGAACGTCGTGGAGGTCGGGGGCACCGCGAGATCACGAATCGGTATCGGCGGCCGAACGCGGGCCCCCCGACCGAGCCGCCCGGCGGCGGGTGCGAGACGATGCGCCGCGACATGACTGCTTGGTTGTCCGTCCTCGTGCCGCTGCTGGTGATGTTCTTCGCGTTGGGCATGGAGCGCGTCGAGTCCCGGCTGCGGGAGTCCACCGTGCGCCCGGAAGAGTTGGAAGAGCTCCTGGAGCGCCCTCGCCCCGACGAAGTCCGCGCGCTGTTCCGCCAGGGCACCGGTCGGGCACTGGAGCTGTTCCGGTTGCGGGGCAAGACCCCTCGGCGCACCCGGCCGACCCGGAACAAGCGCGCCGCCTGACGGGTTCGTCCATCCGGTGTAGAAAATGACCATCGCGGCGTCACGCAACGTGGGCTGACCCCCTAGACTGGCGCGCCGGTGATCCGACGAGGGGCAGCGGTCGGGGACGAGGAGCGGTGCAGTGGACGAGGTGTTGATCCGCGCGGGGATCTTCCAGGGTGTTGAGCCCTACGCGGCTGAGGCGTTGGCGCAGGCGTTGGAGATCGCGGAGTTCCCGCGCGGCGCCACGCTCTTCTCCGAGGGTGAGCCGGGCGACCGGCTCTACATCGTCTCGTCCGGCAAGGTCAAGATCGGCCGCAAGTCCCCCGACGGCCGGGAGAACCTGCTGATGGTGGCGGGCCCGTCCGACATGTTCGGCGAGCTGTCGATCTTCGACCCCGGCCCGCGCACGTCGTCGGCGACGGCGGTCACCGAGGTCCGCGCCTACACGATGGACCGCCCCGCGCTGCGCGAGTGGATCGGCAAGCGCCCCGAGATCGCCGAGCAGCTGCTACGGGTCCTCGCCCGGCGGCTGCGTCGCACCAACAACATGCTCGCCGACCTGATCTTCACTGACGTCCCGGGCCGGGTCGCGAAGTCGCTGCTCCAGCTGGCCCGGCAGTTCGGGTCGCAGGAGTCGGGCCTGCTGCGGGTCACGCACGACCTCACTCAGGAGGAGATCGCCCAGCTCGTGGGCGCGAGCCGCGAGACGGTGAACAAGGCCCTGGCCGACTTCGCCCACCGCGGCTGGCTGCGTCTGGAAGGCAAGAGCGTGCTGATCCTGGAGCCCGAGCGCCTGGCCCGCCGCGCGCGCTGACCGACCCCGCCACCGTTCGGGTGGCACAAATTACTGGTACGGCCGTACCAAAATGTGCGACCCTGGACGCCATGTCCAGCTCGTCGTCCCTCGCCGACTACCGCGCCGCGCTCACCGCACCCGGTGCGGTGCTGCCCGTGGTCGCGTCGGCGGTGGCCCGGCTGCCGATGGCGATGATCGGGCTGGCCACGCTGCTCTACGTCCAACGGGTGACGGGATCGTTCGGCGTCGCCGGGCTGGTGTCGGCGGGCATGCTCATCGGGGTCTCGTGCGGCTCGGTGGTGCAAGGCCGGATCATCGACCGCATCGGACCGATCCGTCCGCTGCTCATCGCGAGCGGTGCCCTCGCGGTCGCAGGCGCTGCGCTGGTGGTGGCCATCGAGTCCCGTGCGTCCTTGTTGACGTTGCTGGCGTGCGCGGTCGTCGTCGGGCTCGCCCAGCCCGCGATGCCCGGGGCGAGCCGCACCCTGTGGACGCGGCTCGTGCCGCCGGGCCGCAGCCGCGACGCCGCGTTCAGCTACGAGGCGATCAGCCTGGAGGTGTTCTTCATCCTCGGGCCGTCGCTGGCGGCGCTGCTGGTGCTGCTGCCGTGGCCCGGAACGGGCACGGCGGTCGCGCTGGTGCTGATGGTGGCCGGGTCGGTGGCGTTCGCGCTGACCCGCGCGGTGCGGACGCAGCGCCCGGTGCCCGCGGCGCCATCGGGGCTGTTCGGGGCGCTCGCCGTGCCGGGGCTGCGCACGATCGTGCTCGCGTCGCTGGGGTTCGGCCTGGTCATCGGCAGCGTCGAGGTCGGCGTGCCCGCCGTCACGGCGGCCGCGGGTTCGGCCGCGCTGGGCGGCGTGCTGCTGTCGGCGTGGTCGATCGTGTCGGTACTGGCGGGCGTGCTCTACTCGCTGCGCCCGTGGCCGCGCCCGTTGCACCTGCGGCTGCCGGTGCTGCTGCTGGCGTTCGCGCTGTGCGTCGGGGCGATGGCGGTGGCGGGGCCGTTGCCCGCGCTGGTCGTCGCGATGCTGCTGGCGGGGGCGACGATCACGCCGCAGGTCACCGCCCACTCCCTCGGCGTCGAGGCGACCGCGCCCAAGGGCACGGCCACCGAGGCGTTCGGCTGGGTGGTCACCGCGGCCACGCTGGGGCTGTCGTCGGGGCAGTCGACGTCCGGGATGGTCGTGGAGGCGTTCGGGCCGCACGCGGCGTTCGCGGTCGGCGGGGTGGCGGGCGTGGTCGTCGCGGGCCTGCTCTGGCTGCGGCGCGGCTCGCTACGCCCGCAGGTAGTCCAGCTGGGCGCGCACCGAGAGTTCAGCGGCATCCCATAGCGCGCGGTCGACGTCGGCGTACACGTCCTCGACGACCGCGCGCGGGCTCGCCTGCGGGCCGAGCCGCGCCAAGGCGTCCCGCACCTGGTCGAGGCGCTCCTCCCGGTGGGCGAGGTAGGCGGTGGCCACGGCGGCGACGTCCGGCAGCTCCGGCCCGTGCCCGGTGAGCACCGCGGTGTCGGGGGCGAGGTCGGCGAGCCTGCGCAGCGACTCGAGGTAGGGCCCGAGCGCGCCGTCCGGGTGGGCGATCACGGTGGTGCCGCGGCCGAGCACCGTGTCGCCGGTGAGCACCGCGTTGTCCGGCGTGAGCAGGAACGACAGCGAGTCCGACGTGTGCCCCGGCGTCGCCACCACCCGCAGCTCGACGCCCGCGGCCGTGACGACGTCGCCGTCCGCCAACGCCTCCGACCCCAGCACCAGCGACGGGTCGAGCGCCCGCACCGGCGCGCCCGTGAGCTCCTGGAAGCGCCGGGCGCCGCCCGCGTGGTCGTGGTGACGGTGGGTGAGCAGCACCAGGGCCACCGGGCCGTGCGCGGCGACCGCGCGCAGGTGCCGGTCGTCGTCCTCGCCGGGGTCGACCACGATGCAGTCGGGCGCGTCGGGCGCCCGCAGCACCCAGGTGTTGGTGCCGTCGAGCGTCATCGGGGACGGGTTCTGTGCCAACACGACCCCGGCGTGCGGGGTGACCGGGCGCAGCTCCTCGTAGTTCACGAGACGTCGCCGGGGAGCAGGACGTCGACGCCGCCGTGCAGGCGCAGTTCCGGGTGGATGGGCTCGATCGTGCGGTGCTCGGCCCCGGCCAGCACAGCCGCGCAGTCGGGGTACTCGTCGATCTCGCACAGCGTGGTCTGGGTGGGCAGCATGAGCTTGAGGTCGCCCGCGTGCCAGCGCTCGAGGGCTTCGGCCGGGTGCCACCAGCGGGCCTCGACGGCTTCGGTGGTGTGCGCGTCGGCCTCCTGCGCGGCGGGGAGCCGGGCCACGAGGAACGCCGTGTCGTAGCGCCGCGGCGACGAGGGCGGGGTGATCCAGCGCGACCAGGCGCGCAGGAGGTCGGCGCGCAGCGGGCGGTCGCCGAGTACGTCGGGGAGTGCGGCCCGGCGGGCGAGGAGGTCAGCGCGCAGATGGGCGGCCAGGGCGGCGGGACCGTCGCCCGCCAGGAGCACGCCGCACTCCTCGTACGTCTCGCGCACGGCGGCCTTGACGAGCGCGGCCGCGAGCGCGGGCGGGTGGCCGAGCCGTTCGCCCCACGACGCCGGGGTGGGGCCGATCCAGCGGGGCACGTCGACGTGGTCGGAGGGGTCGACGCTGCCGCCGGGGAACACCGTCATCCCGCCCGCGAAGGCCATGCCCGCGACCCGGCGTTGGAGGAACACCTGCAGCGGGGTGCGGCCGGGGGGTGGGGCGGGGTCGTCGCGGATCAGCACGACGGTCGCCGCGGGCTTCGGGACGACGGGCGCGCTGGTCACCCCCGGACGATAACCCCGGGTCTGTCCGCTGTCCCTGTGACGACGGCGGCTACGCCGGTGCGGCGCCGTTCGGGCCGGGGCTGCCCGTGCCGCCCGCCAGCTCGGCCTGGAGCCGGGTGAGCAGCTCGCGGTCGGCGTCGCTCAGCCGGGCGAGGGCCTCCGGCTTGAGGAGGGCGTCGGCCATCGGGCCGCTGACGACCGGCAGCGGGCCCGTCGGCGGCTCGGCGAGGGCGTGCGCCGGGCCGTTGCCGGTTGCCCGTTCCGGGGTGGTGTCGGGCGTCGGCGGCGGCCCCGGCGGCAGGGCTCCGGCCGGTGCCGCCGCCGGGCGCGGCGTCTGGTCGGTGAAGAGCGCGTGGGAGCCGACGGGGGTGTCGTCGGCGGGATCCGTGGGTGCGGCGCCCGGGTACGAGGGCCGTCCGTCACCGGCCACGTCGGTGGGCGGGCCTGGGGTGACGCTGTGCGGGGTGGCAGGCCCGCCGTCGGCGCCCGGGCCGCCGAACGGGTGCGGGTCGGCGGTGGGGCTGGGCAGGCCGGTGGGTGGGGTGGCCTGGCTTGCGTCGTGTGGGCCTGCGAAGGGACCCGCCGGGCCGGCGTCGGTGCCGCGCGGGCCCGAGGTCGCCTTGCGCAGATCCGGGGTGGTGCCGGGCGGGCCTGCGATGGGGTTGGGGGAGGCGACGGCGCTGCGCGGGTCGGGGGTGGGGTTGTGGGAGACGGCTTCGGCGCTGCCGGGGTCCGAGGTGGCGCTGCGGGGGTCGGCGGTGGGGTGGAGGTGGGAGACGGCTGCGGAGCTGCGGGGGTCCGCGGTGGCGCTGCGGGGGTCGCCGGTGGAGTTGTGAGGGACGGCTGCAGCGCCGCGGGGGGCAGGGGTGACGTTGCGCGGGTCGGCGGTGGCGCTGCGCGGGTCGGCGGTGCGCGGGTCGGCGGTCGACCCGCCTGCCGAGGTGAGCCCGCCCGCCCCGGCCGAGCCAGCCGCGTTGTCCGCA
>DATAOO010000081.1:0-13215 GCA_036265695.1 Pseudonocardia sp. | reverse complement strand
CACCTCAACCGCCTGGCCGCGGCCGCCCGGGCCGCCGATGAACACCTGCGGCGGGCGCGCGCCGAGCGCGACACGGCTGCGGCCGAGGTGGAAGCCGTTCGGGCGCGCACGGCGGCGGCGGCCACCGCACTGCGGAACACCCGCGAGCCGCTGGTGGGCTTCGGCGCGCCGGCCGTCGACGACAGCGAGCCGTCGGCGGGGTGGTCGGCGCTGGTCGAGTGGGCGGCGTGGGAGGCCGACGCGCGGGAGGCGGCGCTGCCCGCGGCCCGCGTGCGCTACCGCGAGGCCCAGGACGTCCACGGCGCAGCCGAACGGGCGTTGCAGTCGGCCGAGGAGGTGGCGGAGCGACGTCGCCGTGAGGAGACGGCGGCCGCGCGTGCCGAGCAGGAAGCCAGCGGGCTCGTCGAGCAGCTCGAACGACGCGACCGCGAGCTGGCCGTCGCCCTGCGGGACGCGCCGGATGACGCCGAAGCGGCCGCGGCGTTGACGAGGATCGGCGAGCTGGAGGACACCGTCCGTGCCGCCGACACCGCACTGCGGGCCGCACGGGCGGCCGCGCGGGCGGCCGAGGACGCGGCGTCGGCCGTGGAACGTGACATCGCCGTCGCGTGGGCCGAGCTGCGCGCCGCGCGCGACCCCCTGGTCGCGCTCGACGCCCCCGCCCTCGGCGATGACCTCGTCGTCGCCTGGACGGAGCTCGTGGCCTGGGCGCGGGTCGCGGCCGAAGACCGCGCCGCCCAAGCAGAGCGGGCCACCCGAAACCGTGCGTCGGTCGCCGCACGCCGCAGCGCGGTCGTCCAGCGTGTCGTCGACGACCTCGCCGCCCACGACATCGCGCCTGCGGCCGAGGTCGTGTCGGGGGCGGCGGCGACCGCCGTCGCCACCGCGCTGGAGCGGGCCAAGGGGGCGCACGCCCGGGTCGTCGAGCGGCGAGCCACGGCCGCCCGCCTCACCGCCGACCGCGATGCCGCGGCGGAGGCCCAGCAGGTCGCGAAGATGCTCGGCCACCTCCTGCGCTCCGACGGCTTCCCGCGGTGGCTGGTGGCGTCGGCCCTCGACGCGCTGGTGGCCGACGCATCGGTCAGCCTGGCCGAGCTCTCGGGCGGTCAGTTCGAGCTCACCCACGAGAACGGCGAGTTCCTCGTGGTCGACCACACCGACGCCGACGCCCGCAGGCCGGTGAAGACACTCTCGGGCGGGGAGACCTTCCAGGCCAGCCTGGCGCTGGCGTTGGCGCTTTCGGCGCAGATGTCCGGGCTGGCCGCCCACGGCGCCGCCCGACTGGAGTCGATCTTCCTTGACGAGGGGTTCGGCACCCTCGACGAAGCCAACCTGGAGACGGTCGCGGACACGCTGGAGACCCTCGCCGCCCGCGGCGACCGGATGGTCGGCGTGATCACCCACGTGCCCGCCCTCGCCGAACGGGTGCCGGTGCGGTTCGTCGTCTCCCGCGACCAGCGCAGCTCGTCCGTCACCCGGGAGGGACTGTGAAGTTCTCGATCGACCCGTGGGACCCGGGCTACGGCGGCAGCGTCGACGCCGATCTCGGGGTTTCGACCGCCGAGGTCGTCACCGACGTCGAGGTCCCCGACGACCGGTGGGCGCCGGTAGCGGCCCAACCCGGCCTGCAGCCACCCACCACCGTGCTGTTCGTCGACGGCGTGCGCCGCGTCGATGCCCAGGTCTGGGTCGACGAGGGCGTCGGCACGGTCGCGCCGGGCCTCTGCGCCTCGTACGCCGCGGGCATCGTCTGCTGCTGCGAGAGCGACGGCGCGCACCTCGCGGCGTTCCAGGTCCGACGCAGCCTCGTCACCGCGGCGCGGGACGCGGAGAAGATCGTCACCTGGGCAGGCACCTACGACGTCGTGGCGGCGGGCGCCCCGCACCGCACGGGCGTGCCTGCCCAGCTGTTGTCGGCGGCGCTGCAGGTCGACCTGGCCAAGGTCGAGGCCGAGGTCGCGGCCCGTGCCCGCGAGGAGGCCAGCGACGATCTTCTCGTGCTCGACGGGCAGCTCAAGGGCCCGCACCCACCGCCGCGCGCGATCGGGTTCGTCAAGAGCCACGACACGACCTACCTCGACAGCAATCTCGGCGCGGTCGTCGGTGGCCTCGCCGCGGGCGAGCGCACGCCCGTCTTCCGCATCGGGCGGCCCTTCCCCGTGTTCAGCTGGTACCTGCGGCTACCCGGGGGGTCGGCGGCGCCGTGGTCGGGGGTCGCGCGGATCGAGTGCGGCGGCGACCTCACGGCCGCGGCCGCGATCACACTGGCCGACCTCGCCCAGGTCACGCTCGTCCGGTACGCCTCCGCCGAGTACAAGGACGCCCGCGCCCCGCAGAACCTGTACCCGATCGCGGGCCTCGAGCGGGAGCTGCGGCGACGGCTCGGCGAGCCTGCCCTGCTCTACCGCGCGCTGCGCGCCGCGGCCGCCTGACCGTTCGTCAGCGTCGCCGCCACCCACCGCAGCAGCACCGCGTCGTGGCAGCTGGCCAGCAGCTCGGCCTGCTCGACGGCCTCGGCGCTCCGCCCGATCGCCCGGTGTGCGCTCCGCAGCTCCTCGGGGTCGAGCACGATCTCGCCGTCGAACGGCGCGGGGTCCGCCAGGTCGAGATCGGCGATCAGCAGCCGCAACACCTGGAAGCCGACCACGCGCACGCCGCACGGCAGCGTCGTGGCCCCGTACCCCTCCATGCTCGTGACGCCGCCGTCGAGCACCGCCCACGCCTCGACCGCGGGCACGTGCAGCGCGTGCTGGCGCACGGTCGGGACGTCTTGCATCGACGCCCAGGCGAGCACCGTGTACCGGTACTCGGTCGCGACGTCGAACACCGCCGCGCCGAGGGGAGAGCGGCGGAACGCCGACGACCAACCGACTGTCATGGTTCGGCGACCGTAGGCCCTCGGCGGTCGGTCCGTCACCACCCAACGGGCTGTCCTACCGTCGATGACCATGACGAGGATCGTGCGTGACGCCACCGAGGCCGACGCGGCCGCGTGCGCGGCGATCTACGCGCCGTACGTCCGCGACACCGCGATCACCTTCGAGACCGAACCGCCGGACGCCGCCGAGTTCGCCCGGCGCATCGCCGCGGCGACCGCGCGCCACGCCTGGCTCGTGCTCGAAGACGACGGGCGGGTCACCGGATACGCCTACGGCGGCCCGTTCAAGGAGCGGGCGGCCTACCGGTACGCCTGCGAGGTGAGCGTCTACCTCGAGCGCGGGCTGCGGCGCTCGGGCGGCGGCCGCGCGCTGTACTCCGCGCTGCTGGCGCGCCTCGCCGAGCGCGGCTTCCGCACGGCCGCCGCCGGGATGACGCAGCCCAACGAGGCCAGCGCGGGATTGCACCGCGCGCTGGGGTTCGTCCCGGTGGGCACGTTCCGGCGCGTCGGATGGAAGCACGGCCGCTGGCACGACGTGGCCTGGGTGCAGCGCGACCTCGGCGTGGGGGACACCACGTCAACGGGCCGCGCCGGTTGGGCGACAATGGATTGACGACAACGCCGTCGACCGACCGCACAACCCGGTGGGGAGACGACCGAAATGATCATGCTGTGCGAGCGCTGCTGCGTTCCCATCGCCGACGGCGAGCCCGTGGTGCGGTACGCCCACATCGACCGCGCCCACCCCGACGGGTCCATCACGTGGATCCACAGCTACGTGCACACGGCCAGGTGCGCGCTGCCCCGACCCGCGGCACACCAGCGGCCGGACACCGGCGAGTGGGACGCCTCGCGCAGCATCGGCGTGCACCGCGCTTAGCAACTCCTGCGCGACGCCGCCGATCGGCTCGGGCGGAGTTCCTCAAGCCCGCTCGCCCGCGCCACCGGCCGCTCGACGGCCGCCCGTACCGACTCCGGCGTGCCCACGATCCGCACGTGCTCGCGGGCGCGCGTGACCGCGGTGTACAGGAGCTCACGGGTGAGCAGGGGTGACTCCGGCGGCGGGAGCACCACCGCGACCCGCCGGACCTGGCTGCCCTGCGCCCGGTGCACGGTCATCACGTGCACGCCCGCGACCTCGCCCAGCCGCGACGGCGGGTAGAACGTGGGCGGGCCGCCGCGGGCGAACGCCACGCGCGGCCCGTCCGCGGTGGTGACGACGACGCCGGTGTCGCCGTTGAAGAGGCCCGTGTCGTAGTCGTTGGCGGTGACGAGCACGGCCCGGCCCGGGTACCAGGGATCGGCCGCGGCGCGGGTGGGCGCGAGCCAGCGCTCGACCTCCGCGCTGAAGCGGGCGACCCCGAACGGCCCGCGCCGGTGCGCGCACAGCGTGCGGTGCCACTCCAACGCGGCCAAGGCCGCCTCCGCGTTGCCTGCCGCGGCCGCCTCCGCGAGCGCGGACCCCGCCGCCACGACGTCGGCCCGCAGCGCGGCGACCGCATCCGGGGGGTCCAGCGCGAGGTCGTCGGCGCCCCGGTGCAGCAGCGCGAGCGCGGCGTCGGCGTCGCCCATCTGCACGGCCTGCGCGAACGCGGCGATCGTGCCGTCGAAGCGCCAGACGTGCTCGAGCGTGACGACGCCGTTGACCACTCCGGTGGGCAGGCCCACGGCGGCCAGGGCGGCGTCGAGCGCGGGCTCGGAACGCCCGGCGGCCCGCGCGAGGTCGCCCAGCACCGCGCCTGCCTCGACCGACGCCAGCTGATCCGGGTCGCCCACCAGCACGAGCCGAGCCTGCGGGCGTACGGCGTCGAGGAGTCGGGCCATCATCGGCAGCGAGACCATCGACGTCTCGTCCACCACCACGACGTCGTAGGGCAGCCGCTCGGCCCGGCCGTAGCGGAAGGTGCCGCCGCGCCAGCCCAGCAGCCGGTGCAGGGTGGCGGCGTCGGCCACGCGGGCCCGTGAGCCCTCCGGCAGCTGCGCGGTGACGGCTTCCTGCAGCCGGGCGGCGGCCTTGCCGGTGGGGGCGGCCAACGCGACGCGCGGAAGCGGGCCGGGCTGCTCGGCGAGGAGCGCCAAGAGCCGGGCCACCGTCGTGGTCTTGCCCGTGCCGGGACCCCCCGCCAGCACAGTGACGTGCCGCAGCACGCCCACCGCCGCGGCGAGCCGCTGGCGGGCGGCGGCCTGCTCGGGGAAGTGCGTGGCGAGGCCCGTCCGCAGCGCGTCGAGATCGACGGCGGGCGGGGGGAGGGCGGCGCGCTCGGCCAACGACCGGCGTACCAGTTCCTCCTCGCCCCAGAAGCGTTCCAGGTAGAGCAGGCCCTCGACGAGCCGCAGGGGGCGCCCGGGCGGTGCGTCGGCACCGTCGGCGACGACGGATCCGGCCCGGCAGGCCGCGAGCCAGTCGGACGGGGACGGCCAGGGGAGCGCGGACACGTCCAAGGGCTCGTCGCTCTCGCCGAGCACGGTGTGGTGGACGGCGGCGAGGTCGACGCACACCGACCCCAGCCGCGCCGCGCGCACGGCGAGCGCGGCCGCGAGCAGCACCTTTTCGTCGGGCTCGCCACCGAGCCGACCGACGCGGTGGGCGACGTGGACGTCGGCCGCGTCGAGCACGCCCGCCGCGTTGAACGCGCCGAGCAGGCCCGCGGCGTTGTGGGCGCGGCGCGGATCGCCCAAGTCGGTGATCATCGGGCGGCCCCGTGGAGCAGGTCGGACAGCGCGACGGTGAGCGCGGGCCGCGGCGCCCAACCGAACACGCCGCTCGCCCCGGTGGCAGGCCCGCACATGCCGCGAACGAACAGGTAGAGGGTGCCGCCGAGGTGGCGCTCGGGGGAGTAGTCGGGCAGGCGCCAGCGCAGGAAGCGGTGCAGCGCCACGCCGTAGAGCAGCGCCTGGAGCGGGTAGTGGGCGTCGGCCATCGCCGCGGCGAGGCGCTCGGGGGTGTAGTGCGCCGAGGTGAGGGGCTCGCCGTACGGGCCGAGCCAGTTGGTCTTGTAGTCGACGACGGCGAAGCGGGGGCCGGGCAGCCGGAGCACGGCGTCGATGCTGCCGGTGAGGTAGCCGCGCAGCGGTTGGTCGGCGAGCGCCGGGTCGGCGAGGAGATCGGGGTAGCGCACGAGGGGGTCGTCGGCGGGGAGGTGGGCGCGCAGGAGGGGGGCGATCTCGCCGAGCAGCGCGGTGGTGCGGGACGGCCGGTCGCCGCCGCTGAGGGGCAGCTCGAACTCCAGCTCGGCGAGCCGGTCGGTGGGCGCGATGTCCGCGAGACACGCACCCGCCGCGATCGGGCCGAGCGGGGTGCGGACCACGGGCACCAGCGCTGCGGCCAAAGCGTCGGCCGCGACGCCGGGGAGCGGGTTGTAGATCAGCTGTTCGGCGCAGCGGGCGGTGAGCTCGGCGATGAGGTCGGGCGCGGTGAGGTCGGCGATCTCCAGCACGGCGTGCACCAACGTGCCGAACGCCGTGCCCGGCGGCAGCTCGGCCAACGGCGACGGTACGGCCGCCGCCGCGGGCCAGCCCGGCCCAGCCGTCGTGATTACGGCCGTCGTGGCGCTGGCGACCGTCGCGCCAGCGGCCGTCGCCGCGCGACCCCCAGCCACCTCGGCCGCCACGCCGTCCGCCGCGCCGCCGTCGGTCACCGCGCCGCCGCCGTCCGCCGCGCCGCCGTCGTTCACCACGCCGCCGCCGTCCGCCGCGCCGCCGCCGTCCGCCGCGCCGCCGTGCGCCGCCGCGCCGCCGTGCGCCGCCATGCCACCGTGCGCCGCCACCTTGGCCGCCGAGCCGTCCGCCACGCCGCCTTCCGCCGTGCCACCGTGCGCCGTGCCGTCGTCCGCCGTGCCACCGTGCGCAGCCACCTTGGCCGCCGAGCCGTCCGCCACGCCGCCGTGCGCCGCCGTGGCGCCCGCGCCGTCCGGCGGCACCGGCTCGGCGCGAGAATCCGCACTCGCGGTGTCGAAAACGCCCACTCGCGGCGGCGAATCGTACGACTCACCGTCGGGGGGGTCGGGTTCGTCGACCACGCCGGGCGTCTCGGGCTCGCTCGTCACGCCGGTGGCGTGACCTACGCCCGCGGTGAGCGCCGAGTAGGACGTGCGTCGCCACTGCCGGTCGAGCGAGCGGGTGAACGCGGCCGCCGTGAGCTCGCCGACCGGCTCCGCCTGCGGCGTGTACCGCACCTCCGGCGCCTCGCCGACCCGTTCGACCGCCAGCACCGGCGACGCCAGCCCGGCCAGCGCCGCCCACGCCGCCTCGTCCGACGGGATGCGGTAGGTCCCCGCGGGCTCGGTGCCCGGCGCGGCCCGCCCGATCAGCAGCCGGTGCACCGGTGATGCAGCAGTTGTGGTGGACGGCACCCACCACAGCACGACCTGGCACTTCGCCCGCGTGAGCGCCACGTAGAACAGCCGGAGGTCCTCGCCCGCCTCCTCGGCCCGGTGCGCCGCACAGCGTTCGCGGAAGCCCTCGCCGTTCTCCCCGCCGACGTCGCGCACCCGCTCGGTGCCGACGTGCAGCTGGGGCACGTCAGGGTCGCGCACGTTGCGGTCCCACCCGAACGGCACGTAGACGACCGGGAACTCCAGGCCCTTGCTGCGGTGGATCGTGATGATCTGCACGGCGGCGGCGTCGGACTCCAGCCGTCTGCTGCGCTCCAGCCCGATGTCGACCCCGGCCTCGGCGATGCGCCGCCGCAGCCACTCCAGGAGCGCGCCCGGCCCGAGGTGCGCGTCGACGGCGACGGCGTGCAGCGCCTGCGCGACGTGCCGGAGATCGGTGAGCCACCGCTCGCCGTCGGTGCGGGCCAACAGCCGGGCGGGCAGCCCGGTGTCGGTGGTGACCGCCTCCAGCAGCGCCGCCACCCCCCGCTCGTGCAGCACGGTGGCCCAGCTCCGGACGGTGGCGCCCAGCTCGTCGAGCAGGGCATCCGCCGAAGGCCCGCACAGCTCCTCGACCGTGCGACCGAGGAAGCACGTGAGCGCGGCGGCCCGCAGCCGGGCCAGCCGGGGCTGCTCGAGGGCCTCCAGCAGTGTGAGCCAATCGGCCGCGACGGGGGCGCCGAAGACGCTCGCCGTGCCCGTGACCACCGCGGGCACCCCGACGTCGGCCAGCGCCGCACGCACGGTGCCCGCCTGTTCGTTGGTGCGCACGAGCACCGCGACGTCGCCGGGCTGGACCGCGATCCCGTCGACCGTCGCCGCGCTGCCGAGGAGCCGCGCCACGTCGGCGGCCAGATCGGCGACGACCAGATCGCGCGCGGGCCCGACGAGCGGCACGTCCCGGCGCGGCGGGGTGGGCAGGCCGCGCCGGGAAGCCACCCGCACCCGCACCGGCGCACCCTCGGGCGCCCCGACGAGCCGTCGTCGGGTGTGCGCCGCCCCCACCGGGTGCACCACGATCCGCTCGTCGCCGAGCGCGGCGCCGTTGAACACCTCCTCCAGCGCGGCGAGCAGCGCCGCGTCGCTGCGGTGGTTGACGGCGAGCGTGGCGTGCCGCTCGGCCGTGCGCGTGGCATCCAGGTACGTGACGACGTCGGCGCCGCGGAACGCGTAGATGGCCTGCTTGGGGTCGCCGATCAGCACGAGCGTGGTGTGGCCGTGGAAGGCGCGGCGCAGGATCGACCACTGCACGGGATCGGTGTCCTGGAACTCGTCGACCAGCACCACCCGGTAGCGCGCCCGCAGCCGCGCCGCCGCTTCGGGCGAGCGGCGCAGCGCGTCGTCGAGGCGGGTGAGCATGTCGTCATAGGTGAAGACGCGCCGCTCCCGCTTGCGCCGCTCGACCTCGGTGCGCACGGCCGCGGCGAACCGGTAGCGGGTGGCCGCCACCGAGCCGGGCTCCGCGGCGGACGGCTCGAGGCGAGCCTGCCCGTCGTAGACGGCGGCGCGGGCGAGCTCCAGCGCGGTGGAGCGCTCGAACGGCGGCGGCCCGCTGGCCCGATCGCCGTACTTGCGGACGTAGAAGTCGTCGACGACCTCGCCGAGCAGGTCCTCCACCGACTCGACGAACACCGCGTCCGGATCGGCGCCCGCCGCCACCCCGAGCCCGGCCAGCATCTGTCGGCAGAACTGGTGGGTGGTTGCGATCGTGGCGGCGTCGAACGTGGCGAGCGCGTGCACGAGCCGCGCCCGCCGTCGGGCGACCTCGAGATCGGGCGCGGCGGCGAGCAGCGCGTGCACGGCGTCGCCGCCCGCGCGGGCCGCGGCGGGATCGGCGAGCGCCCGCTGTGCGGCCGACAGCCGGGCCCGCACCCGCTCGCGCAGCTCGGTGGTGGCCTCCCGACCGAACGTGACGAGCATCAGCTCCGGCAGCGTGGCCACGCCCTCGGCGACGTAGCGGGCGGCGAGCGCGGCGATCGTGAACGTCTTCCCGGTGCCCGCGCTGGCCTCCAGCACCGTGGTGTCGGTGGGGAGCGGCCCACAGACGTCGAACGCGGCGGGCGCGAGAACGGCGGTCATCGGCGCACCACGTCCTCTACCTGCAACAACGGCGACCACAGGCCCAGCGCGAGCGTGCCGAACCGCGTGGGCTCCCCGCCCGGCGGCCCCACCTCGTCGGACAGCACGGACGAGGGTGCCGCTCGACCCCATACCTGCTCGTGGGACGGGTCGGCGCGCTCGCCGCCCGCCCCGTTCGTCCACGCGCGGGCGGCCTCGGCCATCGCCTCGCCCGGCCCCGCTCCGCCGCGTCGGACGCGCGTGTAGTTGTACCCGGTGACCGTGGTCAGCGGCAGCGGCGCGCCCAGCCCCGCCGCCCGGAGCGCCACCAGATCGGCCAGCACCGTGCGGGCCACGTCCGGCGGAACCGGCCCGACGATCGCCCGCGCGATGCCGAACCGCTCACCCCGCCCGACCGTGACCGCGCGCCACGGCTCGTCGGTGGCCGCGGTGAGCGCGACCAGCCGCACCCACGACCGCACCCGTTGCTTCGGGGTGAGCCGCGAGTACTCGACGCGCAGCGCGGTGCGCCCGTACAGCCCGCCGATCGTGCCGACGACGCGGGTGCCGTCGGGCAGCTCGACGTCGACGTCCTGGTCGGTGGCCTCGCCCACCCGGTACTCGGCGGCCGCCGCCACCAGCGGCTCGACGTCCTCGAGCACATCGGCGAGCAGCCGGTCGCCCAACGCGCCCGGCGGCAGGTCGCCGCGGCGCCATTCGGCCTGCCTGCAGTGATCGAGTGCGCGGCCCGCGATCCGGTCGCCGAGCAGCCGGTGCCCGATCGCCCACTTGGCGAGGCCGTCCGGCGCGACGGGCAGTGCCTCGGCGGGCGCCTCGTCCCCCGCGTACATCGACAGCCCCACGCGCTGGGTGAGGAAGCCCTTGGCCGGGTGTTCGACGAACGTGACCAGCTCGTCGAGCAGCACGGTGCCGGGTGCGGGGCGGGGGAGCGGGGCGGGCAGGAACGGCGGAGGCGCGACCCGTGGCCCGGCCGCCGCGCGGGCCCCGGCCAGCTCCGCCCGGTCGAAGCTGAAGGGAGCGGTGAAGTTGCGCGCGTCGAAGGGCTGGAGGGGGTGCGTCGCGACCACGTCGGCGGGCGCCAGTGCGTCGAGCAGCTCGCCCAGCGGCACCGCGGGTGGGCGGCGGAGGCCGGTGCGCTCGTCCGCGCCGGAGTGGACGACCACGAGCGTGTCGGTGGCCGCCATGACCGCGTCGAGCAGGAGCTGGCGGTCTTCGCTGCGGGCGTCGCGCTCGCCGACGAGCGGACGGCGGGCCAGTACGTCGTCGCCGTCGACCTCGCCCGCGCGCGGGAACACCCCGTCGTCCAGCCCGAGCAGGCAGACGACGCGGTGCGGCACCGAGCGCATCGGCACGAGGGTGGCCACGGTGAGGGTGCCGGTGCGGAAGCCCGCGCGGGTGGGACGGCCGCGCAGCCGCTCGGCGAGCAGGCTGCGGACATCGCCGAGGCCCAGCGGCACCGTGGCGGCGTGCGGCCCGGCGACGTGCGCCGCCTCGGCGAGCTCGGCCCGGGCCTGGACCTCCTGCCAGGCCTCCGGGGCCGACGTGAGCAGCTCCAACGCGGTGGCCAGTGTGGCCGTCCACTCGGCGAGCGGCCGCTCGCCCGACAGCTCCCCGAGCACACCTGCGAGGCGCTCGACGAACTCGGCCAGCCGGCCGACGCGCACGGTGTCGCCCGGCTCGACGGCCGCGGGCAGCGCGGTGCCCAGCCACGCGTCGTCCGGCATCGCGACGCCGAGCAGCAGCCGGTCGAGCCCCGCCGACCAGGTGTTCTGCCCGAACGCCTCCAGCTTGAACGGACGCCGGTGCGCGGCGTCGAGCCCCCAGCGCACACCGGAGCGGACGGCGAGCTCGCGCAGCCGGTCGAGGTCGCCGTCGTCGAGGCCGAACCGCCTGCGCACGGGGGCGGCGGCGAGCAGGTCGAGCACCTGGGCGGCGGTGAGCCGTGCGGTGGCCAGCTCCAGGAGCCGGGCGACGACGTCGAGCAGCGGGTTGACCTGCCGCAACGCCCGGTCGGCCAGCCGCACCGGCAGGGCCTGCGCCGGGTGCGCGCCCGGCCCGAACGCGGCGGAGATCAGGGGGGCGAACGTCTCGATGTCGGGGCACATGACGAGGACGTCACGCGGCTCGAGGCTGGGGTCGGCTTCCAGCAGACCGAGCACGACCTCCCGCAACACCTCGACCTGCCGGTCCGGCCCGTGGCAGGCGTGCACCTGCACGGAGCTGTCGGCGGCGGTCGGGAGGACGGGCGGCCTCTTTTCGCCCAGCTCGCCCTGCAGTGCGGCCAGCAGCGAGGGCGGCGGCTCGGGGTGGTTGTCGTCGCGCAGCTCCCGCTGCGGTGTGCCCAGCAGCGTGGTCGGCGGCTCGGGGTGGTCGTCCACGGCGGACGGCAGTACGGGTGGGCGGTCGTCGCGCAGCTCGCGCTGCAGCTTGCCCAGCATCGTGGGCGGCGGTTCGGGGCAGGGGTGGTGCTCGTCGATGAGGCCCGGCACGGCGGCGGTGAGCCGCACCTGCAGCTCGCGCACATCGCGTCCGAGCGAAGACAGCAGCGGGTGCGCGGCGACGTCGGCTGTCGGGTCGGCGGCCCGCGCAGGCACCGCGCTTGACTTCGGGCACGACGCGACCGCGGCCCAGAGCGCGGGCGAGGGGTGCGGGAGCCACAGGTGGACCGCCCGGTGCTCGCCCAGCGCCGCGAGGACCGCGAGCTCCTGCGCGGCCAGGCGAGTGGGCCCGAACAGCGACAGCCGCTCGGGCAACGCGACGACCCCGGGATCGGCGCGCAGAGCCGCGCACGCCGCGTCGACCCGCTCGACGGGATCGGGCCCACCGATGTGGCCGCGCAGCCGCCGCCACAGCTCGGGCTGCCACGCCAGATCCGCGTCCACCCCGCACCCACCGGCCCGCCAGCTCCGCAGCAGTTCGGGACGGTGGATGCCGTAGGCGCTGAACAGCTCGGCCACCCGGCGGGCGACGGCGTGCCTGCGCGCGTGATGGGTCCGCAGCACGGCGGACCAGGGCTCGTCCGCGGCCGCGTCGAGCACCTCCAGCAGCGGCCACACCGCCCGCTCGGGATGCCACGGGTCGTCTTCGGGTGCGTCGCCGATCGCCCCGCTGATCGACTCGGCGACCAGTGCGGCGGGGGAGCGGAACGCCACCCCCGCGCAGATGCCGTCGCCGTCACCGGCGCCGAGGCGGTGCGAGAGGCGTTGCGCCAGCCAGCGTTCGACGCCTTTCGCGGGCACGGCCACCACCTCGGCGGCGAAGGGATCGGCCAGCGGACGGACGAGCACCTCGGCCAGGGCATCGGCGAGCACGTCGGCCCGCTCCGCCCGGTGCACGTGGACGCCCGCGGTGGTCATGGCGTCACGGTAGGGGCACCCACCGACAGTACCGACGGTGGCCCTGATGATCACCGAACGTGAGTGGTCCGGCGAAAGGACACGATCGTGGTATCCCGCGCCGCAGCGGATAACGGCAGGGTGGTCGGCACGCGATCAGCGGGTGAACGACCACCCAGGAGGCCGGGAAGATGCACGAGGCAGGATCCAGCTCGGAGTTCGGAACGGATTTCGACACGCACGTCGGTGCAGGTTCTGCCGCGCCCTCCGGTCCCGGTCCTGACGCGGCTCGTAGCGCGCATTTGGGCGCGCACGTCGAAGCGGAGTGCGGCGCGGAGTGCGACGCCGACGGTGGCCCCGACGCTGGGACCGCCAGCGGCCCCGACGCTGGCCCCGCCGGTGGCTCCGATGCTGGGACCGCCGGTGGCTCCGATGCTGGGAGCGACGGTGGCCCCGATGCTGGGACCGACGGTGGCCCCGACGCTGGGAGCGACGGTGGCCCCGACGGTGATGCTGGCGCTGGCCATGGCATCGTCTATGGCGTCGTCCA
>DATAOO010000080.1:0-10853 GCA_036265695.1 Pseudonocardia sp. | reverse complement strand
TCGCGCTGTGACCGCCGATCGCCGCGTCGCCGCCCGTCGCGCCGCCGTCCGTCGCGCCGCCGTCCGCCGACCCGTCGCCCGCCGCGTGGCCGCCCGCCGCGTGGCCGCCCGTCGCGCCGCCGTCCGCCGCGCCGCCGTCCGCCGCGTCGCCGCCCGTCGCGTCGTCGCCCGACGGGTCGCCGACGGTCGCGTCGGGGCAGCCGCGCCTGCGCAGCCGCACCGCCCGCTCGCCGCCGTGCAGGGCTTCGGTGAACCGGCCCGCGTTGTAGAGCTCCCAGGCGTGCTCGTCGACGAGGCGGGCCAGCTCGGCGTCGGCGAGCCGGTGGCCGTGGCGCAGGGCGGCCGAGAAGTGCGCGAGCGCCTGGCGGTGCGAGCCCGCGGCGGCGGCCTCGCGGCCTGCGAGCGGGGCGTAGCGGCTCACCGTGGCGCCGTCGTCGGCCGCGGCGGCGTGGTGCACCAGCCGGGCGAGGTCGGGCGCCGGTTCGACCTGCAGCGCCGCGACCACTGCCCGGTGCAGCGTGCGCCTGCGCAGCGGCGCCAGGCTCTGCTCGACGGCCTGGCGGGCCAGCTCATGGCGGAACGTCAGCCCGTCCGCCCGCGCCGCCACGATGCCGCGCTCCTCGGCCTCGGCCAGCGCGTCCAACCGGTCGCCGAGGAGGGTCTGCGCGAGGTCGAACCCGACGATCGTGGGCACCACCGAGAGCTGCTCGACCGCGGCGCGGGCGTCGTCGTCGAGCCGCGCCACCCGCGCGAGCACCGCGTCGGACACCGAGACCGGCACCCCCGAGCCGGGCTGGGCGAGCGCCTCGGTGACGTAGAACGGGTTGCCGCCGGTGAGGGCGTGCAGCCGGTGCGGGTCCCAGCGCGACCCGGCCGCCAGCCCGACCACGGCGGCCGAGCTGAGCGCGCGCAGCGGCAGCCGCACCACGCGGCGGCCCACCAGCGAGCCCAGCAGCCGGTGCACGGGGTGGCCGGTGGCGGCGGCTTCGTCGCGGTAGGTGAGCACCAGCACCGCGGGCAGGTCGGCGATGCGGCGCGCGAGGTAGCCCAGCACGTCGAGCGTGGCGTCGTCGGCCCAGTGCAGGTCTTCGACGACGACCGCGGTGACCCGTGGCCCGGACAGCTCCGCCACCACCGCGGCGAACACGTCGCCACCGGAGCGCAACGCGTCCTCGAGCGGACCCCCGCTGCCCGCCGCCGCGTCGCGCAGGGGGCCGAGCGGGCGCGCGGTGAGGAGGTCGTCACAACCGCCGACGAGGCGGCGCGCCCGGCAGGCGACGTGTTCGGCGAACGCGCGGACCAGGCTCGTCTTCCCGATCCCCGCCTCGCCGCTGACCAGCACGACCGAACCCTGTGAACGGCCCGCCGCCCCCACCGCCGCCGTCAGCGCATCCCATTCGTCGGCGCGCTCCAGAAGCGCGGCCATGGCATCACCGTGGCAGGTCGGACCCGTCGGGGAAAGTCTGATTAGTCCGTTCGCGGGCGCAGGTGGGCTCACGCCGCGTCGGGCACGACCTTCGTGAGGATCTCGGCCGCCAGCCGGGGGATCAGGGCGTCGCCTGCGAACCGGTAGCCGAAGTCGGCGTAGGCCGTGAGCTCGCGGTGGACGAGCTCGCCCAGCGGGCCCGGGTAGAGGCGGCGCCCGTGCAGCGCCGCCGCGCGTATCCGGGAACGCTCGTGGTGGGCCAGCGCCGTCGCGTTGCCGCGCAGCGGAACGGACGCCGGAACTCTCAGGTTCGTCATCGTGTCCTCCTTGTTCAGTGGAAGAGCGACGACGTGCGCCGGTGATACCGATCCCACGGTGGATCGATTCCGAGGCTCCCGGTCGCTCGACGGAATCCGGACGCTAGGGTGGGGCACGACCAGGTACTTCCTAGCGAGGAGGCACGGCGTGACGGTGCGTGTGGGCGTCAACGGGTTCGGCCGGATCGGGCGCAACTTCTGGCGCGCGGTCGACGCGCAAAAGCAGGCGGGCAACACCGAGATCGAGATCGTTGCGGTCAACGACATCACCGACAACGCGACGCTCGCGCACCTGCTCAAGTACGACTCGATCCTCGGCCGCTTGCCCTACTCGGTGTCCTCGACCGACGAGGAGATCGTCGTCGACGGCAAGGGCTTCAAGGGCCTCGCCGTGCGCGACCCCGCCGAGCTGCCGTGGAAGGACCTCGGCGTCGACGTCGTGGTCGAGTCCACCGGGCTGTTCACCAAGCGCGAGGCGGCCGCCAAGCACCTCGACGCGGGCGCCAAGAAGGTCGTCATCTCCGCGCCCGCCACCGGCGAGGACCTCACTGTGGTCAAGGGCGTCAACGACACGGCCTACGACGGCAGCCAGACGATCGTCTCGAACGCCTCCTGCACCACCAACTGCCTCGCGCCGCTGGCCAAGGTGCTCGACGACCTGCTGGGCATCGAGCAGGGCCTCATGACCACGATCCACGCCTACACGCAGGACCAGAACCTGCAGGACGGGCCGCACAAGGACCTGCGCCGCGCCCGCGCCGCCGCGCTCAACATCGTGCCCACCTCCACGGGCGCCGCGAAGGCCATCGGCCTGGTCATGCCGCAGCTCAAGGGCAAGCTCGACGGCTACGCGCTGCGCGTGCCGATCCCCACCGGCTCCGCCACCGACCTCACCGTCACCGTCCGCAAGGAGGGCACGGCCGAGGAGATCAACGCCGCGTACAAGGCGGCCGCCGAGGGCGAGCTCGCGGGCATCCTGCGCTACTCCGACGACCCGATCGTCTCCTCCGACATCGTCACCGACCCGGCGTCGTGCATCTACGACGCGCCGCTCACCAAGGTCATCGGCAACCAGGTCAAGGTCGTCGGGTGGTACGACAACGAGTGGGGCTACTCCAACCGGCTCGTCGACATCACCGGCCTGGTGGCCTCGAAGCTGTGAACACGCTCGACGACCTGCTCGCCGAGGGGGTCCGCGACCGCGGCGTGCTGGTGCGCGTCGACCTCAACGTGCCCCTCGACGGTGACCGGATCACCGACGACGGCCGCATCCGGGCGGCGCTGCCGACCATCCAAGCCCTGTCCGAGGCGGGCGCGCGGGTGGTCCTCACCGCGCACCTCGGCCGTCCCAAGGGCGGCCCGGATCCGAAGTACTCGCTCGCGCCGGTCGCGGCGCGGCTGTCGGAGCTGCTGTCGGCGCCGGTGCGGGTCGTCCAGCTCGCCGACGGGCCGCCGCAGATGTCGCCGGGCGAGGTCGTGCTCGTCGAGAACATCCGCTTCGACCCGCGCGAGACCAGCAAGGACGAGGCCGAGCGCGGCGCGCTGGCCGACGAGCTGGCCGCGCTGGTCGGCGGCAGGGACGGAGGCGGTGCATTCGTCTCCGACGGGTTCGGCGTTGTGCACCGCAAGCAGGCCTCGGTGTACGACGTCGCCAAGCGGCTGCCCGCCTACGCGGGCGGGCTGGTGCTCTCCGAGGTCGAGGTGCTGCGACGGCTCACCGGCTCGCCCGAGCGCCCGTACGCGGTGGTGCTGGGCGGCTCCAAGGTCTCCGACAAGCTCGCGGTGATCGACGCACTGCTCCCGCGGGTCGACGCCCTGCTCGTCGGTGGCGGGATGTGCTTCACGTTCCTCGCGGCGCAGGGCTACGGCGTCGGCAAGTCGCTGCTGGAGACCGACCAGATCGGCACCTGCCGCACCCTGCTGGAGTCCGGCAAGATCGTGCTGCCCACGGACGTCGTGGTGGCCGACGCGTTCGCCGCCGACGCCGCCACGCAGACCGTGGGCGTCGACGCCATCCCGGACGGCTGGCTCGGCCTGGACATCGGACCGGATTCGGTGGCCGCGTTCGCCGAGGTGCTCGGGCGCGCCAAGACCGTCTTCTGGAACGGGCCGATGGGCGTGTTCGAGATGGCCCCGTTCGCCGAGGGCACCCGCGGCGTGGCGCAGGCGATCATCGACGCACCCGCGTTCTCGGTGGTCGGCGGCGGCGATTCCGCGGCCGCCGTGCGGGCGCTCGGCCTCGCCGAAGACGGGTTCTCGCACATCTCGACGGGCGGCGGCGCGTCGTTGGAGTTCCTGGAGGGCAAAGACCTTCCGGGCGTCGCGATTTTGGAGTCCTGACGTGGGTCGCAAGCCGTTGATCGCGGGCAACTGGAAGATGAACCTCACGCACCTCGAGGCCATCGCCCTGATGCAGAAGTTCGCCTTCGCGTTGCCGGAGAAGTACTACGACAAGGTCGAGGTGGCGGTGCTGCCGCCGTTCACGCACATCCGCAGCATCCAGACCATGATCGACGGCGACGGCCTCCTGATGGTGCACGGCGCACAGGACCTGTCCCCGCACGACGCGGGCGCCTACACCGGCGACGTGTCCGGGGTGATGCTCGCGAAGCTGGGCTGCCGCTACGTCGTGGTCGGGCACTCCGAGCGCCGCGAGTACCACGACGAGACCGACGAGGTCGTCAACGCCAAGGTGCGCGCGGCGATCCGCAACGGCATCACCCCGATCCTGTGCGTCGGCGAGGGGCTGCCCGTCCGCGAGGAGGGCGCCCACGTCGGCCACTGCACGAGCCAGCTCACCGCCGCACTGGCCAAGGTGACCGCGGAGCAGGCGGCCGACCTCGTCGTCGCCTACGAGCCGGTCTGGGCCATCGGCACGGGCCGCGTGGCGACCCCGGCCGACGCGCAGGAGGTGTGCGCCGCCCTGCGCACCACGCTCGCCACGCTCTACGGCGAGGAGCAGGCGGCGGGCATGCGCATCCTGTACGGCGGCTCGGTGAAGGCGAACAACGTGGCCGAGCTGATGGCGGGCCCGGACGTCGACGGCGCGCTCGTCGGCGGCGCCAGCATCGACGTCGACGAGTTCCCCAAGCTCTGCGCGCTGGCCGCGGGCGGGCCCCTCCCCTGAGGATCGCCCGGTCACGCCGGGTAAGATGGCGGTTCCGCGACAAGAACGAGGATCTGGATGCAACTCGCCCTGCAGATCGTGTTGATCGTCACCAGCGTGCTGTTGACGTTGCTGATCCTGCTG
Source organism: Pseudonocardia sp. (assembly GCA_036265695.1). Classification (GTDB taxonomy): domain Bacteria; phylum Actinomycetota; class Actinomycetes; order Mycobacteriales; family Pseudonocardiaceae; genus Pseudonocardia. The sequence goes on along the minus strand of DATAOO010000080.1, from coordinate 5,860 downwards.
CACCGCGGACGGGGCGGGGGCCTGTCCACGCTGTTCGGCGGGGGTATGCAGTCCAGCCTCTCCGGTTCCAGCGTGGTCGAGCGCAACCTCGACCGGCTCACGCTGTTCGTGGGCGCGATCTGGGTGATCGCGATCATCGGTTCCGGTCTGCTCGTCAAGCTGGGGGTCTGAGACCATGGCCATGTCTGGTGGCAACGCGATCCGCGGCACCCGGGTGGGCGCCGGTCCGATGGGCGAGTCGGAGCGGGGGGAGACCGCGCCGCGCCAGTTCATCTCGTACTACTGCGCGAGCGGGCACGTCACGTCGCCGTCGTTCGCGGCCGATGCGGAGATCCCGGACTCGTGGGACTGCCCCCGCTGCGGGCTCCCCGGTGGTCGTGACAACACGAACCCGCCCGCCGCGCCGCGCACCGAGCCGTACAAGACGCACCTGGCGTACGTGAAGGAGCGGCGCAGCGACGCCGACGGAGCGGCCATCCTCGAAGAGGCACTGGGCAGGCTCCGCGCTTCCCGCGAGCTCTAGGCCGCCTCAGCTCGACGGTAGGGCGGCCAGCTGGTCGCTGATGGCGGTGGTCAGCGCGTCGGGGCCCACCGACGCCGGGGTGGCCGAGCTCGTCACCTGCACCACCTGGTCGCCGCGCACGATCGCGCCGTAGACCAGGTCGCCGCCGCCGCGGCAGACGAAACCGCCGTCGGCCTTGTTCACGTCCACGCGCGAGCCCTCGAGGCACAGCTGGGCGAGCAGCTCGCGCTCCGCGGCCGCGTCCGCCTGCGTGCGGGCGAAGAGCGACACCGTGAGGAACGTCGGGCCCGCGGGGCCCGACGCCTTCGGCCCGGCGTCGTAGACGCAGCGGGTGTCGCTCGCCGTGGACTGGTCGGGGGTCCACGTCAGCTTCGTCGCGGTGTCCAGTGCGGCGGTGTCGAGCACGCACGCGGCGGGCGGGTCGGGGGGCGCCGCCTGCTGGAGCGGCGGGTCGGCGGCGCACCCGCTCAGTACGACGGCGAACACGACGATGCCGGCACCTCGGGCCGACTTCGCACCCCGTCGGGTCACCTCGCACCCCGCAGGCGGGGTGCGAAGACGCCGGAAGGGTGCGAAGGGGAGGGTCACCGGCCCGCCAGGATCGCGTCGGCGAACTCCCGGAACGCGCCGTGGCCGCCCGTGGCCCGGCAGTGGTGCACGGCGGCGGCGCGGGCGGCGGGCACGGCGTCGGCCGGGCAGGCGGCCAGCCCGACGGCGGCGAGCAGCTCGACGTCGTGCACGTCGTCGCCGATGAACGCCACCTCCTCGAGCTGCAGCGACCAGCGCGCGCACAGCTCCTTGGCGTCCGCGAGCTTGTCGGACGTGCCCGCGTACAGCGCGTCGACCTGCAGCTTCTTCGCCCGCGCCCGGATCTGCGGCCCGTCTTCGCTGGTGAGGATGCCGGTGCGGAGGCCCGCGCGGCGCAGCAGCTCGAAGCCCTTGCCGTCGCGGGCGCTGTAGGTCTTCGACTCGCTGCCGTCGCTCGAGTACGTCATGCCGTTGTCGGTGAGCACGCCGTCGACGTCGGTGAGCACCAGCCGGATGCGCTCCGCCCCGGCGACCGGCGCGACCGGGCGCTCCCGACGGCGCAGCAGGGCGTCGACGATCACCAGGTCGGCGGGCTCGTCGACCTCCGTGTAGCTCTCCTCGGCCATCTCCCACAGCCCGATCCGCCCGCTGATCCGCACGCCGGTGCGGGCCAGCGCGGCCCGGCTCGTGAGGTAGAGCGCCCCGTTCTCGACGAGGTGGCCCGCGAGCTGCTGGCGCCGGGGGCGGGCGGCGGGGTCGTAGTCGGCGCGGGCCCCCTCCGGCCCCTCCGTCCACCGGAACCGCCGCTGGCGCACGACCGACAGCACGCTGTCGAACCCGGAGTGCAGCAGCGCGTACGCCCCGTCGAGGTCCTCGGCGCGCAGGAGCGGGCTCGTGGCCTGCACGAGCCCGATCTCGTCGGCGCCCGCGGCCTCCGGGGTGCCCAGCACGTCGACGAGCACGCTCTCGGTGGTGGCGGTGTCGGAGGCGGTGGCGGGGGAGCGGGCGGGCAGCGCGACCCGGCCGGGCCACGTCGCCGTGACGTGCGCGCGGACCGCCGCCGAGTCGGTGGAGACCAGCACCCGGTCGACGCAGCGCGCGGCGAGCGCGGCCTCGACCGTCCAGTCCAGCAGCGGCCGCCCGCCCACCCGGGCCAGGTTCTTCCCGGGGACGCCCTTGCTGCCGGCCCGCACGGGGATGACGACCGCCAGGGTCATGTCAGCCCCGCCACTTCAGCTTCTCCCGCTGGGTCTCCTCGATCGGCAGCACGTCGCTGGGCTTGTAGGTGAGCGCCTTGGCGACGTTGCGCAGGTCGCGGGCCAGCTTGCGCATGCCGTCGGGCTCCAGCGAGGCGGCGTGGTCGGTGCCCTTGCTGGTGCGGTCGAGGGTGAAGTGCCGCTCGACGTACTGCGCGCCGAGGGCGAGCGCGGCCACGTCGGCGGCGATGCCGAGGTGGTGGCCGGAGAACCCGACGGCGTGCACGTCGGCGCCGTAGGCCTCGCGCAGCCGCTGCACCTCCAGCAGGCAGACGTCCTCGAACGGCACCGGGTAGCCCGACGTGCAGGCGTACAGCACCAGGTCGGCGAGCCTGCCGCGCTCGCGGAACAGCGCGACGATCCGCTCCTCCTCGGCCCGGGTCGTCATCCCCAGCGAGAGGTGGATGATGCCGCCGAACTCGGCGCACAGCAGCTCCAGCAGCTCGGTGTGCTGGTTGGTGGCCGAGGGCACCTTCACGAACCGCGGCGCCAGCGCCACCACGGCCTTGGCCGAGGGCATGTCCCACACGCTGGTGGAGTAGACGACGCCGTGCTCGGCCGCGCAGGCCGCGAGCTCGGCGTGCTGGTCGATGTCGAACTCCAGGAACTCGCGGTGCTCGCCGTAGCTCGCCCCGAACGCGTTGCGCGGCTCGGGGTGCGGCGCCTGGTACTGCTCGGGCGTGAGCAGGGTGGCGGGATCGCGCTTCTGGAACTTGACGGCGTCGACCTCGCAGAACCGCGCGGCCACGGAGATCATCCGCTTGGCGAGCTCGAGGTCGCCCCCGTGGTTGCAGCCGATCTCGGCGATGACATAAGGGGGGACGTGGGGAGCAGGCACGCACCCGATTGTCGTCCCGCGCGGCGGGCCCCGCGCAGGCGGGGGCACGTGGTCGGTTACCGTCTCGCGGGATGGAGACCAGGTGCACCACCAGCGTCCTCGCGGACCTCGTGCGCGCCTACGCCCGCCACGACCCGCCGCGCACCGTCACCATCGTCGGCAACGCGCCGCTGTCCGTGTGCCCGGAGCGCGCGAAGCTGGTCGACGACAGCGACCTCGTCGTCCGCATGACCACGTTCGCCCTCGACGCGCCCGACGGGCCGCCGCGCATCGGACGGCGCACCGACGTCGTCCTGCTGCACCGCGCCGTCGTGCCGGGCCCGGGCACGTTCTACGACCATTCCTCCCGGCTCTACCTGCTCGTCGAGCCCGGACGGCTGCACTGGGAGCGGGAGGACCGGCCCGACTGGTGGCCGGTGCACCCGGTGTCCGTGCCCAACCACCCCTACACCGCCGCGCTGAAGGAACTGATGGGCATCCCCGCCGCCGAGGCCGCCTGGCCCACCACCGGCACGTTGGCCGTGTACCTGTTCTCCGAGATGTTCCCCGCCGCGACGGTGCGCTTCACCGGCACCACGGTCGTCGAGCGACCGGAGCAGACCGAGTTCGCGCACGGCTGGGGGCCCGCCGTCGCCGTCACCGCCGAACACCGCCTGGCCGCCGAGGGCGCGTTGCTGCGCCGGTGGGCGGAGCAGGCCCGGATCGAGCTGGTCGCATGAACCCCCGCGCCCTGCTACGCCCGATCATGCGCAGCGTCCAGACGCGCGTCGACAACGCCGTGCGCGCCGCCGAGAAGCGCGACGAGCGCCGCCTGCAGGTGGCGGTGGGCGAGCTGCACGAGGCACTGGCCACCGAGGCCGCCACGCAGCACCGGCTCCGCGCCGAGCTCGGCGAGCGCCTCGACGAGCTGAACGACCAGCTGCGCCGGATCAGCGGCCAGCTCGTCGCCCTCGAACAGCGCGTCGGCGCGTTGGAGCGGCCCGCGGTCGACCTCGGCGCCGACGACGCCGAGCGGCGCACCGCCCGCGCCCTCGTCGACGAGGTGCGCCTCGAACACGACCGCGCCCAGGCCGGCCTGGCGGCGATCGCGTTCTACGAGGAGCGCCTGGCTCGGCTGGAGCAGGCCGCGAACTCTGGTGTCAGCTGATCGGCGGCGCTAGCGTCCGGACATGACCCGTTGGACGCTGCCCCCCGACAAGATCCCGACGGCCTGGTTCAACGTGGCGCCGCACCTCACGTCGCCGCCCCAGCCGCCGCTGCACCCCGGCACCCGGGAGCCGATCGGGCCCGACGACCTCGCCCCGCTGTTCCCGATGGCGCTCATCGGGCAGGAGGTGAGCGCCGAGCCGTGGATCGACGTGCCTGGTGAGGTGCTCGACATCCTGCGGCTGTGGCGGCCCACGCCGCTGGTGCGGGCCGTGCGGCTGGAGAAGGCGCTCGGCACGCCCGCGCGGATCTACTTCAAGGACGAGTCCGTGTCGCCCGCGGGCAGCCACAAGCCCAACACGGCGGTGCCGCAGGCGTTCTACAACGCGAAGGAAGGCATCACGCGGCTGTCGACCGAGACGGGCGCCGGGCAGTGGGGCACCGCGCTGGCGTTCGCGTGCGCGCAGTTCGACCTGGACCTGAAGGTCTACATGGTCCGCGCGTCCTACGAGCAGAAGCCCTACCGCAAGATCGCGATGGAGCTGTGGGGCGCGAGCGTGGTCCCGTCACCGGTCGACGAGCCCGACCACCCCGGCTCGCTGGGCAGCGCGATCTCCGACGCGGTGCGCGACTGCGTCGGGCGCGCCGACACCCACTACTCGCTCGGGTCGGTCCTCAACCACGTGCTGCTGCACCAGACCGTGATCGGGCTGGAGGCGAAGGAGCAGCTCGAGATGGCAGGGGAGCGGCTGCCCGACGTCGTGATCGCGCCCTGCGGTGGTGGCTCCAACCTCGGCGGGATCGCGTTCCCGTTCGTGCCCGACGAAGGCGTGCGGCTGATGGCCGTCGAGCCGCTGTCGTGCCCGACCCTCACCCAGGGCCGCTTCGAGTACGACTTCGGCGACGAGGCGGGCCTCACCCCGCTCATGCCGATGTACACGCTCGGCCATGACTTCATCCCGCCCTCGATCCACGCCGGTGGGCTGCGCTACCACGGCGACTCGCCCCTGGTGTCGCAGCTCGTGCGCGACGGCCGCATGGAGGCCGTGGCGTACCCGCAGGGCAAGGTTTTCGAGGCCGCCGTCCAGTTCGCCCGCACCGAGGGAAAGATCCCCGCGCCGGAGTGCGGCCACGCCATCCGCGCGGCGATCGACGAGGCGCTGGCGGCCAAGGAGACCGGCGAGGAGAAGGTGATCCTCTTCAACTACTGCGGGCACGGCTTCCTCGACCTGTCGGCGTACGACGACTACGCCAACGGGCGCCTGGCCGACGAGCAGGGCTAGCCGGCCGGTTCTCAGCCGAGCGGGCGCTGGTCGGCGAACCAGCGCACCCCGCGGCGCTGGCCGGGGGTCTCGACGGCGTGGCGGCGGTCGTGGGCGCGCGTCCACGCCACCGCCGCGTCGGCGGGCACCCCGGACAGCACCGCCAGGCACGCGATCACCGTGCCGGTGCGGCCGTTGCCGCCGCCGCAGGTGATCTCCACGCGTTCGCCCGCGTGCGCCATCGCGTGGACACGGCGGATGGCCTCGGCCGCGGCGTCCGGGTCGCGGGGCGTGCGGAAATCCGGCC
>DATAOO010000079.1:0-8304 GCA_036265695.1 Pseudonocardia sp. | reverse complement strand
GCGACGTACCCGCTCCGCGTTCGTGCGGTCGACGACCTCGCCGAGCACCCCGGCCGCGCTGCCACCCCCGGCGCCGCCACTGCCGCGCACGGGGCCCACACCTCCGCCGCCCGCGCCACCGCCACCGCCACGGCCGTTGGGCCGACCCGGCGCGCTGGACGGCGGTGCCCCGTCCTCGGCCACGTCCACGCCGAAGTCCCGGGCCAGCCCGGCCAGCCCGTCGGCGTAGCCCTGGCCGACCGCCCGCACCCGCCACGCGCCCGCGCGGCGGTAGACCTCGACGAGCAGCGCCACCGTCTCGGTCGGCATCGGCGGCGGCCGGAACCGGGCGAACGGGCGCTGCCGGGCGTCGGTGAGCAGCACGGGCGGCAGGGTGCGCACGGCCTTGCCGAGGTCTTCGGGCGAGGCGACGACGACCACGCGCTCAGCCCCGCGGCGGAGCGCCTCGGGCCGCACGGTGAGCTGCGGGCCGCGCAGCCGCACGCCGGGGGCGTCGGGCTGGTTGAAGAACACCATGTCGGCATCGCCCGCGACCGCGCCCGACGCGCTCAGCACCAGCGCGGAGAGGTCGAACGGGCCGTCGAGCGCGACCCCGAGCGCGGCGCCCGGCAGCTCGACGTTCGCACCGGGGGGCAAATCGGGCACCACACCCGTCCAACTCGCGGGCGCGGGGCGGGGTTCCCGCGAGACCGAGGTTCGCGGTGATCGAACCCCGGAAACGTCGGCCTCAGGTGAACGGCGGGCGCTCGTCCAGGCGCAGCGACAGCCGTCCTGCGGTGCGCCACGCCCGGGCGGTGAGGTCGCGGTCCTCGTCGGTGACGAGGTTGCCCATCACCCGCAGCGCGACCGTCATGAGCGCCCGCGACCGCATGCCGACCGGCCCGGCCACCGGCAGCAGGCGCGGCAGGGTGAGCAGGCCCGCGAGCCGTCGCGCGATGGAGAAGGCCTCGCCGTAGTGGCGGCGCAGGACGGCGGGCCACCCGGCACCGAGGTGCCGCTCGTCGGCGAGCAGCTCGGCGACGAGCCTGCCCGTCTCGAGGCCGTAGTCGATGCCCTCGCCGTTGAGCGGGTTGACGCAGCCCGCGGCGTCGCCGACCAGCGCCCAGTTGTGCCCGGCGACGTGCGACACGGCCCCGCCCATCGGCAGCAGCGCGGACGCGGGCAGCCGGACGGGCCCGTCGAGCTGCCAGTCCTCGCGGCGCGCGTCGGCGTAGTGCTGGATGAGGCTGCGCAGCCGGATCTGCGCGGGACGGGCGGCGGTCGCCAGGGTGCCGACGCCGATGTTGACCTCGCCGTCCGACAGCGGGAATACCCACCCGTAGCCTGCGAGCACCTCGTTGTCCTCGCCGCGCAGCTCCAGGTGGGAGGAGATCCACTCGTCGTCGCTGCGGCCGGACGCGATGTAGCCGCGGGCGGCCACCCCGTAGGCCGTGTCGCGGTGCCACTCGCGGCCGAGCACCCGGCCGAGCGTCGACCGGGCGCCGTCGGCCACGATGAGACGGCGGCACCGCACGGTGTGCCCGTTTGCGAACACGACGCCGGTGACGCGCTCGCCGTCGCGCTCGACGTCCACCGCCCGCGCCCCGTCGAAGGCCACGGCCCCGTCCTTGAGGGCGACCTCCCGGATCCGCGCGTCCAGCTCCACCCGGGGCACGGCGCCGCCGTGGTCGGGCAGCGAGCCGCCGGGCCACGGCAGGGTGAGCACCACGCCGAAACCGGTGGCGCGCAGGCCGCGGTTGATGCCGTGGGCGCGCACCCAGTCGCCGAGGCCGAGCCGGTCGAGCTCGGCGATCGCGCGCGGGGTGAGGCCATCGCCGCAGGGCTTGTCGCGGGGGAAGGCCGCGGCGTCCGCGAGGACGACCTCGCGCCCCGCCCGCGCCGCCCAGGCCGCCGCCGCCGACCCGGCGGGCCCCGCGCCGACGACGAGCACATCGGTCGAAACGGGGGCGGTCATGCCTCCAGTGTCCCGGCCGAACGCCGCGGGCGCCCTGTGACCCGCACCGCCCCGCGGGGTCGAACAACTCGGCCGGCCTCGCGACCGCGAATCCCGGTTGCAGCTCCAACGTACGTTGTGGCGGTGTAGGGCACCTTCTTTCGTCCGGTAGGTTGCCTACAGGAAAAGTAGGTAGGAGTAGGTGTAGTATCGCCACCGGGGTAGGTCTTGCGCGAGGCGTCGCTGTGCAACAGCCTACTTTCGATCACGACCGACGGCTGCAGGACTGGCCGACGAGCAAACAACTGCTGGACGAGGAGCCCACCATGCACCCGATCTCGTCAAGCCAAGCGCCGAATGAGCGCGGAACCAGCGGCAATCTCATCCTGGCCGAACGTTCGGGCTGCGGTTCGTAGTCAGGCCCGGTCGCGGCCCGTCGTGGCGTCGACCGCGTGGACGGTGCCTGCGAGCGTGCCCACGTAGACCAGACCGTCGGCGTGGGTGGGGGAGGAGTCGTCGATCGGGCCCGCGGTGAGGAACCGCCAGCGCACCTGCCCGGTGGCGGCGTCCACGGCGTGCAGGAAGCGGTCGTGGCTGCCCACGATCACCAGGCCGCCCGTGACCAGCGGGCTCGACCGGATCCCGCCCGCCGTGGGGTAGCTCCACCGTTGACGGCCGGTGTCGGCCTCCAGCGCGTACAGGCTGCCGTCGTCGCTGCCCACGTACAGCACGCCGTCGGCCACCGCGGGCGAGGAGACGATCCCCTTCTGGGCGGTGAAGTCCCAGATCCACGCGCCGGTGCGGGCGCCAAGGGAGCGGACCTTGTAGTCGTCGCCGCCGATGTACACCGACTGGCCCACCACCCGAGGCGAGGAGTCGACCGTGCTCGACGTCGTGTACTGCCACCGCTGCTCGCCGGTGGCGGCGTCGACGCCGTAGACGTTGTGGTCGCGGCAGCCGACGTAGACGACGCCGTCGACGATCGTGGGCGAGGAGTTGAACCAGTCGCCCCGCACGAACTCCCACAGGACGGCGCCCGAGCGCAGGTCGCAGCCCAGCAGCTTGTTGGAGCGGCTGCCGACGGTGACGAGGTTGCCCGCGATGGCGGGCGAGGAGTGCACAGAACCGCCGGTGTCGGTGGCCCAGCGGCGCTCGCCGGTGCGGGCGTCGACCGCGTGCAGGAACCCGTCCTGGCCGCCCACGAACAGCGTGCCTTCGGCGATCCGCGGCGACGACGTGACCGCGCCCTGCGTCGGGTAGCGCCACCGCTGCGCGCCGGTGGCGGCGTCGAAGGCGTACAGGTTGCCGTCGTTGCTGCCGATGTAGACGACACCGCCGTCGACGAGCGGCGACGAGTAGATCTTGTCGCCGGTCGCGGCCGTCCACGGTCCGGCGGTGCGGCCAGCCGCCACCACGGCCCAGGTCGCCCCGCCCGCCGCAGCGAGCCCGAGCGCCGCGCCGCCCGCCACGAGCAGCCGCCGCCTGCTCAGCCCCGACCGTTCGTGCCCGCCGGTCGTCCCCGGCGCGAACGCGCGGCTCGCTCCGCCGCGGCCGGATCCGCCGAGCCACGTGGTGTTGCGGCCGGACCCGCTGCTCGCCGATCCGCCGAGCCACGAGCCGCTGCGTCCTGTCGAGCCGCGTCCCGACCCGCCGAGCCACGCGCCGCTGCGCCCGGACGACCCGCGCCCGCCCCGATCGGTGCCACCCTCCCGCAGCCGCGCGAGCCAGCCTCCGCTCGCCTGTCCGGCGGCCGACCGGCGCCCCGATCCGCTCTGATCGGCTCCGCCGCCCTCCCGCCGCCGCGCGAGCCAGCCCCCGCTCGCCTGCTCGGTCGCCGAGCCGACGTCCGTGGCGACCGTCGCCGTGGTGTCGTCCGCGGCCTGGGTCGCGTCCTGCGTGGCGTCGTCGTCGCAGGACGGCGCCACCCGCGGCGGCGGCGCGACGGTGATCCCCCGCGCACCGCGCAGCGCCGCCCGCGCCGCCTCGGCCAGCGCGCCCGCCGTGGGGTAGCGCGCCTCCGGGTCCTTGGCCATCCCGTGCGCGACGACGTCGTCCAGCGCCACGGGCAGGTCCGGCCGCTCCTGCGTGGGCCGCGGCGGCTCCCGCACCAGGTGCGCGTGCATCACCGACGGCAGGCTCTCCGCCTGGAACGGCCGGTGCCCGAGGAGGCACTCGACGAGCACGCAGGCCAGGGCGTAGACGTCGATGCGCTCGTCCCAGTCGTCCCCGGTGAACCGCTCGGGGGCCATGTAGCCCGCGCTGCCCATGCCGAGCGTGGTGCGGCTGACGGTGGGGCCGTCGAGCGCGCGGGCGATGCCGAAGTCGGTGAGGTAGGCGACCCCGCGCTCGGCCTGCTCCGTGCCGACGAGCAGCACGTTGGACGGCTTCACGTCGCGGTGCACGAGCGCCTGGGCGTGCGCGGCGTCGAGGGCGTCGGCCACCTGGGCGATCACGTCCACCGTGCGCGCGGCCGACAGCGGGCCGCGCTTGATGAGGTCCGCGAGGTCGCCGCCGTCGACGAGGCGCATGTCGATGAAGAGCTGGCCGTCGATGTCGCCGTAGTCGTGGATCGGCACGATGTGCGGGTCGTTGAGCTTCGCCGCCAGCGCCGACTCGCGCTGGAACCGGCTGCGGTACTGCTCGTCGGCGGCCAGCTCCCGCAAGAGGCGCTTCAGCGCGACGAACCGCTCACGCCGCGTGTCGTAGGCGCGGTGGACCTCACCCATCCCACCTCGCCCGATCAGGGCGTCGAGCCGGTAGGGCCCGAAGACCTCCGGCTCCACATCGGTCAGACTACGGGTCGCGCCACCGCCACCGACGTCGCGTCCCGGCACACCACCCACACCCGCCCGTCTCGCCCCGCGGCGATCGCCACCGGGCCTCCGCCCACGTCGACGGCCGGTCCGACGTCGAGGGTGAACGTGTCGACGATGCGCACGGCGCCCGCGTCCGCGTCGGCGACGTAGAGGTGCCCGCCGTCGGGCGAGAGCGCGACCGCGTCGCCCCCCACCCCCACCGACGCCACGACCGCGCGGCTCGCCGCGTCGACGACCGTGACCTGGTTCTCGCCCGCCACCCACGCCCGGCGCGCGTCGGCGACGACCGCGGCGGGCGCCCGGCCTGCGGGCACGGTCGCGACGGCCGCGAGCGTGGTCGTGTCGATCACCATGACGTCGTCGGAGCCGGAGTCGGCCACGTAGAGCAGCCGCCCGTCGGGGCTCACCGCGAGCCCGGACGGCTGCGGGCCCACGGTGATCGGCGGCGGCTCGCCGGGGTCGACCACGGTGACGGTGCCGTCGCCCGCATTCGCCACGTACAGCCGGTTCCCGAAGGCCACCGCGCCCGGGAAGCGTCCCGTCGGGATCGTGCGGGAGGGCCGCAGCTGCGGGTCGAGCACGGCGACGCCCCCGATGCCCGTCCGGGCCACGTACGCGCTGCCGTCCGGCCCGAACACGATGCCCGTGGGGCCGCCGGGGAGGCCCCCGGTCGTCACCCGCAGCGTTGTGGTGTCGATCACCGAGACCGTCTCCACCGCCTTGTTGGTGACGACCACGCGCGACCCGTCCGGGCTGAGCGCGATCCCCGCAGGCCCCACCCCGACGACGACGGTCTGCTCGACGGCCAGCCGCGGCCCGCCCGGCTGCAGACCCCACACCGCCGCGGCGCCGCCGACCACGGCGACGGCCCCGCCGCCGATCAGCAGCGTGCGCCGGGAGAGCCGCCGCCGTTGGGGGACCTCCAGCGCATCGCGGGCCGCGCGGGCCAGCTCGCCCGCCGTCGAATACCGGTCGTCGGCCTTCTTGGCCATCCCGCGCGCGACGACGTCATCCAGCGCACGGGGCAGACCCGCCCGCATCGTCGACGGCCGGGGCGGCGGCTGGGTGAGGTGCGCGGCGACCGCGCCGAGCACGTCCTCCGCGGGGAACGGCCGCTGCCCGGTGAGGCACTCGGCGAGCACGCAGGTGAGCGAGTAGACGTCGATGCGGTGGTCGTAGGGGTCGCCGGTCATGCGCTCGGGGGCCATGTAGGCCGTGGTGCCCAGCGCGAGGCCGGGCCGTGAGGTGGTGCGGTCGCCCACCTCACCCGCGATGCCGAAGTCGGCGAGGTAGGCGAAGCCGCGCTCGGCGGCCCGCTCGCCGACCAACAGGATGTTCGACGGCTTGACGTCGCGATGCACCAGACCCTCGGCGTGCGCGGCGTCGAGGGCGTCGGCGACCTGGGACAGCACGTCGACCGCCCGCTCCGCCGAGAGCGGGCCGCTGCGCAGCAGCGCGGCGAGGTCGACCCCCTCGACCAGCCGCATGTCCAGGAACAGCCGACCGCCGATCTCGCCGTAGTCGTGGATCGGGATCACGTGCGGCTCGGACAGCTTCGCGGCGAGCGCGGCCTCCCGCCGGAACCGGCCGCGGTACTCGGGGTCGGCCGCGAGCTGCTGTTGGAGCCGCTTGACCGCCACCGTCCGGTCGCGTTGCACGTCGAACGCGCGGAAGACCTCGCCCATGCCGCCCCGGCCGATCAGCGCGTCGAGCCGGTAGGGGCCGAAGCGCTCGGTCATCGCGGCTTGGCGATCACCGGGAACACCGACGCGTCCCGTCGGGCGCAGCGCACGAGGCCGCGCACCATGCCCGCCGACTCCAGCAGCGAGAACAGCGGTATCCCGGCGAGCACGGCCGCATGTTCCCACCATCGCGGTCGGTCGTCCGCCGATGCCCGTGCGTTGAGGGTGAGGCCCGCGCAGTAGCTCCAGACCGAGTACGCGAAGTTGGCCGCCCACACCGCCTGCAGCCAGCTCACCACCGGGGACGTGTTCGTGTCGCCGATCAGAGCGCCGATCCCCAGCACCACACCGACGTGTTGGAAGGGCACGAACGCCCAGACGATCACGTTGTGGAGGAGCAGCAGCCGGTGCCGCAAGGGCACCGCCCGCGTCAGCGCGAGCTCGATGAGCCCGCGCGCCCACCGTTCGCGTTGCACGACGAAGGCCGCCGCCGTCGCCGGGGTGGCGCCGAAGCAGCGGCCGGGGAACCAGTCGCTGCGGCCGGGGTGGCGGCGGGCGAACTCGAGCGCGAAACGGGCGTCCTCGACGACCGTGCGCGGCCCGAAGTCCCAGCCGATCTCCGCCTCCACCACCGCCCGGACGAGCAGCAGCTCGCCGTGCAGCCCGGCGCGGGGTGTGCCGGTGCCGGTGGTGGCGGCGAACACCGACACGTCGCCCGCGGGCCGGATCGCGTCGGCCAGCCAGAGCAGTCGCGACGCGCCGAGCTCGCGCGGGTAGGTGAGCACGCCTTGCCCGAGGTCCTTGCCGCCTGCGTCCGCGCCGTGCACGAACCGGGCCAGCTCGGTGGCGGTGTCGGGGCCGATCGCGGTGTCGTCGTCGAGGTGCAGCACCCACCCGTCGCTGTCACGGAGGGTGAGCGCGTAGTGGTTGGCGCGGGCTTTGAACCGGGTGCCGTTCGGGGTCTCGTACGCCCGCGGCACGGTGATGACCCGTACCCCCGGCAACGCCTCGATGGCCGCCGCGGCCGCGCAGCCCTCCTCGATGACGACCTCGACGACGTGATCGGGGAACAGCGGCCGCAGGTGCGCGCACGAGTGCACGACCCGCCGCAGCGCGGGCAGGGTGTCGAGGCGGCCGATCGTCGGGATGACGACCACCAGTGGCTCGGTCACCGGTGCCACCGGCCCGTCTGGCCAGCGCCGCAGCCGGGAACGGGTGCGCAGGAGGCCGCGGATCCCGATCAGCGTGGTGAGGGTGGGCAGCGACCACAGGAACGTGGTGGCCCAGCCGGTGATCCCGGTCGCGCCGCGGTCGGGCCACATCAGCAGCGAGGTCGTCAACGCGAGCACGAACACGACGGGGAGCGCGGCTATCCCGGGCCGCACGGCGTCGAGGGTGCGGACGGGGACGACCGCAGGCGCTGCTCGCGTCACGTCGCCGCCGCCTCCCGTCCCGGATGCGGTCGGTGACCGCCGCGGCGGATGCTATCCCCGAACGGGTGACGGCTGGAAAAACGGCCTATCGGCAGGCCCCGCTGTCAGAGCGCGGCGGTGAACGTGGTGAGCCGGCACGTCGCCGGGTCGGGTGCGCGCACGGCGTGGCCGGGGCGCAGGCGCGGCCACCGGCGCAGCACCGCGGTGAGCGCGATCTCCGTCTCCAGCCGGGCGAGGGCGGCGCCGAGGCAGAAGTGCGGGCCGTGCAGGAAGGCGAGGTGGCCTTCGGCGTTGCGGCCGACGTCGAGCGCGTCGGGATCGGGGAAGACGCGCGGGTCGCGGTTGGCCGCGCCGAGCAGGACGGTCACCGGGGTGCCCGCGGCGATCGGCACTCCCCCGACGTCGACGTCCGCACTCGGGAAGCGGGGCACCGCGAGCAG
>DATAOO010000078.1:0-20445 GCA_036265695.1 Pseudonocardia sp. | reverse complement strand
GAGCTGCGGCTGGTGGAGCTGCGGCTGGTGGAGCTGCGGCCGGTGGAGCTGCGGCCGGTGGAGCTGCGGCCGGGGGAGCTGTGACAGGCGGAGCTGCGGCTGGCGGCTCGGTGGTGGTCGGCGGCTCAGCGGCGGGCGGTGCGGACGTGGTCGGGGGCTCGGTCGGCGCGGGCTCGGTGGTCGGCGGCTTCGTCGTGGGCGGTGCGGTGGTGGCCACCGGCTCGGTCGTGGCGGGCGCGGTGGGCCGCTCGCTGGTGGTGGGCGGCTTGGTGGTGGGCCGCTCGCTGGTGGTGGGCCGCTCGCTGGGGGAGGGCGGCTCGGTGGGGGCGTCGGCGGGTCGGGGAGCGTTGGGGCGGTCGTCGGTGCGTGCCGCCTGGTCGCGCCGGTCGTCCCCGCGCCAGTTCCAGCGGCCCGCGGTGCGCCAGTCGGCGATGCCGCGGTCGGCGGCCTGGTCGGCGGCCAGCCCGTCCTCCGTGCGCTCGGTGGGGCCCGCGGCCACGGCGAACGCGCCGCCCGCCGCCACGTCGGAGCCGCCCGCGCCGGTGGCGGCGGCGATCACGTCCCGCACCGGCACGCCCACGCGGCCGCCCGCGATCTGGGCGAGTTGGTCGGGCGAGGCCGGGGCCGGGGGCGAGCCGAGGTTCGGCTCGCCGGACGGCGACGGCGCCCCGTCCCCGTCCGGCGCGGCGCCCTCGCCGGACCCCGCAGCACCTTCGCCGGATCCCGCGGCACCTTCGCCGGACGCCGCAGCGCCCTCGCCGGATCCCGCGGCGCCCTCGCCGGATCCCGCGGCGCCCCCGCCGTCCGAGCCCGTCCCGTTCCCCGCCGTGGAGCCGTTGCCGGGGCGGCCGGCGAACGGGCCGGACGTGAGGGTCGCCGCCCACGCCCCCGCGAACGCCGCCCCCGCGAGCACGACCAGCCCCGACACCATCAACGTCCGGGGCCGCCGCGGCCTGCGTGCGTGCGCGCCGCGCGGGCCCCGCGCCAGGACCGTGACCACGACCGCGGCGACGGCAACCAGCAGCAGAACCGCGAGCCCGACTCCCCACCGCTGTGACATCACACCTCCTCGATCGATCACCCATCGTGCTCCGGATCGGACGATGTCGCTGGGTTGACCGAGGGGCCGCTACCCGCTGCACTGTCGGCCGTGCGGAGCGCAGCAGCGGCGGCGATCGTGCTGGCGGGCGGCAGTGGCGCCCGGATCGGCGCCGGTCGCAACAAGGTGTACCTCCCGTTGGGCGAGCGGACCGTGCTCGGCTGGTCGCTCCACGCGTTCGCGGCACATCCGGAGATCGGCACGGTCGTGCTCGTCACACGGCCCGAGGACGCCGAGCAGGCCGGGCGCGAGGTGGCCGACCTCGCGCCCGTCGAGATCGTCAGCGGCGGGGCGACGCGGCAGGAATCGGAGTGGTGCGGGCTGCACCTGTTGGCCGACCGCATCGCCGCGGACGCGATCGACACCGTGCTCATCCACGACGGCGCCCGCCCCCTGGTCAGCTCCGCGTTGATCTCCGCGGTGCTCGCCGCGGCCCGGGCCGACGGCGGCGCGGTGCCCGGCCTCCTCCGCGACGACCTCGCCGCCGCCACTTCCGACGGCACCGCCCTCCGGTGGCCCCCGGACGCCGACGCGCTCGTCGCGGTCCAGACCCCCCAGGGCTTCCGCGCGCGCCCGTTGCTGGCCGCGTACGACCGCGCCCGCGCCGAGGGCTTCGTCGGCACCGACACGGCGTCCTGCGTACAGCGCTTCACCGACCTCGCGGTGCGCTGGGTGCCCGGCGACGAGCGCAACCTCAAGATCACTTACCCGCACGACCTCACCCGCGCGGCGCGCCTTGTGTCCTCCGTCACACGATGAGACGATCGGCGCGATGGCCGACCTGGAACCGCGCAACTTCCTCCAGCCCTGCCTGTTGTTGTTGCTCGCCGAACGGGCCGACCACGGTTACGAGCTCGCCAGCCGTCTACGCCCCCTGCACGACGGCGAGGGCGACTCGGGCGGGGTCTACCGGGCGTTGCGGGGGCTCGAGAAGCACGGGCTGGTCCGCTCCGAGTGGCGCGCCTCCGACGTCGGCCCCGCCCGCCGCACCTATCACATCACCACGGCCGGGATGGCCCTGCTCGCCCACCAGGTGGAGGAGTTGCAGCGCACCGACGGCGTGCTGCACGTCTTCCTGGAGCGCTACGCCGAGGTGGCGGTGCCCCCGCGCCGCGACGCGATCCCGGCGCGCAGCCAGGCGTACCAGGTGTCCAGGCCGTCGCCGCGGGTCGCCGACACCGACAGCACCTCGACCCCGGGTCGCACCCGCTCGACGGCCGCGGTCCACGTCGCCACGTCGAAGTCCACGTAGGGCAACAGATCGACCTTGTTGAGCAGCACGAGGTCGGCCGTGCGGAACATGTGCGGGTACTTCAGCGGCTTGTCCGCGCCCTCGGTGACCGACATGACCACCACCCGCGCGGCCTCGCCCAGGTCGAACAGCGCCGGGCACACCAGGTTGCCGACGTTCTCCACCACCATCACCGAACCCGGCGCGGGGGCGAGCGCGGCCATCGCCCTGGCCAGCATCGTCGCGTCGAGGTGACAGCCCGCTCCGGTGTTGACCTGCACCACCCGGGCGCCGGTCGCGCCGATCCGCTCGGCGTCGAGCAGCGTCTCCTGGTCGCCTTCGACGACCGACATCCCCAGCTCGTCGCCGATGTCGGTGAGCGTGCGCACCAGCAGCGTGGTCTTGCCCGAGCCCGGCGAGCTCATGAGGTTGACCGCGAGCACCCCCCGCTCGGCGAGCACGCGGCGGTTCTCGGCGGCGAGGGCGTCGTTGGCGCCGAGGATGTCCTCTTCCAGCGCGACGATGCGCCCCGCGCCCGGCGCGTGTCCCTCGCCCGGCGCGTGACCGTGACCTGGCGCGTGACCGTGACCGTGCCCGTGCGCCGGAGCCGCCGTACCCAGCTCCGTCACCCGCACGCCCGCCTCGCCGCAGCCACACGTCCCGCACATCAGGCCAGCTCCACTTCCCGTATCCGCAGCTCCCGCCCGCCCTCGACGGCGATGTCGGCGCTGCCGCACGCGCACAGCGGCAGCATGTCACCGGTCTCGAACGCGCGGCCGCACGTGCGGCAGCGCGCGTGCCCGCACGGCTCGTCGATCTCCACCAGCGCGCCTTCGCACGTGGTGCCCGCCGCGACCACCTCGAAGCAGAACTGCACGGCGTCGGGCACCAGGCCGGACAGCTTGCCGACCTCGAGCCGCACGCGGCGGATGGACGCGTCGCCCATCCGCCGGGTGATGGCGTCCACGACGCTCTGAGTGATCGACAACTCATGCACTGCCGAACGACCCGTCACGTCCGGTCACGAAGTCCAGCGACGCTTTCGCCGTCTTCTCCTCGACCCGTTCGAGCGCGAACCCCAGGTGCACCAGCACCCAGTCGCCGGGGGCGAGGCCGTCCAGCAACCCGATGTTGATCATCCGTTTGACGCCCTCGACGGCGACGACGGCGAGGTCCTCGTGCTCGCAGAGCTCGATGACCTCACCGGGGATGCCGAGGCACACCGCCTACATCCGGCTCAGGTCGCGGTAGCGCCCGATCTCGTCGCGCGACTTCACAGCCGCGAGCGCGATGCCCGCGACCACGGCGGCCACCAGCAGCAACAGCACCGTTTTCATCCCCGAGCCCCTTCCGGTAGTTGTGTCACGAGCGTGGTCACGGTATCGGCGGCGGCCCCGACGGCCGCCGCGACGGCGGGCGAAAGCCCCATGCCCTCGTCGAGCGAGGCGGGCTCGCAGCCGACCACGAGCACCCGGCCCACCGGCCGGGCCAGGCCCATCGCGGCGGCCAGCCCGTCGAGCTGGGCCAGCACGGCCGCCGGGTCCATGCCGTGCGGGTCGAACGCGGCGTCGCGGGGCGCGTCGAGGTCGTGCTCCAGCACGTAGAGCGTGCCCGGGTCGCTGCCGCGGGCCACGGCGTCGACGAGCACGAGCACGTCGTAGCCGTCGAGGAGCTGGTAGGCCAGGTGCATGCCGCGGATGCCGGTGTCGACGAGCTCGACGTGCGCGGGCAGCTCCCGCTCGCGCAGCGCGGCGACCACCGCGACGCCGAAGCCGTCGTCGGAGAGGAACGTGTTGCCGATCCCGGCCACGAGGACCTTCACGTCGGCACCTCCAGCTCGTCGGGCCGGAAGTAGCGGAAGCGCCCGTGCGCGATCTGCAGCTCGGCGGCCGGATCGCCGTCCACCGACACCGCGACGTGCACACCGCCGTCCACGTCGTGCACCACGGCGTGCACGGTGGCCGAGGCGCCTTCGAGGAACCGGTCCTGCACGTCGCCGCCGCGGCCCGGCCGCAGCACCACGCGGCTGCCCTTCGCGACCGGGGTCGTCCCGACCAGCACGGAGTCGGTGTCCGGGTCGACCGCGTCCTCCTGCTCCCACCACGGCGGCCGTTCCGGCGGCTGCGCGGCGGGGCTGTCCGCGCCGACCGGGCGCAGCGACCGGATCGCCCCGTGCAGCCGTTCGAGGATCTCCGGCGGCATCGCGTCGACGGCGTCGATGAGCCCGGCCGCCCGCGGGTCGGTGGCCCGCGCCTCGGCCTTTTCTCCGTCGGTCAGCGTGAGCGTGCGCAACGTCAGGATCTCGTCGTTCTCCAGCCCGTCGAAGAGGTTGATCGTGCTCTCCGGGGCGAGCTGGGGGTGGTCGTGCAGGATGATCGGCGACGACAGCAGCAGGTCGGACCGCTCGGCCGGCCCCGCGAGCACCGGCCAGGTGTGCTCGCTGGTGCAGTCGTCGACGAACGGCCGCGCCCACTGCGGCGGGTCGGTCATCGAGATCCAGGCCCCGGGCTCGGCGGCCAGCACGGTGTGCGCGGCGATCAGCGACGTGCGCAGCACCTCCTCGCGCGGCGCTCCCGGCGGGCAGACGCCGTCGTTGATGACGTCGAGCCGGAGCCGGTGCACGAGGTAGGGGCCCGGCAGGTCGACGGCCGACACGACCACCCGCCCGCGCAGCGCCCAGCACTCGCGGCGGAAGGGGCCGTCCTCCTCGGTCGACGCGGGCAGCTCGACGGGGATGGTGTGCGGCAGGTCGGCGAGCGCCACCTCGGCGTCGACCTGCCGGGGCACGCCCTCCTCGAACGGGAAGTACTGCGGGTCGTCGACGAGCGGGGTGCGGGCCTGGAGCTGGAGGAACCGCAGCCGGATGCGGAGGCGGCACTCGGGCTTGGGCTCCAGCAGCACCTCGGTGCGGCTGCGCGTGGGTTCCGTGCCGTCCGACGACGGGGTGAGCACGCCGAACTGCCAGCGGAGCCGGTTCTTCTGCGCCGACGCCCGGTAGGGGTAGAGCAGGTACCCCTCGAACAGAACGGCGTCGGCGACCGCGCCGACCTCGTCCAGCGGGTTCACGGCGCCTCCTTCAGGAGGCGTTCCAGGGTCTCGTCCCAGGTCGTGATCACGTGCTTCGACCGGTAGGCGGACAGGGCGTCCGCCGTCGTCCGGGACAGGCGGATGTAGGTGGAGTCGGGGTAGTGGTCGTCCATGGCCGCCCGCCAGGTCGCCACCGGCAGCCGGAACGGCGCTTCCTCGCTCCACGGCACCGGCCCGACCTGCACACCGGTGTCGCCCTGGTAGTAAACGGTGCCCGCGAACAGCAGGAGCAGCGGGATCTCGCCGTCGGCGAGGCCGTGGCAGTACTTCGTGGCGGCGATGTCGAGGTCGTAGGTGAGCGGCACCGTGATCACCGCGGTGGTCTCGCCGGTGAACCCGGCCAACGTCGAACCCACGGTCGCCAGCTGCAGCGGGTTGAGCGTCTCGCCCCAGCGGGCGGGCTCGCCGAACAGGTCGACCAGGCGCGCCTGCTCCTCCGGCGCGTACGGGCGTTGCCGCGGCTCGATGCGGAACTGGGTGCGCAGTGCGATCGAGTGCACGCGGCGGCCGGAGTCGTCGGCGATGCGCAGGTCGAACAGCAGCGACGGGCCGGCCGCGAAGGGCTCGGGCCGCGCCCCCGTGCACGCGAACCGCACGCTAGAGCTCCCTCGCGAGCGCCTGCAGCTCCGCGAAGTAGGCGTCGATCGCCGTCCACGCCTCGCTGCCGCCGTCGAAGCCGCGCCAGTGCAGCTTGACCAGGCCGACGAGCCGGTAGCAGGCGTCGATCGGCACGAGCAGGCACGCCTCCCCGCGCCGCACGAGCAGCGCCTCGACGTCGGGCTGTAGCTCGGCGGCGAGGCGCGCGGCGCCGATCCCGGTGCGCCAGGCATCGAGGGTGAGCTCGCTCTCCGTGGCCCCGGCCGGGCTGGGGTAGCAGGCGATGACCCGGTCCTGCGCGGAGTTGTGCAGGAAGAACGCGATGCTGACGGGGATGGCGAGCGCGTCCCACTGCGCGTCGCTGACGGTGAACTCCGGGTCGACGAGGTAGCGGTCGGGCACGCGGCGGTAGCTGCCGCCGCCCGCGCCGGGGTTGTCGAACAGGAACCCGCACGGCCCGCACGCGCAGACCATCCGCCGCTCGGTCACCTGCACGAGGTGCGGGTGCTGCGACGGCACGGGCGTGGCGCACAGCTCGCACCGCTCCTGCGGGGCCTTCGCGGGCTCCCGGAGGAAGCGGCGCAGCGCCCCCGTCGATCCAGCGGTCACCTCCGGATCCCGATCTGCAACAGGGCGGGCCCCACCGGTTCGGCGTCGAACACCACCCCGGTGACCTCCGGCACCAGCTCGGTGATCGCCGTGGCGACGACGTCCTTGACGGTGTCGGCGCCGCAGCCGCCGCCTGCGAGCAGCACGTGGATCGCGCCGTCGTCGTCGATGTCGCCGAGGGTGATCCCCGTGCCGTGGGCGCCGAGGCGCCGCCGGGCGGTGTCGAGCGCGTGGTCGAGGCGTTGCGCCACGGGCACGGGGTGCAGGTCGTGCAGCGCCAGCAGGCCCGCCACCAGCGGGTCGGCCGAGAGCCGGTGCACCATCGCGTCGCCACCGCCCGCGCGGATGACCGACACGACCTGTTCGAGGCCCGCGCCGTAGAAGCGCATCAGCACCCGCACGAGCTCCTCGGCGGCGTGCGCCACCCCCGGGCCGCCCTCGGCGGCGATCTTGTCGAGCAGCTCCTCGATGCGCTGCGCCAGCCCGGCCGCGTCCAGATCCGTGCTCGCCACGTCAGACCGTGTTCAGCATTCCGGGCGACGTGATCATGTGCAGCGGTTTGCCGTCGCCCTTGTAGATGTGCACGCCGCACGGCAGGCACGGGTCGAAGCTGCGCACCGCGCGCATGATGTCGATGCCCTTGAAGTTCTCGTCGCGGCTCTCCTCGAAGATCGGGGTGTTCTGCACGGCGTCCTCGTACGGGCCGGGGGTGCCGTAGCTGTCGCGCACGCTGCCGTTCCAGGGCGTGGGCGGGTACGGGTGGTAGTTCGCGATCTTGCCGCCGCGGATGACCATGTGGTGGGAGAGCACGCCGCGCACGGCCTCGGTGAAGCCGACGCTGATGGCCTCGTCGGGCACCGTGAACTTCTCCCAGGTCTTGGAGTTGCCCGCGCGCACCTCGGCGAGCGCCTTCTCGATGAAGTGCAGCGCGCACGCGGCCGCGTAGGCCTGGAAGTAGGTGCGGGCGCGGTTGCGCTCGATCGCGTTGGAGAGCGGTGCGCCCTTCTTGTCGACCGGGCACTTCCACTCGTAGCTGGCCTCGGGCTTGAGGATCGTCCGCGGCAGGTTGATCTGCACCGAGCTGCCGGTGGCCTTGACGAACCCGATGTCGACCAGCCCGGCCAGCGCCGTGGCCCACAGCCGCGCCAGCGGGCCGCCACCGGTGTCGAGCGCGAGGTGGTCCTTGCCGTCGAACCAGCGCGGCGACATCGTCCACGAGTACTTGTCGTCGAAGTCGCGCTTCTGCGGCGCGGGGATCGTGTGCTGGTTCCACGGGTGGCGGCGGTCGACCTTGTTGCCCAGCGGATCGGTGTGGGCGAACATCTCCTGGTCTTCCCAGTCGCGGTAGAACGAGTGCCCGAGCAGGATCCGCAGGCCCAGGTTGATCTCGACCAGGTCGTTGGTCACGAGCTTGCCGTCGACCACCACGCCCGGCGTCACGAACATCTTGCGACCCCAGCCCGTCATCGTGCGGTACTGGAAGTCGCAGTGGTCCGGGTCGTTGAACGCGCCCCAGCAGCCCAGCAGCACGCGGCGGCGTCCGACCTCCTCGTAGCCGGGCAGGGCCTCGTACATGAAGTCCCAGAGGTCGTCGTGCATCGGCAGACAGCGCTTCATGAACTCCACGTAGCGCATGAGCCGGGTGTAGTAGTCGGTGAAGAGCTGGATCGTGGCCACCGTGCCGACGCCGCCCGGGTACAGCGTGGACGGGTGCACGTGGCGCCCCTCCATGAGGCAGAACATCTCGCGCGTGTACCGGCTGACCTGCAACGCCTCGCGGTAGAACTCACCGGTGAACGGGTTGAGCGCCCGCATGATGTCGCCGATGGTCCGGAAGCCGTGCTCGGCCGCGTGCGGGGCCTCGGTGCGGTTGGCCTGCTCCAGCACGCCCGGGTTGGTCTCCGCGATCATCTTCTCGCAGTAGTCCACCCCGACCAGGTTCTCCTGGAAGATGTTGTGGTCGAACATGTACTCGGCGGCCTCGCCGAGGTTGATGATCCACTCACCGAGGTGCGGCGGCCGCACCCCGTAGGCCATGTTCTGGTTGTAGACCGAGCAGGTGGCGTGGTTGTCGCCGCAGATGCCGCAGATCCGGCTCGTGATGAAGTGCGCGTCGCGCGGGTCCTTGCCCTTCATGAAGATCGAGTAGCCGCGGAAGATCGACGACGTCGAGTGGCACTCGACGACTCTCTTCTGCGAGAAATCGATCTTGGTGTAGATCCCGAGGCTGCCGACGATGCGGGTGATCGGGTCCCACGCCATCTCGGTGAGGCCGGACTTGTCGGCGCTGATGTCCGAGGGCTTGGGCTGGGTGGTCGTCACGGGAGCCTCACCACACCTTCTGGTAGCCGGTGGTCAGCTCGCTGCCCCGCTTGCGCCACTTCGGCTCCGCGTCGAGCTTCTTCTCGGTGATCTTGCGGAGCCGCTTGATGACGCCGCCGACGGCCTTGCTGGTGGCCCCGGACACGAGCGAGCCGGGCGGCGCGTCCATGAACGGCTGGAACTTGTCCGGGAAGCCCGGCATCGTGCAGCCGATGCAGATGCCCCCGACGTTGGGGCAGCCGCCCACGCCGTTGATCCAGCCGCGCTTGGGCACGTTGCACTTGACGACCGGGCCCCAGCAGCCCAGCTTGACCAGGCACTCCGGCTGGCCGTACTCGGTGGCGAAGTCGCCCTGCTCGTAGTAGCCGCCGCGGTCGCAGCCCTCGTGCACGGTCTGGCCGAAGAGCCACTTGGGGCGCAGCGCCTCGTCGAGCGGGATCATCGGCGCGGTGCCCGCGGCCTGGTAGAGCAGGTAGAGGATGGTCTCGGAGAGGTTGTCCGGGTGGGTGGGGCAGCCCGGCACGCAGACGATCGGGATGCCCGCCTTCGACTTCCACGACCAACCGAGGTAGTCCGGCACCCCCATCGCGCCGGTGGGGTTGCCCGCCATGGCGTGGATGCCGCCGTAGGTGGCGCAGGTGCCGACGGCGAGGATGGCCAGCGCCTTGGGGGCGAGGCGGTCCAGCCACTCGCTCGTGGTCATCGGCTGGCCGGTCTCGGGGTTGTTGCCGAAGCCGCACCAGTAGCCCTCGGGCTTGATCTTCTCGTTGGGGATCGAGCCCTCGACGACGAGCACGAACGGCTCCAGCTCGCCGCGCTCGGCCTGGAAGAAGTACTCGATGAAGTCGTTGTTGCTGCCGACCGGGCCGTTGTCGAAATCGATCAACGGCCAGTGCACGGCGACCTTCGGGAGCCCCGGCAACGCCCCCAGCGCGATCTCCTCGATGCTCGGCTGGGTGGCTGCGGTGAGGGCGACCGAGTCGCCGTCGCAACTCAAACCGGCGTTGATCCACAGGATGTGGATGACGGGATCCTCGGTCGGTGCGGACATAGGTCGGCTCCTCGCGGTGTGGTGCCGATCACTTTGGCCCGCTGCGCCGTGCGGAGTAAGTGGTCGCGACACCTACCGACGTGCTGCATTCGGCCTACTGTGCGCCGATGGGCACGCGGGTGGCGGGGGAGGTCGTCCGACGCCGTTTCACCGTCACCGGGGTCGTGCAGGGCGTCGGCTTCCGGCCCTTCGTCCACCGCGTCGCGGCCGAGCTCGCCCTCTCCGGCTTCGTCGGCAACGCGGCCGGTGAGGTGTTCGTGGAGGTGCAGGGCGACGCCGACGCGGTGGCCGAGTTCGCCGACCGGCTCGTGGCGCAGGCCCCGCCGCTCGCGCGCATCGCCGCCGTGGTCGGGTCGGCCCGGCCGCTCGGTGACGAGGCGGGCTTCGCGATCGTGCCCAGCCGCGTCGGGGCGGGGGTCACCCCGATCCCGCCGGACGTCGCGCTGTGCGCGGACTGCCTGCGGGAGCTGTTCGACCCCGCCGACCGCCGGTACCGCCACCCGTTCATCACGTGCACGAACTGCGGGCCGCGGTTCACGATCATCACCGGGCTGCCCTACGACCGCCCGGCCACCACGATGGCGGGCTTCCCGATGTGCACGGCCTGCGCAGGGGAGTACTCGGACCCGACCGACCGCCGCTTCCACGCCCAGCCCGTGTGCTGCCCGGACTGCGGCCCGACCCTCCGCTTCGCCGAGATTGCCGTGAACGGGGTTTTCCTGCGCCCGAACCCCGCTGAGCGCAATCTCGCGGACCCGATCACCGCCGCTCGGGACGCCCTCGCCGCGGGCGCGGTCGTTGCCGTCAAGGGGCTCGGGGGCTATCACCTCGCTTGTCTTGCCACGTCCGAGGCGGCTGTCGCGACCCTGCGGGCGCGCAAGGCGCGGGGCGGCAAGCCGTTCGCGGTGATGGTGCGCGACCTCGCCGCCGCCCGCGCGCTCGCCGAGGTCGACGAGGCCGAGGCCGCGGTGCTCACCTCGCCCGCCCGACCGGTCGTGTTGCTGCGCAGGCGCGCCGGCGCCGCGCTCGCCGACGCGGTCGCCCCGGACAACCCGTGGCTGGGCGTGCTGCTGCCGTACACGCCGGTGCACCACCTGCTGCTGGAGACGGGCGGCCCGCTCGTCATGACCAGCGCCAACCGCTCCGACGAGCCCATCTGCTTCACCGACGCCGACGCCGCGGAACGGCTCCCCGCGCTGGCCGACGCGGTGCTCGACCACGACCGCCCGATCCACGTGCCGTGCGACGACTCCGTGGTGCGCGTGGTGGACGGGCACGAGCTGCCGATCCGCCGCTCGCGGGGGTTCGCGCCACTGCCGCTCGACCTCGGCGTGCGGGGGCCTGCCGTGCTCGCGGTCGGCGGGGAGCTGAAGAACACGTTCTGCCTCACCGACGGCAGGCTCGCGCACGTCTCGGCGCACGTCGGCGACATGGGCACGCTGGAGACGCTGCGGGCGTTCGAGCGGGCGACCGGGCAGCTCACCGCGCTCCGCGGGGCGCCCGCCCGGCTGGCCGCCGACCTGCACCCGTCCTACCTGACGCGGGACTGGGCCGAGGGCCACGCCGGGGACCGGCCGGTGGACCTCGTGCAGCACCACCACGCGCACGTGGTCGCCCTGCTCGCGGAGCACGGGCGGTTGCGCGAGCCGATCGTCGGCGTGGCTTTCGACGGCACGGGCTACGGGCTCGACGGAGCGATCTGGGGCGGCGAAGTGCTGCTCCTCGGGCCGGACAGCCACCGCTTCACCCGGGCCGCGCACTTCGCCCCGGTGCTCCTGCCCGGCGGCGACGCGGCCGTGCGCCACCCCCGCCGGATGGCGCTGGCCCACCTGCACGCCGCCGGGATCCCGTGGGACGCCGACCTCCCGCCGGTCGCGGCGTGCGTGGACGCCGAGCGACGGCTGCTGGGGTCGCAGCTGGCCACCGGCACCGCCTGCGTGCCGACCACCAGCGTGGGCCGCCTCTTCGACGCCGTCGCCAGCCTCCTGGGCATCCGCCACGAGTCCCGCTACGAGGCCGAGGCCGCCATGGCCCTGGAGTTCGCCGCCACCCGTGCCGCCACCCGTGCCGCCACCCATGCCGCCACCCATGCCGCCACCCAAGCTCCCGCCGACGCGGGACCCGCCGATGCCGCACCGGCCGCCGGTTCCGCCGCGCACATCAGCGCCGCCGGGCTCACATCTGCCCCAGCGGGCAACGACGGTCGCGCGGCTGCGGTGGGGGAGAGCCGCGCCGCTGCGGTGGGAGAGAGCCGCGCCGCTGCGGTGGGGATGGGTGGCGCGGCTGCGGTGGGGAAGGGTGGCGCGGCTGCGGTGGGGGAGGGTCGCGCGGCTGCGGTGGAGGAGAGGCGCCCTGGTGCGGCGGGGTGGGGGGCGGAGTTCGGCCTCACCTCGGGCGGCGTGCTCGAACCCGGACCCGTGCTGCGGGGGCTGATCGACGGACTCCGCCGTGGCGACGACCCCGGCGCGTTGGCCTACGCATTCCACGTCGCGGTGGCCGACGCGGTCGCCGACGTCGTGGCCCGGGTCGCGGGGGCGGTGCGGCTGGTCGGGCTCACCGGCGGCGTGTTCCAGAACGTGCTGCTGCTCCGCCTCACCCGCGACCGCCTCACCGCGGCGGGGTTCACGGTGTTGACCCACCGCACCGTGCCGCCGAACGACGGCGGCCTGGCCCTGGGGCAGGCCGCTGTGTCCGTGTTGCGCGCGCTCGACGAGGAGGCCCCGCATGGATGACGCCGTGGACGATTCCTTGGCCGCCGACCTCGCGAGCACCGCGCTGGCCACGGCCCGCCGCTTCCACGCGGGCGCCACCATGTGGTGCGTCGCGCCGCGCTGGGAGCCGCACGCCCAGCACGTCGCGGTCGAGTTCGTGCACCCGGTGATCGTGGGCAAGCGGGCGCTGCCCGCGGTCGCGCTCACCGGGCCCGACCTCGTCGCCACCGCCCGCATCTCGATCCGGCCGGGCGACCTCGTCGTCGCCGTGGCGGCCGCGGCCGACCCGGACGTCCGCTCGATCATGCGGCGGGCCACCGCGTGGGGCGCCACGACGATCTGGATCGGCAGCGGCCCCCGCCCCGACGCGGGCGCGGCCGACCACGTGCTCTGGCTCGACGACCCCGACCCACTCGTGCCCGCCACCGGTCGGTTCGTGCTGCTCTACCACCTGCTGTGGGAGCTCACCCACGTCTGCTTCGAACACCCAGGCCTGCTCACCGAGGAGGCCTGCACCGACGAGGTCTGCATCACCTGCTCCGACGAGGGACGGCTCGGTGAGGTCGTCGGGCCCGGCCGGGTGCGCACGGCGTCGGGCGTGGAGGACGTCGAGACCCTGCTGATCGGCCAGGTCCAGCCCGGCGACCTCCTGCTCGTCCACGCGGGCACCGCGATCGGCCGGGTCGAGCCATGACCGGCTTCCTCTACCCCTTCCTCGACGCCGAGGAGCGCGACCAGGACGCCCTCCTGCGCGACCTCGCCGCCTCCGCCGCCGCCAAGGCCGCCGAGAGCGCGGCCCTGCGCGAGTCCACCCTGAACGCCAACCGGGAGCTGATCGCTGCGGCCGCCGCCGAGATGGCGCGCCGCTTCGCCGCGGGCGGGCGGCTGTTCGCGTTCGGCAACGGCGGCAGCTCCACCGACGTCGCCACCCTCGTCGCCTTGTTCGCGCGGCCGCCCGTCGGCGAACCCCTCCCGGCCTGGTCGCTCGCCGCCGATCAGGCCGTGCTCACCGCGCTGGGCAACGACGTGGGCTTCGACCTCGTCTTCGCCCGTCAGCTCATCGCCCGCGCCGGGCCGGGCGACATCGCCGTCGCCATGTCCACCAGCGGCAGCTCCCGCGACCTCATGGCGGGCTTCCGCGAGGCCCGCGCCCGCGGCATGTACACGGTCGGGTTCGCGGGCTACGACGGCGGCGAGTTCGCGGCGTCGTCCGATGTGGACGTCTGCTTCACCGTGCGCAGCCAGAGCGTCCACCGGATCCAGGAGGCGCAGGCCCTCGTCGGGTATGCACTGTGGACCGCCGTCCACGAGGGAGTCTCATGACCGGGCCCGTCTTCTCCGAAGCCGAGGTCATCGGCCGGATCGACGCGTTCCGCCGCCGTCGGCCGCGGCTCAAGGACGAGATCGTCACGCTCGCGCACGGCGCGGGCGGGAAGTCCTCGGCCGCGCTCGTGGACGCGGTGTTCGTGGAGGCGTTCGGCAACGAGCCCGGCGACGGTGCCGTGCTCACCGCCCCCGGCGGTCGCCTGGCGATGTCCACCGACGCCTTCGTGGTGCAACCCCTGCGCTTCCCCGGCGGCTCGATCGGCCACCTCGCCGTGCACGGGACCGTCAACGACCTCGCCATGGCGGGTGCGGTGCCGCGTTGGCTCTCGGCCGCCTTCGTGCTGGAGGAGGGCTTCCCGATCGCCGAGCTGCGGGCGATCGTGGCGGACATGGCCGACGCCGCCGAGGCGGCCGGCGTGCGGGTGGTCACCGGCGACACCAAGGTGGTGCCCCGCGGGGCGGCCGACGGCCTGTTCGTCACGACGGCGGGCGTCGGCCTCATCCCCGAGGACCGCGCGTTCGCAGCCGTGCGGCCCGGCGACCGGGTGCTGCTCTCGGGCACGATGGGCGACCACGGCATGGCGGTGATGCTCGCCCGCGGCGACCTCGACATCGAGGCCGACATCGCCTCCGACACCGCCGCCGTCAGCGGCATGGTCGAGCACCTGTGGGCGGCCGCGCCGTCGCTGAGGTTCCTGCGCGACCCCACCCGCGGCGGCGTCGGCACCGTGGCCAACGAGCTGGCCCAGGAGAGCGGCTTCGGCGTGGTGCTCGACGAGCCGTCGCTGCCGGTCGCGCCGATGGTGAACGGCGCCTGCGAGATGCTCGGCATCGACCCCCTCTACGTGGCGAACGAGGGCAAGGTGCTCGCCGTCGTCGCCGCCGAGGAGGCCGCCGCAGGCCTCGCCGCGCTGCGCGCGCACCCGTTGGGGCGCAGCGCCGTCGACATCGGGGAGATCGTCGCCGAGCCCGCCGCGACGGTCGTGCTCCGCACCGCGTTCGGCGGCACCCGGATCGTGGACATGCTCGTCGGCGACCCACTCCCGCGGATTTGCTAGGAGGACGTCATGTGCCTGGGGATACCGGGGCGGATCGTGGAGATCACCGACTCCGCCAACTGCCTGGCCAAGGTGGACGTCAGCGGCGTGCAGCGCACGATCAGCGTCAAGCTCCTGGAGCGCGACCTCCCGGAGCCCGACGAGTGGGTGCTCGTGCACGTCGGCTTCGCCATGGCCAAGATCGACGAGAAGGAAGCGCTGCTCACGCTGGCCGCCGTGCAGAAGCTCGGCACCGCCTACACCGACGAGATGGACGCCTTCCGGGGGAGCGCATGAAATTCGTTGACGAGTTCCGCGACCCCGCCGCCGCCCGCGCCCTGCTCGGCGCCATCGGACGGCTCGTCGAGGAGGACCGGCACTACAAGTTCATGGAGGTGTGCGGCGGCCACACGCACACGATCTACCGGCACGGCATCGAGCACCTCCTGCCGCCGCAGGTCGAGCTGGTGCACGGCCCCGGCTGCCCGGTCTGCGTGATCCCGATGGGCCGCGTGGACGACGCGATGTGGCTCGCCGAGCAGCCCGACGTGATCTTCACGTGCTTCGGCGACATGATGCGCGTGCCCGGCTCCAACGGTTCGCTGCTGGACGCCAAGGCGCGCGGCGCGGACGTCCGGTTCGTGTACTCGCCGCTCGACGCGCTGAAGCTCGCCCAGAAGCGCCCCGAGAAGCAGGTGGTGTTCTTCGCGCTCGGCTTCGAGACCACCGCGCCCTCCACGGCGGTGACGCTGGCCCGGGCCCGCGAGCTGGGCGTCACCAACTTCAGCGTGTTCTGCAACCACGTCACGATCGTGCCGCCGATCAAGGCCATCCTGGAGTCCCCCGACCTGCGCCTCGACGGCTTCCTCGGCCCGGGCCACGTCTCGACGGTGGTGGGCAACCGGCCCTACCGGTTCGTGCCGGAGGTCTACGGCAAGCCCCTCGTGGTGGCCGGGTTCGAGCCGCTCGACATCCTCGCGTCGGTCGCGATGCTGCTCACCCAGCTCCGCGAAGGCCGGTGCGAGGTGGAGAACCAGTACTCGCGGGTGGTCGCCGAGGAGGGCAACCCGGCCGCGCTCGCCCTCATGGCCCAGGTGTTCGCGCTGCGGCCGCACTTCGAGTGGCGGGGGCTCGGGTTCATCGCGCAGAGCGCCCTGAAGCTGTCGGACGCCTACGCCGAGTTCGACGCCGAGCTGCGCTGGTCGATGCCCGGCGTCCGGGTGGCCGACCCGAAGGCGTGCCAGTGCGGCGAGGTGCTCAAGGGCGTGCTCAAGCCGTGGGAGTGCAAGGTGTTCGGCACCGCATGCACGCCCGAGACGCCGATCGGCACCTGCATGGTGTCGCCGGAGGGCGCGTGCGCCGCGTACTACAACTTCGGGCGGATGCACCGTGACGCCGCGCAGCTCGTCGGCCGGGCTCAGTAGCGGGGCGGCGCTCTTCGCCCGCTACGCCGACGCCCCCAACGCGCTGGGCTACTGCGGGCCGCCGGAGGGGATCGGCACGACCGAGGCCGAGATCCGCGCCTCGGCGCGCCGGTTCTCCGGCGTGTGGCCCTACCTGCAGGTGCTGGCTCGGCTCACCGGCACGGCCGACCCCCTCGACCCCCGGCTGGTCGAGGCGTACTGGCTGGGCCGCGACCTGGGCGTCGACCGGGAGAGCTTCGGCCGGGAGCTGCTGGCCGTGCTCGGGTCGAAGGCGGGCGCGTATTGGACGCACCTGACCGCCGACCTGCTCGCCGAGGCCGCCCCCGACCACGGGTTCCACGTGTTCGGCGTCTACCCGTGGTCGCGGCTGCTCAGCGCGGGCCCGCAGCCGCTGTTCGTGCTCGACTCCTGCCGCATCCGGTGGGGCACGGTGGTCGGCCTCGACCCGCTCACGGTCTCCTCGCCCCGGCTGACCTGGGACGGGCGCCTCGGCTTGGCCGCGCCCACCGAAAGCACGGTCGAGGGCGACGGGGTGGCCGTCGGCGACACCGTCGCGGTGCACTGGGACCGCCTCGTGGACGTGCTCCGGCCCGACCAGGTGGAGGTGCTGGCGGCGTCGACGGAGGCGCGGCTGGCCGCCACGAACGCGCGCTTGTGCATCCAACCGGGCCCATGATCGGCGCGAGCCGCACACCAGGCAGGTGCCGACCACCGTGAGGTGCGGATCGACGCGATCACCCGGCCAGCACGCGGTTGAGCGCGGGGGCCACGTCGCGGTGGGTGGCCACCGGGGCGAAGCGGCCACGGCCCAGGCGGGCCAGGTCGGCGCCCAACGCCGCGTCGTGCTCGCCGTCGGTCTGCAACAGCACGTGCAGCTCGGGGAAGCGGCGCGCGACGAGGCGCGGGTCCGGCCCGGCGTTGTGGACGGCGTCGGTGAGCAGCACCGCGCTGCGCCGCCTGGCGGCCGAGCGAGCCAGCTCGGCCTGGGCGACCGTCAGCGCGAAGTGCACGTTGGTGAGCCCCCGGGCGGGCACGCGGAGCAGCAGGTCCAGCAGCCGCGCGGCCGGCATCGACTCCTCCAGCGGGGTGAGCAGCGCCGCGTCGGACCAGAACGCGACCACGGCCAGCTGGTCCTCGGCCAGGTCGGCCGACAGCGCCGCGACCGTGGCCGCCGCCATCCGCACCTTCTCGCCGCGCATCGACCCGGAGACGTCCACGACGAGCACGACCGCCCGCCGCGACCGCATCCGTTCCCGCACGATGATGTCGGTGTCCTCGGGCGCCGGGCGCTCGGTGAGCACCTCGATCGTGCGGTCGAGGTCGATGTCGTCGGAGCGGTACCGGTACGGCACGCTGGCCGTGCGACCCGAGCCGCGCTCGGCCCGCGGGTCGCGGGGACGGCGCCGGAGCGAGAGCCGCCGCGCGATCCGCTGCGCCATCGCCGACACCTCGCGGTCGGCCACCCGGTCCTCCAGCAGCTCGCTGACCGGGAGCAGGCTCGCCCGCTGGTGGGTCAGCAGCACGCCCTGCCCGCCCGCGGGCTGCGTCAGATCGCCGGTGCCGCGGCCGCCGAGATCGACGTCGACGACCAGCGGCGGGCCCGCGCCCTGCTGGTAGAGCGCGGGTGCCTCGGTGAGCTGCTTCGGCCTGCGGCGCAGCGGAGCGAGCCCGCGACGCGAGGACGGCACGGTGATCGGGTTGTCGACGTCTAGCAGGCGGACTCCCGGCGCCGCACGCCGGGGACCGAGAAAAAATGGTTCTCCCAGATTTCGGTGATCACCCCCTCCGGGGTGGCTTCGCTCGCCTCGTCGACCCCGATCCGCGCCGAGAGCGCGAGCAGCGCCGCGTCCAGCACCACCCGCTCGTGGTCGGGGTAGGACCCGAGCTTCACCAGCTCCACCGCGATCGCGGTGAGGTCGATGGCGCCGCGCACCGACGAGCCGCGCCGCAGCTCCGGGTGCCCCCGCGTGGCGCGGGTGATCGCCACGGCGTCCGCGATCAGCCGCTGGTCGTCCGCGCCCGTGCGGACGGCGACGATGTCGGCCTCTTCGGCGGCGTCCTGGTAGCCGACGGCGAGGCGGCACCACCGGTCGTACACCGAGTCGGAGATCCGGGCGGTGCCCACGTTGTCGAACGGGTTCATCGAGGCCAGCACCCGGAACGTCGACGCCGCGGTGATCGTGCCGACCCGCGGCACGGTGACCGCGCGCTCGGCCATCGCGCCCAGCAGCACGTTGAGCGTGTCCTCCGGCGCCCGGTTGAGCTCCTCGATGTAGAGGAACCCGCCGCGCTCCATCGCCTCCACCAGCGGGCCGGGCACGAAGTTCTCGCTGCTGTAGTCCTCGCGCAGCACCCGTGCCGGGTTGTGGTGGCCGACCATCCGGGCGGGCGTGAGCTCGGCGTTGCCCTCCACCAGCACGAACGGCACGTCCCAGTTGGCGGTGATCGCGCGCAGCATCGTCGACTTGGACGTGCCCGGCGGGCCTTCGAGGAGGATGTCGCGGCCCGCCGACACCGCCGCGAGCACGAGGTCGAGCTCGCGGCGGCGGCCGACGACGTCACGGGCGATCGCGTCGCGCCGCTCGGCGCTGGCGGTGGGGATCACTTCTGCAGGAATCCCGCGTCGACCGGGAGGCAGGTACCGGTGACGTAGCGGGCCTCGTCCGAGGCCAGCCAGAGCACGGCGTTGGAGATGTCCACCGCTTCGACCAGTTCGACGGGCAGGAGGTTCGTCATGTTGGCCGCCGTGAAGTCGTCGACGAGGAACTGCGCCATGTAGTCGTTGACCACCATCGGCGTGTTCACACCCGTGGGGTGCACGGTGTTGACCCGGATCGAGTGCTGCGCGAGCTCGATGGCCAACGTGCGCATCAGCCCGACCACGCCGTGCTTGGACGAGTCGTAGTGCGCGATGCCCGCCATGCCCTTGATGCCCGCCGTGGAGCTGGTGATCACGATCGACCCGCCGTTGCCCGCGTCGATCATGGCGGGGATCGCGGCCTTCAGCGTCTTCCAGACGCCGGTGAGGTTGACCGCGATCGTCTCCTCCCACACGTCCTCCTCCATCGACCAGGCGTTCTCGGAGAACGTGGCGATGCCCGCGTTGGCGCTGACGACGTCGAGGCGGCCCAGCTCGGCCACGCCCTCCTCGACGACCGCCTTCACGGCGGCGGCGTCACGGACGTCGGCCTCGCGCGCGATGATCCGCCGGTCGAGGTCCTCGACCTGCTTCGCGGTCTCCTTGAGGTCCTCCGGCGTCGCCATCTTGTAGCCCACCGTGGGCAGCTGCTGACACACGTCGAACGCGATGATGTCCGCGCCCTCCTGGGCCAGCCGCACCGCGTGCGAACGCCCCTGCCCGCGTGCCGCACCCGAGATCAGCGCCACCTTGCCTTCGAGCCGTCCGGCCATGTCGTCCTCCTCCTAGCCTGCGTTGGATGCGTTGAAGCCCGCGGCGACCGCGAGCGTTTCCCCGGTGATGTAGCGCGCCTCGTCGGAGCAGAGGAACGCCATCGCGTTGGCGATGTCGACCGGCTCAACCCACGGCACCGGGATCGGGTTCAGCGACTGGAACGCGGGCTTCGCGTCGTCGAGCGTGGGGTTCTCCATGTCGGGCAGGAAGAGCTTGTACGCGGCGTCGTTCTGGATCATGTCGGTGGCGACGTTGGTCGGGCAGATGACGTTGACGGTGATCCCGTGCGGCGCCACCTCGATCGCCGCCGATTTCGCCAGCCCGATCACGCCCCACTTGGCCGCGACGTAGTGCCCGATGTTGGCGAACCCGAGCTTGCCCGCCATCGACGACGTGGCCACGATGCGCCCGGACCCCTGCTCGATCATGGTGGGCAGCACCGCGCGCATCGCGTGGAAGACGCCGGTGAGGTTCGTGTCGATCATGTCCTGCCAGGTCGTGACCTCCAGCTCGGCGATCGTGCCGAAGGAGAAGATCCC
>DATAOO010000077.1:0-18087 GCA_036265695.1 Pseudonocardia sp. | reverse complement strand
GGCCGCGGCCCGCAACGCCGCGGGCTGGACGGTCTGCCTCGCGGAGCTGGAGAAGCACCTGCGCGGCGACCCGGCCGACGGCCCGCACAGCGCCGCCGCCGAGCCGTGGCAGGAGCACTACGCGGCCTACGTGGCCGCGGGTGTGCCGTCGGGCGCCCCCATCCCCGGCTGACGGCTCACATCAGGTCGAGCTCGGCGGCGCGGCGGAGCACCTCCCGACGGGACGCGACGCCGAGCTTGGCCAGCACCGCCGTGACGTGGTGGTCGACGGTCCGCACCGACACCACCAGCCGCCGCGCGATCTCCGCGTTGGTCATCCCCTGCGCCAGGAGCGCGACCACCTCCTGCTGGCGCTCGGTCAGCCCGGCGACGTTCTCCCGCGTCTGCGGCCGCGGCCCCCGCGGGACGCGGGTGACGGCGCGGGGACCGCCGACGGCCGCCTGCGGTCGGCGCCCGCCGCGACCGCCGCGGCCAGCGGCCCGGACGTCCCCCGCGCCGCCTCCTGCAGCGGGCCGAACGAACGCGGCGCGATCAGGTCGTCGCAGGCGCCGCGCAGCGCCCGTGCCCGTGCGGACAATGCCGCGAGCGCGGTGCTGACCAGGGTGGTCTTGCCGATCCCGGCTTCGCCGGACACGAGCGTCACGCCGCCCCGCCCGTCCGCGGCCGAGGCGAAGAGCTGCGAAAGGGCGGTGAGCTCGGCCTCGCGCTCGAGCAGTCCGATAGCCGCTCAGAACAGGACGGTCGCGAAGCTCGCGATCTGGGTGAAGCCCGCCTTCTCGTAGGCGCGGCGGGCCGGGTGGTTGAAGCCGTTGACGTAGAGGCTCGACACCCGCCCCATGGCGTTGAGCCGCTCGGCCACCGCCGCGGTGCCCGCGGTGCCCAGCCCGCGTCCGCGGTAGGCCGGGTGCACCCAGACGCCCTGGATCTGCCCGACCCGCTGCGACAGCGCGCCGATCTCGGCCTTGAAGACGACCTGGTCACCCTCGAAGCGGGCGAACGCGCGACCCGCCGAGACGAGCTCCGAGACGCGCGAGCGGTAGCCCGCACCGCCGTCGCCCGCACGCGGGTCGATGCCGACCTCCTCGGTGAACATCGCGATGGCGGCGGGGAGGTAGCGCTCCAGCTCGATCGGGCGCACCGGGCGCACCAGCGGATCGGGCGCGACCGCGGGCGGCCCCCCCAGCACCATCAGGGGCTGATCGGCCCGCACCTCGCGGCACGGCGCCCAGTGCACGGCCAGCGTGTCCCACATCGGCAACACCAGCTCGGCGCGCCCGACGATCGACGAGCAGCTGCGCCCACCGCGCCGGGCCCGGTCGGCGAACTGGCGCAGCGCCGCCCGGTCGCCGCGGATCGGCACGAGATTGGCCCCGGAGAAGCAGAGCCCGGAAAGGTGCGAGCCCGCCGACCACAGCTCGCCGCCGAGGCGCCACGGATCCAGCCCGGCCACCTCGACCCGCGCGGCGACCATGCAGCCGGCCACCGGATCCTCATCCAGCGCCGCCCGTACTCCCCCGCGGTCCCGGTCATCGAGGAGCCGCGCTCCGGCGACACGAAGCACGTGTCTACGTTGCCATACCGATTTCCCGCTGACGAGATGGGCCACCATTTACCCCACGGTCACCTGGGGATCACCCGAGGACTCCATGCCCTCGGCGAGCTTCATGGCCTCTTCGATGAGGGTCTCGACGATCGCGTGCTCGGGAACGGTCTTGATGACCTCCCCCTTGACGAAGATCTGCCCCTTGCCGTTGCCGGACGCCACGCCCAGGTCGGCCTCCCGGGCCTCCCCCGGCCCGTTGACCACGCAGCCCATCACCGCGACCCGCAGCGGCACCTCCATGCCCGTGAGCCCGGCGGTGACCTCGTCGGCGAGCTTGTAGACGTCGACCTGAGCCCGTCCGCACGACGGGCAGGAGACGATCTCCAGCTTGCGCGGGCGCAGGCCGAGCGACTGGAGGATCTGCGCACCGACCTTCACCTCCTCGACCGGAGGGGCCGAGAGGGAGACCCGGATCGTGTCGCCGATGCCCTGCCGCAGGAGCGCTCCGAACGCCACCGCCGACTTGATCGTGCCCTGGAACGCCGGGCCCGCCTCGGTGACGCCGAGGTGCAGGGGGTAGTCGCACTGCTCGGCGAGCAGCTCGTAGGCGCGGATCATCACGACGGGGTCGTGGTGCTTCACGGAGATCTTGATGTCGTGGAAGTCGTGCTCGGCGAACAGGCTCGCCTCCCACATCGCCGACTCGGCGAGCGCCTCCGGGGTGGCCTTGCCGTACTTCTCCATCAGCCGCTTGTCGAGGCTGCCCGCGTTGACGCCGATGCGGATCGGGGTGCCGTGGTCGCGCGCGGCGGCCGCGATCTCCTTCACCTGGTCGTCGAACTTGCGGATGTTGCCCGGGTTGACGCGCACGGCCGCGCAGCCCGCCTCGATCGCGGCGAACACGTACTTGGGCTGGAAGTGGATGTCGGCGATCACCGGGATCTGCGACTTCCGCGCGATCGCGGGCAGCGCGTCGGCGTCGTCCTGGCTCGGGCAGGCGACGCGCACGATGTCGCAGCCCGAGGCGGTGAGCTCGGCGATCTGCTGCAGGGTGGCGTTGACGTCGGCGGTGAGGGTGGTGGTCATCGACTGCACGGAGATCGGGTACTCCGAGCCGACGCCGACCGCCCCGACGTGCAGCTGCCGGGTGGGACGGCGCGGGGCCAACGGCGCGGCGGGTGGTGCGGGCATACCCAGGGAGACGCTCACGACCTCCAGTATCCGCGAATTGCTACTGGGGGAGCACGACAGGGTTGATGATGTCGGCCACGAACAGCAGACCGCTCCACGCGATGAACACCAGCGCTACCACGTAGGCCACCGGCATGAGCTTCGCCACGTCCACCGGGCCGGGGTCGGGGCGCCCGAGCATCCGGGCGCCGCGCTTCTTGATGGCCTCCCAGATCGCCGGGAAGATCTGGCCGCCGTCCAGCGGCGGGATGGGCAACAGGTTGAACAGGAACAGCGAGATGTTCACCGCGGCCAGGAGCTGCAGGAAGAAGGACAGCTCCGCGACGGCGGGCGCGTCGAGCGCGAGGATCTGGCCGCCGATCCGGGAGGCCCCGACGATGCCGACCGGCCCGTTCTGGTCGCGCTGCTCGCCGAGGAACACCGAACCGAAGAGGCCCGGCACCCGGGAGGGCAGCTGGACGAGCGCCTCGCCGGTGCGCCCGACGATGTCGCCGATCTGCACGAAGACCGCGCCGAGGCTCTGCCGTGCGTAGACGCCGACGAGCCCGACGCCCAGGAAGCTCGCCCGCACCGTCTGGCCGGGGTTGGCGGCGTCCTCGACCTGGTTGTCGATGAGCGTGGGGGTGAGCGTGATCAGCTGCCCACCGCGCTCCACGACGACCGTCGCCGTGCCCTTGGCGCCCTGGATCGCGGCGCGCAGGGCGCCCCCGTCGTCGGGGTCGAGCGCCGTGCCGTTGAACGAGACGATGCGGTCGCCAGGCTGGAAGCCCGCCGCGGCGGCGGGGGTCTTCGGCGCGCCCGCGGGGCAGGTGTCGGAGGTGGCCGAGGCGGGCACGACGCACGCGCTGACCGTGCCGATGGTGGTGCTGCTCGCGGGCACCCCGATGCCCATCAGCACGATCGCGAAGAGCACCACCGCCAGGATGAGGTTCATGAACGGCCCGGCGAACATCACGATGATCCGCTTCCAGGGCGCGCGCATCCAGAACTGGCGGTCGTGGTCTTCGGGCCGCACGTCCATCGCCGACTGCTGCCGGGCGTCGTCGATCAGGCCCTGGAACGGGCCGGTGCGCCGGTCGCGGCCCAGCGACTCGCCCTTGGCGGGCGGGATCATGCCGATCATGCGGATGTAGCCGCCGAGCGGGATGGCCTTCAGCCCGAACTCGGTCTCGCCGACCTTCCGCGACCAGATCGTGCGACCGAACCCGACCATGAACTCGGGCACCTTGATGCCGAACCAGCGCGCGGTGGTGAAGTGGCCCAGCTCGTGCCAGGCGATGGAGATCAGGATGCCGAGGAAGAACAGCACGATCCCGAGGACGGTCATCATCGGGCGACTCCCTGGGAGTTCTCACGGGCGATCTCGCGGGCACGGGCACGGGCCCAGTCCTGGGCGGCCAGCACGTCCGCCACGGTAGCCGGATCGGCCGTCCACGCGTCGGCGGCGTCGAGCACGCGCGCGAGCGTGTCGGTGATGCCGGGGAACGTGCAGTCCCCCGCGAGGAACGCCCCGACGGCCTCCTCGTTGGCCGCGTTGAGCACCGCGGGCACGCAACCGCCCAGCTCACCGGCGGCGCGGGCGAGCCGGACGCCGGGGAACGCGTCGTCGTCGAGCGGCTCGAACGTCCAGCTCTGCGCGGTGTCCCAGCGGCACGACGGCCCGGCGCCCGCCAGCCGCTGCGGCCAGGCCAGCGCGAGCCCGATCGGCAGCCGCATGTCCGGGGGGCTCGCCTGGGCCAGCGTGGCGCCGTCGTGGAACGTCACCATGGAGTGGACGATCGACTGCGGGTGCACGACCACGTCGATGCGGTCGTACGGGATGCCGAAGAGCAGGTGGGCCTCGATCAGCTCCAGCCCCTTGTTGATCAGGGTGGCCGAGTTGAGCGTGACCATCGGGCCCATGTCCCAGGTGGGGTGGGCCAACGCCGCGGCCACGGTGACGTCCGCCAGCTCGGCGCGCGGCCGCCCGCGGAACGGGCCGCCCGAGGCGGTGAGCACGAGCCGGTCGACCTCCTCGGCCCGGCCGCCGCGCAGGCACTGGGCCAGGGCGGAGTGCTCGGAGTCGACCGGCACGATCTGCCCGGGCGCCGCGGCCGCCGTCACGAGCGCGCCGCCCGCGACCAGCGACTCCTTGTTGGCCAGCGCGAGCGTGGCCCCGGCGGCGAGCGCGGCCAGGGTGGGCCCGAGGCCGACCGCGCCGGTGATGCCGTTGAGCACCGTGTCGACGGACGCGGTGGCGGTGAGCTCGGTGGCCGCGTCGGGACCCGCGAGCACCTCGACGCCCGGCAGCAGGTCGCGCAGCGCGTGGGCGGCGTCCTCGGCGGCGACGGCCACCCGCGGCACGTGGTGCGCGCGGGCCTGCTCGGCGAGCAGCGCGACGTCGCCGCCGCCCGCGGCCAGCCCGGCGACGGTGAAGCGCTCGGGATGGCGGGCGATCAGCTCCAGCGCCTGTGTGCCGATCGAGCCGGTGGAGCCCAGTACGAGCACAGATCGATTACCAGTCATCGCCTCTCATCATCCTCGGCGCGTTGTTGTGCGACGATACGGCCGTGGCGAGCAACTCCCGTGAGCTGGCGAAGTCCTCTGGGGCCGATTCCGACGACATCCCCGGGGCGGCCGAGTGGGGCTGGCACGGCGGCTTCCCCAAGGGCACGGTCATCGGCGGCGTCATCACGATCATCCTGTGCATCGCGTTCATCCCCGGCCCGTACCAGAGCCGCACGCAGGACATCTGGCTCATCCTCATCGCGATCGGCATCGCACTCGCCATCGTCGGGCACGTGATCCGCCGTCGGAACGCCTGGCGGCGCTAGTCCGGTGGCCGGGTCCGGGTCGGCGGTCGAGCTGGAGGTCGATGGCCGCACCGTGCGGATCTCCAACCCCGATCGCGTCTACTTCCCCACCCGCGGCGAGACCAAGCTCGACCTCGCGCAGTACTACATCGCCGTCGCCGATGGCGCGGTGCGGGCGCTGCGCGACCGACCCTGCATGCTGCACCGCTTCCCCACCGGCGTCACCGGGGAGAAGGTGCACCAGAAGCGGCTGCCGCGCGGCGCGCCCGACTGGGTCGAGACCGTTCGGGTGCACTTCCCCCGCTGGAACCGCACCGCCGACGAGCTGTGCGTGCAGCACCCGGCCGACCTCGTGTGGGCGGTGCAGATGTCGACGGTCGAGTTCCACCCCTGGAACTCCCGGCGGGGCCACGTCGAGCAGCCCGACGAGTGGCGCATCGACATCGACCCCATGCCGCGGGCGTCCTACGCCGACGTGCGGCGGGTCGCGCACGTCGCGCAGGAGGTGCTCGCCGAGCTCGGCGCCGTCGGATGGCCGAAGACCTCGGGCGGCAAGGGCATGCACGTCTACGTGCGGATCGAGCCCCGGTGGGGCTTCCAGGACGTGCGGCGGGCGGCGCACGCGTTCGCGCGGGAGGTCGGGCGGCGCTGCGACCTGGTCGACCTGACCTGGTGGCGCAAGGACCGCGACCCGGCGTCGATCTTCGTCGACTACAACCAGAACACCCGTGACCACACCATCCGCTGCGCCTACTCCGTCCGCGGGGTCGCCGAGGCGCTGGTGTCGGCCCCGATCCGGTGGGACGAGCTGGACGACGCCGATCCCGGCGACTTCACCATCGCGACCATGCCGAAGCGCTTCGCCGAGCTGGGCGACCTGCACGCGGGCATCGACGACGCCGTCTACACCCTGGACGAGCTGCTGGACTGGGCCGACCGGGACGCCGCCGACGCGGACGAGGAGCCCGTGCCCGAGCTGGACTAGGCGGCCCCGCGCAAGGCGGCGTACGCGGCCGTCAGCTCCGGCAGCTGGTAGTGCGCGTTCAAGCCGCTGGGGTTGGGCAGCACCCACACCCCGGCGGGCCCCCACGGCTCCTGCGGCCCGACCACGGCCGTCGGCGCCGCGAAGGCCGTGCGGTAGGCGGTGACGCCGACGACGGCGAGCCAGGCGGGCCGCACCCGCGCCACCAGCTCCCGCAGCCGCGCACCACCCGCGACCAGTTCGGCGGTGCTCAGCTCGTCGGCCCGCGCCGTGGCCCGCGGCGCCATGTTCGTGATCCCCAGCCCCAACGCGGCCAGCTCCCCCTGCTCGGTGGGGCGCAGCAGCCGGGGCGTGAACCCGGCCGCGTGCAACACCGGCCAGAACCGGTTGCCCGGCCGTGCGAAGTGGTGCCCGGTGGCCGCGGAGACCAGCCCCGGGTTGATCCCGCAGAACAGCACGGACAACGGCGGGTCGTCCGGGCCCGGGAGCACGTCGGGGATGGTCCGGTCGCGGGCCGCGGCGAGCTCGGCGGCGGACAGGCGAGGCATCGGGGCAGCCTAGGCTGAGCCCGTGGACCTGCCCGTGATGCCGCCCGTCAAGCCGATGCTGGCCAAGCCGCAGCCGAAGATCCCCACCGGCAAGCTGTACGAGCCGAAGTGGGACGGCTTCCGCTCGATCATCTTCCGCGACGGCGACGACGTGGAGATCGGCAGCCGCAACGAGCGGCCGATGACGCGCTACTTCCCCGAGGTCGTCGATGCGGTGAAGGCCAACTTCCCCGAGCGCGCCGTGATCGACGGCGAGATCGTGGTGCTCGACCGGGAGCGCAACTGCCTGGAGTTCGAGGTGCTCCAGCAGCGCATCCACCCCGCCGCGAGCCGCGTGAACCTCCTGGCCGTGGAGACGCCGGCGAGCTTCGTCGCGTTCGACCTGCTGGCCGTCGGCGACGAGGACCTCACCGAGAAGCCCTTCCGCGAGCGCCGGGCCCGGCTCGAGGAGGCCTTGGCCAAGGCGGGGCCGCCGGTGCACCTCACGCCGATCACCGACGACCACGCCACCGCGGAGGAGTGGTTCGACCAGTTCGAGGGCGCGGGGTTGGACGGGCTGATCGCCAAGGACCCGGAGGGCACTTACCAGCCCGACAAGCGCGTGATGACCAAGGTGAAGCACGAGCGCACGGCCGACTGCGTCGTCGCGGGCTACCGGGTGCACAAGTCCGGGCCGGACGCGATCGGGTCGTTGCTGCTCGGGCTCTACCAGGACGACGGCAAGCTGGCCTCCGTCGGCGTGATCGGCGCGTTCCCGATGCCCACCCGACGGGCGCTCATGCAAGAGATGCAGCCGCTGGTCACCACGTTCGACGACCACCCGTGGGCGTGGGCCCGCCAGGAGGAGGGCGACCGGACCCCGCGCAAGGGCGAGGGGAGCCGGTGGAACGCCAACAAGGACCTCTCGTTCGTCCCGCTCCGGCCCGAGCGGGTGGTCGAGGTGCGCTACGACTACATGGAGGGCGTCCGCTTCCGGCACACCGCTCAGTTCGTGCGGTGGCGGCCCGACCGCGAGCCGTCCTCCTGCACGTACGAGCAGCTGGAGCAGCCGGTCACGTTCGACCTGGCCGAGGTGCTCGGACTCAGGTAGCGGCGAGCTGGCCGCAGGCGGCGGCTATCTCGCGGCCGCGGGTGTCGCGCACGGTGCAGGCGATGCCCGCCGCTTCCACCCGTCGCACGAACTCGTCCTGCCGCTTGCGGGGCGAGGCGTCCCACTCGCTGCCCGGCGTGGGGTTGAGCGGGATGAGGTTGACGTGCACCCGCTTGGCCCCGACCTGCCGCCGCAGCACCGTGCCGAGCAGGTCGGCCCGCCACGGCTGGTCGTTGACGTCACGGATCAGCGCGTACTCGATCGACACCCGGCGCCCGGTGGCCGTGGCGTAGCGGCGGGCGGCGGCCAGCACCTCGGCCACCTTCCACCGCGTGTTGACGGGCACGAGGGTGTCGCGCAGCTCGTCGTCGGGGGTGTGCAGGGAGACGGCGAGGGTGACGGGCAGGCCCTCGGCGGCGAGCTTGTCGATCGCGGGCACGAGGCCCACCGTGGACACGGTGACGCCACGCGCGGAGATCCCCAGCCCGTCCGGGGCGGGCGCGGTGATCCGGCGGACGGCGGCCACCACACGGTTGTAGTTCGCCAGCGGCTCCCCCATGCCCATGAACACGACGTTGGAGAGGCGCGTGGGCTCGCCGAGCGCGCCGTCGCGGGCGGCGGCCGCGGCCTGGCGCACCTGTTCGACGATCTCCGCTGTGGACAGGTTGCGCTGCAGCCCACCCTGGCCGGTGGCGCAGAACGGGCACGCCATCCCGCACCCCGCCTGGCTGGACACGCAGACCGTGGCCCGGTCCGGGTAGCGCATCAGCACGGTCTCGGCGCGGGTGCCGTCGTGCGCCGACCAGAGCGTCTTGCGGGTGGTGCCGTCGTCGCAGGCCAGCTCCTTGACCGGGGTGACGAGCGACGGCAGCAGCGCCGCGAGGGGCTCGCGGGCCGCCGCGGGCAGGTCCGTCATCGCGGTGAGATCGGCGGTGAGGTGGCCGAAGTACTGGCGGGCGAGCTGGTCGGCCCGGAAAGCGGGCAGACCGAGCGCGGCCACGGCGGCGCGCCGCTCCGCGGGCTCGAGGTCGGCGAGGTGGCGGGGCGGGAGTGCGCGCTTGGGCGCGTCGAACACGAGGGGCAAAGCGGTCATGGCACCTTCGATTGTGCCCTACGGGCGCGCGCGGTCCGGCGCGTCGGTCACAGCCGGCGGGTGCGGGCCTCGGCGAGCAGGCCGCTGCGCTTGGCGCCCGCGAGCCATAGCACGGCCCCCGCGGCCATGCCGACCACGCCCTGCGGCAGGAGCGCGCCCGCGGAGTCGAGCGCGAGCAGCGCGCCGGTCGCCGCGAGCACCAGCAGGCCGCCGCCCGCGGCGAGCAGCGTCCGGTCGTCGAGCAGCGAGGCGAGGGGGAACAGTCCGAAGCCGGTGACGGCGCAGGCCACCGGCACGGCGAGCTCGCCGAGGTCGACCAACCCGAGCAACGGGCCCGCGGCCGCGCAGAGCACGACGACGACGAACCCGATGCGGATCAACCGGCCGCGGCCCCCGCGCGGCAGCGGCTCACCGTTGCCGTACCTGCTGCGCAACGCGACGATCAGGCCGCCGGTGACGCCGATCCCCGCGGCGAGGACGACGGTGCCCAGGCCCGCCGACAGCGCGATGGCGCCGACGGTCCACCACAGCCCGCCCAGGAGCGGTTCGAGGAACGGCACGGAGGAGCGCATGACGGCCACGGTAGCGAGCCGGAGTGGGAGCCCTCCCCGGGTGGGGGTCGCCCGATCGGGGCGGCGGGCACGCTAGGGGGCGAGGCGCTTGTGCCGCACGTGCAGCCGGTAACCGACCGGGATCGTCAGCCCGGTGCACTGCGCGAGCGCGCGGTCGGCCACGGCGGTCGAGAACTCGATGCGCAGCACGGCCGCACAGGTCGCGCGGTCGGGGAAGCGCCAGGTGGTCGGGATCCGACGCAGGGAGAAGCCCTGCCGCGTGAAGAACCGCTCGGCGGCGACCGGGTCGTAGTGCGGGATGTCGGCGCGCATCCACTCGCCGTAGGGCGCCGCGGTGGCGTCGAGGTCGACGACGGCGAGCGCACCGCCGGGCCGCAGCACCCGCCACGCCTCGGCCAGCCCGGGCTCGCAGCCCTTGCCGAAGAAGTACGCGGTGCGGGCGTGCACGAGGTCGACGGAGGCCGTGGCCAGCGGGAGTCGCGCGGCCTCCCCCGCCACCACGGGGAGGCCGTCCGCCTGC
Source organism: Pseudonocardia sp. (assembly GCA_036265695.1). Lineage (GTDB taxonomy): Bacteria > Actinomycetota > Actinomycetes > Mycobacteriales > Pseudonocardiaceae > Pseudonocardia. The sequence continues at coordinate 7,756 of DATAOO010000077.1, read as the reverse complement.
GCGCGTTCGACGAGCGGGAGGTACGGCTCGACGCCGAGCACGGAGCGGGCGCCGTCGAAGAACCGCAGGTGGAAGCCGTCGCCGCAGCCGACGTCGACGACGTCGCGCCCGGCCCACGGCGCCTCGTCCCGCAGCGCGGCCCAGACGGCGCCCTCGACGTCCTGTGCGGCGTTCTCCTGCGCGTAGACCTCGGGCCAATGCCAGATGTTCGGGCTGGGGATGCTCACACGCCCACCTCGCCGGCGCTCGGCGGGCGCGTTCGCTGCTGTGTCTCTTGGTGAGCTCGCAAGCTCGCTCACACGAGCAAGCTGAGCGCCGCCCAGGCGACCAGGGCCGTGGGCAGCAGCGAGTCGAGCCGGTCGAGCACGCCGCCGTGGCCCGGCAGCAGGGTGCCCATGTCCTTGATGCCGATGTCGCGTTTCATCAGCGACTCGACGAGGTCCCCGAGCGTGGCCGAGACGACGAGCAGCGCGCCGGTGAGCACGCCCGCCCACCACGGCCCGTGCAGCAGGAAGACGACGCTGAGCGCCCCGGCGACCATGCCGGCGAACAACGAGCCCGCGAAGCCCTCCCAGGACTTCTTGGGGCTGATCGTGGGCGCCATCGGGTGCTTGCCCGCGAGCACCCCGGCCGTGTAGCCGCCGACGTCGGATGCGACGACGCAGATCACGAAGACGAGCACGCGGGCGGCGCCGTCGGGCGCGACCACCATGAGCGCGGCGAACGAGCACAGCAACGGCACGTAGGCGGCGGTGAACACGCCCGCCGTGACGTCGCGGACGTAGTGCTCGGCGCCCCCGGGCATCCGCCAGAGCAGCACACCGAGCGCGGTGGCCCCGAACGCGACCGCGACGGCCGCCGGGCCGAACGGCCAGACCAACCAGACCATCGCCTGCCCGCCGACGAGCAGCACCGGCAGCGGCACCCGGATGTCGGCGCCGCGCCGCAGCGCTCCGGCCAGCTCCCACGTGCCGACGGCGGCGGCCAGCGCCACCACCGCGATGAACCAGTGCCGTTCGATGAGCAACGAGGCCAGCACGACCGCGCCGAGCCCCACGCCGACGCCGATCGCCGCGATGAGGTTGCGGCCCGCACGCCCACCGGCCCGGTCCTTGCGCCGTGGCGCCGCGGACACGGCGGGCGTCTCGGGATGGCTGGCTGTCATCAGACCTCGAGCAGCTCGGCTTCCTTGTGCTTCACCAGCTCGTCGATCTGGTGGACGTACTTGTCGACGGTGGCCTGCAGTTCCTTCTCGGCGCGGCCGACCTCGTCCTCGCCCGCCTCGCCGTCGCGCACGATGCGGTGCAGCTCCTCCATCGCCTTGCGGCGCAGGCTGCGGATCGTCACGCGCGCGTCCTCGCCCTTGCCGCGGGCGACCTTGACCATCTCGCGGCGGCGCTCCTCGGACAGCTGCGGCACGACGATGCGGATGATCTGGCCGTCGTTGGACGGGTTGACGCCGAGGTCGGAGTCGCGGATGGCCTTCTCGAGGTTCTTGAGCGAACCCTGGTCGTACGGCTTGATGATCACCATCCGGGCCTCGGGGATGTTGATCGAGGCGAGCTGGTTGATCGGGGTCATCGCGCCGTAGTAGTCGACCGCGATGCGGGAGAACATGTTCGGCGTGGCGCGGCCGGTGCGGACACTGGCCAGGTCGTCCTTGGCCACCGAGACCGCCCGCTCCATCTTCTCCTCGGCGTCGAAGAGCGTCTCATCGATCATGGCCTGACCCCACTTTCCACGCGCTCGGGTGTGCTGACCAGCGTGCCGATCCTCTCACCTCGGACGGCTCGGGCGATGTTGCCCTCGGTGAGGAGGTTGAAGACGATGATCGGCATCCGGTTGTCCATGCAGAGGCTGAACGCCGTGGCGTCGGCGACCTTGAGCCCCTGCTCGAGCACATCGCGATGGGTGATCTCGTCGTAGAGCTTGGCGTCGGGTTCGATGCGCGGATCGGCCGTGAACACGCCGTCGACGCCCTTGGCCAGCAGCAGCACCTCGGCGCCGATCTCCAGCGCGCGCTGCGCACCCGCCGTGTCGGTGGAGAAGAACGGCATGCCGACGCCCGCGCCGAAGATCACGACGCGGCCCTTCTCCAGGTGCCGGATCGCGCGGCGCGGGATGTAGGCCTCGGCGACCTGGCCCATCGTGATGGCGGTCTGCACCCGGGTGTCGATGCCGTGCTCGCGCTCGAGGAAGTCCTGCAGCGCGAGGCAGTTCATCACGGTGCCGAGCATGCCCATGTAGTCGGCGCGGGCGCGGTCCATGCCGCGGTCGTGCAGCTCGGCGCCGCGGAAGAAGTTGCCACCGCCGATGACGACCGCCATCTGCGCGCCGGACTTGACGACCGCGGCGATCTGCCTCGCCACGGTCTCGACCACATCGGGATCGACCCCGACGGCGCCGCCGCCGAACATCTCGCCGCCGAGCTTGAGCAGCACGCGGCCGAATCCGGGGCGGGTGTCGAGGCCGATCCTGACGTCGGTCATCCGCTCAGGCCTGGCCGACCTCGAAGCGGGCGAACTCCTTCACGGTGACGCCCGCGGCGTCCAGAAGTGCCTTCACGGTCTTCTTCGGCTCCTGGACCGAGGGCTGCTCCAGCAGCACCACGTCCTTGTAGAAGCCGTTGATCCGGCCCTCAACGATGCGCGGCAGCACCTGCTCGGGCTTGCCCTCCTCGCGAGCGGTGGCCTCGGCGATGCGCCGCTCGTTCTCCAGCACGTCGCCCGGCACGTCGTCGCGGGTGCGGTACTGCGGGCGGGCGGCTGCGATGTGCATCGCGACGCCCTTGGCCAGCTCGTCGTCGGAGCCGTCGTAGGCCACGAGCGCGCCGATGGCGGGCGGCAGGTCGGACGAGCGGCGGTGCAGGTAGAGCGCCACCGGGCCGTCCACGTGGATGTACCGCTTGAGCTCCAGCTTCTCGCCGATGCGCGCCGAGAGGGCGAGCACGGCCTCCTCCACGGTGCCGCCGTCGAGCGAGGCCGCCTTCAGCGCGGCCAGGTCGGCGGGCTGCTGGTCGACCGCGACGCGCAGGATCCTGTCGGCGAGCGCCTGGAAGTCGGCGCTCTTCGCCACGAAGTCGGTCTCGCAGTTGAGCTCGACCATCGTGCCGCCCTCGGCCGCGACGAGCCCGTTGGCCGTGTCGCGGCCCGCGCGCTTGCCCACGTCCTTCGCGCCCTTGATGCGCAGGAGCTCGACGGCCTTGTCCAGCTCGCCGTCGGACTCCTCGAGGGCCTTCTTGCAGTCCATCATCCCGGACCCGGTGAGGTCGCGGAGCTTCTTGACGTCGGCGGCGGTGTAGTTCGCCATTGCCTGTTCTGTTCCTTTCGCGTCAGCTGGCGCTGGCGCCGTTGCTGGTGGAGACGGGGGCCGACGAGGTGGCCGCGCCCGGCGCGTCGACGGTGCCCGCGTCGGTGAGGCTCGCGCCGTCCGAACCCGCGCCCGCGGGGAGCAGGTCGCGCTCCCACTCGGCGAGCGGCTCGTCGGCGGCGATGGCACCGGTGCCCTCGGGCTTGTCGTCGGCGCCCCCGCTGCGGGCGGAGCGCGCCATGAGGCCGTCGGCGGCGGCGCGGGCGATCACCTTGGTGAGCAGCGCGGCCGAGCGGATGGCGTCGTCGTTGCCCGGGATCGGGTAGTCGACCTCGTCGGGGTCGCAGTTGGTGTCGAGGATCGACACGACCGGGATACCCAGCTTGCGGGCCTCGCCGACGGCGATGTGCTCCTTCTTCGTGTCGACCACCCAGATGGCGCTCGGGACCTTGGTCATGTCCCGGATCCCGCCGAGGGTCTTCTCCAGCTTCGTCTTCTCGCGGGTGAGCATGAGGATCTCCTTCTTGGTGCGACCCTCGAAGCCCCCCGTCTGCTCCATCGTCTCCAGCTCCTTCATCCGCTGGAGGCGCTTGTGCACGGTCTGGAAGTTGGTGAGCATCCCGCCCAGCCAGCGCTGGTTGACGAACGGCATGTTGACCCGGCCCGCCTCGTCGGCGATGGCCTCCTGCGCCTGCTTCTTGGTGCCGACGAACATGATCGTGCCGCCGTGCGCGACGGTCTCGCGCACGAACTCGTAGGCGCGGTCGATGTAGGACAGCGTCTGCTGCAGGTCGATGATGTAGATGCCGTTGCGCTCGGTGAGGATGTAGCGCTTCATCTTCGGGTTCCAGCGGCGGGTCTGGTGCCCGAAGTGCACGCCGGAATCCAGTAGTTGCTTCATGGTGACGACGGCCATCGCCGGTGACACCCTCTCGCTCGGGGCGCGGCCGCCGGAGCGGGCGCGCGCGGTTGGTTGCGGGACGCCTGCCGGCGGCACCGCCCTGGCGTTCGCGTCGGCGCCCGGACCCGTCGAGACGGGACCGCCCGGCCGCCGTACCGGCACCGCCTCGGACGAGCCGGGTCGTGTCGGTTACGCGAGCGCGCGAAGTCACCCCGCAGGTCTGCGAAGTGCATGTCGAGTGTACGCGCGATGGCCCGACCGGCTTCGCGCGGCGTCGGGAATCCGGCCGAGTTGTCCCCATCGCGCGCGGCCGTCCACAGATCCCACGCAAGCCGCCGCGTCGGGGCGGGGTGGGCGAGGCTCGGGTCATGGGTGTCCGGCGGGCTGGAACGACGTCGGTTCTCGTCGCTGCGGCGGTGCTGGCGGTGGCGGCAGCCCCACCCACCACCGCCGCGCCCCTCCCCGCGATCCGACCCGCCGCACCGGCAGCGCCGGCCGCGGCCGCCCGACCCGCTGCACCAACAGCACCGGCCGCGGCCGCCGGATCTGGGGTACCCGCAGCACTCGCGCCGCCTTCCGTCGCGCCCGGCACACCCGTAGCACCCGGCACGCCCACGACGCCCGTCGCGGCCGACGCGAAAACGCCGAGCGTCCCCGGCCGGGCGCCGCCGGATGATGTGGGCCTCGGCGGGGTCGCGTACACGTGGCCGCTGCTCCCGCCGCCCGCGGTCGTCAGGCCGTTCGTGGCGCCGGAAGACCCGTTCGGTCCGGGCCACCGGGGCGTGGACCTGGCCGGGGCTGTCGGGCAGCCGGTGCTGGCCGCCCGCGGCGGCACCGTCGCCTTCGCGGGCCCGGTCGCCGGGCACGGCTCCGTGTCCGTTCAGCACGACGACGGCTTGCGCACCACCTATGAGCCGCTCCTGCCGAGCGTCCGCGCGGGCGACGTGGTGGTCGCAGGCGCCGTGCTCGGCACCCTCGTCGCGGGGCACACGGGATGCTCCGCCCCCTGCCTGCACTGGGGCGTGCGGCGCGAACGGCTGGAGTACCTCGACCCGCTCGTCCTGCTCCGGCCGCCGCGGGTGCGCCTCCTGCCGGTGCCCGAGCCGTGGCCGGACCCGTGAGGTCGGTGCCGCCGGGTCGGTGCCGCTGGAGTCGGTGCGTCAGACGCGGGACAGCTCGTCGAGCCGACCGCGCAGCCGCTCGACGAGGCGGGCGTGCAGCTGGCACACCCGCGACTCGGTCACGCCCAGGAGCCGCCCGATCTCGGCCAGCGTGCGGTTCTCCAAGTAGTAGAGCTGCACGACCGTGCGGTCGCGCTCACCCAGCCCGGCCACCGCCGCGTTCAGCTGCCGCATCGTCTCCCGCGCCTGCACCACGGACATCGGGTCGGGTGCTGCGTCGGTGAAGAGATCCGCGACTCCCCCGCTGATCTCCTCCAACGCCTCGACGCTCACCACCTGCACCTGCCGGATCAGACCCTGCACCTCACGGACGGGCAGGTGCATCTCGGCCGCGATCTCCCGGTCGGTCGCGGCCCGCTGGAGCTGCCGCTCGAGCCGCTCCTGCGCCCGTTCCAGCTCGCGGACCCGGCCTCGCACGGTGCGCGGCACCCAGTCCTGGGCACGCAGCTCGTCCAGGATCGCCCCTCGGATCCGCTGCACGGCGAAGCTCTCGAAACGTGGGCAGCGGCTCGGGTCGAAGCGCTCGATCGCATCGATCAGGCCGAAGATCCCGCTCTGGGTGAGGTCGGCGTGATCGACATGGGTGGGCAGTCCCACCAGCACCCGGTGCGCCACCACGCGCACGAGCGGCGTGTAGCGCACGACCAGCCGGTCGCGGGCCTCGCGCGTCGGCGCCGCGAGATACTCCGTCCACTGCTCGTCGGGCGGCTCGTCCACCGGGGCGCTCCCGTCAGCGGGGGGCAGCACCGGAGTCGACACGACTGGCCCCGGCAACGCTCTGAGCTGCACCGACCCGGAATAGGAGGGCTCATGCCCGGGGATGCGCCTGCTCATGAACCACCTTCAGTCGCTCGACCGTGACATGCGTGTAGAGCTGAGTGGTTGCTAGCTTAGCGTGACCGAGCAACTCCTGTACGTAACGGAGGTCCGCGCCGCCCTCCATCATGTGCGTTGCGGCGGCGTGGCGAAGACCGTGCGGCGCCACGTCCGGCACGCCGGGCACGGCACTCGCCGCCTGGTGCACGACGCTGCGTGCCACCCGCGGGTCCAGCCGCTTCCCCCGGGCTCCCAGAAGTAGAGCAGGCGGCGAGTCGGGCTTCACGAGCTGAGGACGCCCTGCGGTGAGCCAGCGGTCCAGTGCCGCCGCGGCCGGGGCACCGTAGACGACCGTGCGCTCCCGGGAGCCCTTGCCGAGCACGCGCAACGAACGACGGCTGCGGTCGACGTCGTCGAGGTCGAGCCCACACAGTTCGGCCACCCGCACACCGGTGGCATAGAGCAACTCGAGGACCGCGAGGTCGCGCAACGCCAACGGCGCGCCCTCCTCGGCTCCCGTGCCCGCCGCGTTGAGGATGGCCGCCGCCTGCTCCGGGCCGAGCACGGTCGGCAGCGTGCGACGGGGTCGGGGCGAGACGAGCCGCACGCCGGGGTCGTCGGCCAGGTGTCCGGTGCGGTGCGCCCACCCGGTGAAGGTGCGGGCCGCCGCGGCCCGGCGCGCGAGCGTGGACCGGCTGGCGTTCGCCGCGTGCCCGGCGGCGAGCCAGCGGCGCAGGGTGGCCAGGTCGAGCGTCGCGACGTCGTCGATGCTCGCCAGCAACGGCTCGAGGTCGGCGCGGTAGGCCCGCACGGTGTGGGCCGACCTGCCTTTCTCCAGCTGCAGATGCCGGAGGAACTCGGTGAGCAGTGCGGCGACGGCGGGCCGCAGCTCCGGCGCGGGGGGCATCCGGCGACAGTCGGACCTCGACGCCCCCGCGTCAAGCACCGCCACGCCCGTGACGGCAACCGTGGCCTGGGAAAACCGGCCAACGGTCGGTCAGGCACGACTCGACCGCGCCGATTCAGCCGACCGCCGTGGCCGCCCGGCAGGGGCTGACCATCGTCCGCCTGGCGGTTCGACGTCCGCGGCGGTTCGTCGTCCACGCGGCGGGTCGCCGTCCACGCGGCGGGTCGCCGTCGGCGCGGCGGGTCGCCGTCGGCGCGGCCGTTCGCCGTCGGCGCGGCGGTTCGCCGTCCGGGCGCCGGTTCGTCGTCCGCGCGGCGGGTCATCCTCGCTGCGGCCGCTGCCAGCGGCCGCCGACCTGTTCGACCAGCTCTCGCCGGACCAATTCGTCCAGCGCCGAACGCACGGCGTTGGGTGGCACCCCGGCCTCGGTGGCGAGCCACGCAACGGCCTGGGCGGCCCGCGCGGGCAGCGCGTCGTGGACGAGGACGGCGAGCGCGCTGAGCCCGTCAGTGGGCCGGGAGCCGTGGGTGGTGGAGGGCTCCGCGAGGTGCAGGCCGATGCGCCCGCCCTCTTCGAGCACCTCCTCGACCCGGGTGACCAGCACCGCGCCGTCGCGGATCATCCGGTGGCATCCAGCGGACC
>DATAOO010000076.1:0-1668 GCA_036265695.1 Pseudonocardia sp. | reverse complement strand
GCTGTTACTGCTCTGCGCCATCGCGGCGGAGGTCGCGGGCACCATGGCGTTGCGGGCGCTGTCGACGGGGTTCCGGCTCTGGCCCGCGGTGCTCGTGACGGTCGGCTACGCGGTGTCGTTCGTCCTGCTGGCCCTCGCGCTGCGCACGGTGTCGGTGTCGACGGCCTACGCGGTGTGGTCGGGCGTGGGCACGGTCGGCGTGGCCGTGCTCGCGGTGCTGATCTACGGCGAGAAGATCACCCTCGTCGGCGCGACGGGCATCGCACTGGTGATCGCGGGCTGCGTGCTGCTCAACGTGGGCGGCGCGGCGCATTAGGCCGGGGGCTAGCCTGCCGCGATGCGGGTGCTGATGCTCACCTGGGAGTACCCGCCCGTCGTGGTGGGCGGGCTCGGGAGGCACGCGCACGCCCTGGCCACGGCGCTCGCGGCCGCGGGCCACGACGTGGTCGTGCTCGCGCGGCGGCCGACGGGCACGGACGCCACGACGCACCCGACGCTCGACTCGGTCGTCGACGGGGTGCGGGTGGTGGCCGTCGCGGAGGACCCGCCGCACCTGGAGTTCGAGCGCGACCTCGTCGCCTGGACCCTCGCCATGGGCCACGGGATGCTGCGCGCCGCGCTCACCCGGCTCGGGGCGTGGCGGCCGGACGTCGTGCACGCCCACGACTGGCTCGTCGCGCACCCCGCGATCGCCCTGGCCGACGCGCTCGACGTGCCGCTCGTGGCCACCTTCCACGCCACGGAGGCGGGGCGCTTCGCGGGCTGGCTGTCGGCGCCCCTCTCCCGGCAGGTGCACTCGGTGGAGTGGTGGCTGGCCAACCGGGCCGACGCGCTGATCACCTGCTCGGCGGCGATGCGCGCCGAGGTCGCCAACCTGTTCGACGTGGACCCGGCCGGGATCACGGTGGCGCACAACGGGATCACGCCGCGGGCGTGGCGCGTGCGCCGGACGCGGGTGCTCGCCACCCGTCGCCGCCTCGGCACGCCCCTGCTGTTCTCCTACGGCAGGCTGGAGTACGAGAAGGGGGTCCAGGACCTCGTCGCGGCCCTCCCCCGCATCCGGCGGGCGCACCCGGGCACCCGGCTCGCCGTGGCGGGCACGGGCTCGGCGGTGCCGATGCTCGTCGAGACGGCGCGGGCCCACCGCGTGCGGCGCAGCGTGACCTTCCTCGGCCACCTGCCCGACGACGAGCTGGCCGCCACCCTCGCCGCGGCTGACGCGGTGGTGCTGCCCAGCCGCTACGAGCCGTTCGGGATCGTCGCGCTGGAGGCGGCGGCGGCCGGGTCGCCGCTCGTGGCGTCCACGGCGGGCGGGCTGGGCGAGGTGGTGGTCGACGGGGCGACGGGCGTGTCGTTCGCGCCCGGCGACGTCGCGGGCCTGGCCGCGGCGGTGGGGCGGGTGCTCGCCGACCCCCGCGCGGCGGCGCGGCGGGCCCGGGCCGCGCGCGACCGGCTGGCCGTCGACTTCTCCTGGCCCCGGATCGCCGAGGAGACCGCGGCGGTCTACGCGACGGCGAGGCGCAGCGGGCCCGTCGAGCTGGGCCGCCCGAAGATCCCGACGGGCAACGTGTTCGGAAACGCAACAGGGTGACATCCCTGGAGGTATGCCACCCTGCGGGGATCGGGTGCCGCGCGTCAGGCGACGTCCATCACCTCGGCTGCGGCTTC
>DATAOO010000075.1:0-17042 GCA_036265695.1 Pseudonocardia sp. | reverse complement strand
ATCGTCGAGCCGACCCAGCACGACCCGAGGCCCTCGGCGGCCAGCGCGATGAGCAACGACTGCACGGCCGCGCCCCCCGCGACGGTGAACATCGTGCGTTCGCCCTGACGGCGGGCGTCGTCGGGGTAGGTGTGCATGCCGTCGCCGGTGCGGAAGGCGAGGACGAGCTCGGGAGCGCGGCGCAGGAGGTCGCCGCGGCGCATGCGGCGCTCGACCTCGTCGGCGGGCCTGCCGTCGGCCTCGAGGTGCTCCCGCCAGCGGTCGGCCATGGCGTCCAGCAGCGCGGTGCGGCGCTCGCGGACGAGGGCGAACCGGATCGGGGTGCTGTGGTGCGGCGCGGGCGCGGTGAGGGCGACGCCGACCGCGCGGCGGAGCGCGGCGAGGTCGACCGGCTCGTCGGCGAACGCGCGCACCGAGCGCCGCAGGAGCACGGCCTCCCGGTGGCCCTGGGCCAGCGCCTCCTCGGTGCCGAGGCGGAACAGGTCCTCGTCGAGGGGGCGGACGAGGTCGCGCGCCGTAGAGCCGTCGTCGACCGGGTGCAGGCCGCGCACGACGGCGACCGGCAGCCCGCCGAGCTTGCCCTTGACGAGGTCGGCGGCGCCCGCGAGCTCGTCGGCCACCGCGATCTCGGTGACGAGCAGCTCGTTGCCCTGGCCGTCGACCATGCCTCCGTAGCGGTGGAGGGCCTCGACGCCCGCCGTGCCGATCGCGACGTCGGTCTGCCCGACGCGCCACGAGCGGCCCATCGTGTCGGTGACGACGACCGCGACGTCCACGCCCGCGATCCGGCGCAGGTCGGCGCGCAGGCGGGCCGCGCTGGCGTCCGGGTCGGCGGGGAGCAGGGCGAGCTCGTCGGCCGCGACGTTGGAGCCGTCGACGCCCGCGGCGGCCTGCACGATGCCGAGCTTGCCTGCGACGATCAGCGTGCGGCCACGGCGGGCGACCACCCGCTCGGTCTCGGCGTCGACGAGCTCGCGGCGGAGGCGATCGCGCTCCTCCGGGTCGGTGGGGGCGGCCACGAGCCGTCCCTCCACTTTGGAGAACACCTTGGACGTGACGACCACGACGTCGCCGTCGGCCAGCCAGGGCGCGGCGGCGGCGACGGCACCCGCGAGGTCGTCGCCGGGCCGGAACTCGGGCAGGCCCGGCACCGGGAGCACGGTGATGGCGCCCGGCGCCCGGTGGTCGACGGCGGGCACCGGGCCCGGGGCGGGCGCAGCCGTCCCCGCACCGGGCGCGCCGGCAGGCCCTGCGGGCGGCGCGGGCTCAGACACCGGCCACGTCCAGCGCGGCGCGGGCCATCGCCGTGGTGGCGGGGACGTCGGTCATCAGCAGCGGCACCTCGCGCACGTCGACCCCGGGCACGTCGGCCGCGTCGCCGGTGTGCACGAGCCAGCCGTCGAGCAGGCCGCCGTCGGCGCGGGCGCCGAAGTGCCGCCCCACGCCCTCGGCGGAGGTCTCCACGCCGATCGCGTCGAGGCAGGCGTCGGCCATGCCGCGCAGCGGGCGCCCGCCCACGATCGGCGAGAGCCCCACGACCTTGGCCCGGGTGTCGCGCAGCGCCTCGCGCACGCCGGGCACGTCCAGGATGGCGCCGACCGACACGACCGGGTTGGACGGCCCGAACAGCACGGCGTCGGCGCCGAGGATCGCGTCGCGGGCGGCGGGCAGCACGCTCGCCTGCTCGGCCCCGACGGAGGCGAACCGGTGCGCGGGCAGCTCGCCCTTGTGCCGGATCCACCACTCCTGGAAGTGGATGGCCTTCTGCGCCTTCGGCCCGTTGGCCGGGTCGTCGACCACGACGTGGGTCTCGACGCGGTCGTCCGAGGCGGGCAGCAGCGTGACCCCGGGCTGCCAGCGGTGGCACAGCGCGGCGGTGACGTCGGAGAGCGGGTAGCCCGCGCGCAGCATGCGGGTGCGCACCAGGTGGGTGGCGGTGTCGCGGTCGCCGAGGCCGAACCAGTCGGGGTCGGCGCCGTACGCGGCGAGCTCGTCGCGCACGGCCCAGGTCTCGCCCGACCGGCCCCAGCCGCGCTCGGTGTCGATGCCGCCGCCGAGGGTGTACATGCAGGTGTCGAGATCGGGGCAGATGCGCAGGCCGTGCAGCCAGATGTCGTCGCCGACGTTGACCACGGCGGTGACCTCGACGTCGGGCAGCTCGCGCACGCCGAGCAGGAAGCGGGCTCCGCCGACGCCACCCACGAGAACGGTGATCCTCACACGCCCGAGCCTACGTCGGGCTACATCGCGCGGTAGTCGCGCGGCGAGAAGCGGGGCCCGAACCGGGGACGGCGGAAGCCCGACGACTCGATGTACCTGACAGCCCGTTGGCGCTGCGGCGCGTACGGGGCGAGCACCTCGGCGAGCCCGACGTCGTCCAGCGGGCGGCCGAGCAGGGCCCAGCCGACGACGGTGGGGATGTGGAAGTCGCCGAAGCTCACGGCGTCGGGGTCGCCCCAGGCGCGCTGGGCCACCTCGGCCGCCGTCCACACGCCGATGCCGGGCACGTGCCGCAGCAGCGCCCGGCCTTCGCCGCCGCCCAGCTCGACGGCCCGCTCCAGCCGGTGGGCCACCAGCGCGGCAGCCAGGATCGCGCGGCGGCGGGCGTGGTCGACGCCCGCCTTGTGCCACTCCCAGTCGGGCACCTCGCGGATCTGCGCGGGGGTGGGCGGCACGCGCATGCCGTCCGGGGCGGGGCCGGGGGCGGGGTCGCCGTAGCGCCACACGAGCTCGCGCCACGACCGCCGCGCCTCCGTGCCGGTGACCTTCTGCTCCAGCACCGCCGGGAAGAGCTGGTCCCACACCCGCCGGGTCGCGCCGAAGCGCAGGCCGCCCATGCGGCGGTGGGCGTCGGCGACGAGCGGGTGGTGGGCGACGAACTCCTCGGGGCGGTCGTCCGCGCCCAGCAGGGCGGGGAGCCCGTCCAACGACCACACCGCGCCCGGGCCCCACGCCTGCATCACGACGGTGCCGTCGCTGCGGCGGAAGACGACGGTCGTCGCGGGCCCGTCCGGGGTGGTGGAGGTGCGCCAGATCGCCCCGCCTTCGTTCGTGCGGAAGGTGGGATCGCCCCGGCCGCGCCGCACGACCCCCAGCACCCCGGCGACGTCGACGACGAAATCGGGCCGCCAGGCCCGTTCAGACATCCGGGGAGAAGCGCACCCCGTGCGGCGGCAGCACGATGTCGGGCCACACCCGGATCCCGCGCCGCAGCTCGCAGTGCGCGCCGACCACCGCGCGGTCGCCGACCACCGTGTCGCGCAGCGTGGCGCCCTCGTCGATCCGCGCGCCCGCCCCGACCACCGACTGCTCCACGACCGCGCCCGGCGCGATCACGGCGCCGTCGAACAGCATCGAGCCGTCCACCCGCGCGCCCGCGCCGACCGTCACGCCGCGCCCGACCGTCGAGCCGCCGAACACCAGCGCGTCGTCCGCGATCTCGGCGCCGCTGAGGACGAGCGCCTCGCCGGTGGGCCCGGGCAGGGCCGCCGAAGGCGCGACGCCGCGCACGAGGTCGGCCGAGCCGTGGACGAGGTCGGACGGGCTGCCCATGTCGCGCCAGTAGGCGTTGTCGACGTGCCCGGACACCCGCACGCCCGCCTTGAGCAACCCCGGGAACGTCTCCCGCTCGACCGAGACCGGGCGGCCGGTCGGGATGGCGTCGATCACGGAGCGGCGGAAGACGTAGCAACCGGCGTTGATCTGGTCGGTGGGCGGGTCCTCGGTCTTCTCGAGGAACGCCAGCACCTGGCCGCTCGCGTCGGTGGGCACGCAGCCGAACGCGCGGGGGTCGGGCACCCGCACGAGGTGCAGGGTGACGTCCGCCGACGTCTCCCGGTGGGTCTGCACGACCGCGCCGAGGTCGGTGCCGCACAGCACGTCGCCGTTGAAGACGAGCACGTTCTCCGCGGTGAGGTGCTCGGCGACGTTGCGGATCCCGCCGCCGGTGCCCAGCGGCTCGTCCTCCACGACGTACACGAGCTCCAGGCCGAGCTCCTCGCCGCCGCCGAACTCCTTGGCGAACGTCTCGGCCATGTAGGAGGTGCCGAGCACGACCCGGCGCACGCCCGCGGCGCGGATGCGGGAGAGCAGGTGGGCCAGGAACGGCACCCCGGCGGTGGGCAGCATCGGCTTGGGGGCCGAGAGCGTCAACGGCCGCAGCCGCGTGCCCTTGCCCCCGACCAGCACCACGGCCTCGACGTCGTCCAGCACGCGCACGTCCTCTCACACCGGGCCTAGCCCCGGTGGGCCAGCGCCATCAGAGCCCGGGCGGGCGCGCGGTAGCGGTCGTTCACGTACCGGCGCAGACCCCGGCCGCGGCTCTCGGGGCCGCGGACGTCCAGGATGCCCTGTCGCTCTACCGGGTGGACCACCACCTCCGCTTGGGGGACGCCCAGCACGAGCCAGCCTGCCCGGGCCAGGCGGTCGCCGAGGTCGACGTCGGCGGGCTCGGGGTGGGAGCCGGTGCCGACGTGGCGGGAGTCGTAGCCGTTGACGGAGTCCCAGGCGAGGCGGCGGAGGAGCACGCAGCGGCCGTCGAGCCAGCCGGTGGGCCCGGCGACGACGGGCTGGGCGAGCACCCGCCCGCGCAGCAACGCGCCGAGCTCGGGGCGGGGGCCGCAGGAGTTGATCTGGCGACGGGAGGGGTCGCGCAGGAGCGGGCCGAGCAGGCCCGCGCGGGGCACGGCGGCCGCGCGGAGGCGTTCGAGCGCGCCGGGCGCCGGGGCGACCCCGGGGTCGAGCACGGCGACCCACCCGATCTCCGCGGGCAACCCGGCGACCACCCGGTTGACGACGGCCGGCCGCCCCAGCTCTTCGGTGAACCGCAGCTCGGTGGCGACACCGTCAGCCCCGACGACGTGCGCGCCCTTCCGTTCGACGGTGACGACCGCCAACCCGTCCCCGTACGACCGCAACGCCCCCACCCCCCGGAGCCTAGGCCCGCCCGTCCCCCGCCCCCGCCCGGCCGCCCCGGCCCGGGCCGCCCGCCCCAGCCCGCGGTGAGTCGTACGTTTCGACACCGCGAGTTGGTGATTTGTGCGGCAGAACGGCCGACGCTCCACGGCGAAACGGCCAACACACCGCGGTCGAATGTACGACTCACCGGGGTGGAACGTACGACTCACCGGGGTGGAACGGCCAACTCGCGCCGGTGGAACGTACGACTCAGTGTCAGGTGCCGTCGTCGGACGGGTCGACGCCGTCGATCTCGTTCAGCAGGTCCGAGGCGTCGCGGTCGCCCCAGCCCGCGGCGACTTCGAGGAACTCGCGGGCCTCCTCGCCCCGGCCGTCGTCGATGAGGAAGCGGCCTAGCTGGTAGGGCCAGCCCGGCTCGTTGTGCCGCCACGCCAGGCGGAACTGCTCCTCGGCCCCGGCCGCGTCGCCGTACGCCGTGAGCAGGAACTGCCCGTACGCCGAGTGCGCCCGCACCCCGCCCAGCTGGATGGCGCGCAGGTACGCCTGCTCCGCGGCCTCCGGGCGGCTCTCCGCGGCCCGCACGTCCCCGAGCGCGACGATCGTGTCCGGCCGCGACTCGTCGGCGTACTTCTCGGCGGCCGCGGCCGCGTCGATGAGCGAACCCGCCTCCAGGTGCAGCGCCACGAGGTTGGCGGGCGCCTGCTCGTCGCCGTCCTCCGCGGCCTGCCGCAGGACGTGCAGGGCTTCGGGGAGGCGGTCGGTGTCGCGCAGGAGGATGGCGAGGTCGTTGGCCGCCACCACCTCGCCGTTGCTCACGGCGAGCCGCAGCGCCTCCTCCGCGTTGTCGAGGTCGCCCAGCTGCGCGTACGCCACCCCGAGCCGGCCTGCGAACGCCACGTGCCCCTGCGCCACGTACGGCCCGAGCCACTCGATGCAGCCCGGCCAGTCGCCGTCGTCGAGGTAGGCGCGGGCCAGGAGGTCCGGGGCCTCCGGCTCGCCCGCCGCCACCGCGCGCCGCAGCAGGTCGACGGCCTCGCCGGGGCGGTCGTCGTCGAGCAGCTCCTTGCCCTGCCGGGAGAGCGTCCCCGCCGGTGGGGGCGCGACGGGCCAGGGCTCGACGGGTCGGGGCGCCGCGCCAGGGTCCGCCATACCGCGGCATCGTGCCAGGTCACGGTCACGCCCGGTAGGTGGCGATGACCTTTCGATACAAAGCCCGGCGCACCCGTTCGGGGACGAGCCGATACCCACCGCGCACGGCCACGTTACGCAGGAACTGCGCCCAGGTCGTGAACCCGATCCGGCGGAACCTCCACTGCAGCCGCAGCTCGGCCCGCAGCTGTGCGAGCCCCCCGCGCCGGGCGTAGGCGCCCGCGCCCACCCGGTAGCGCACCAGCGGCTCGGCGACGTTCGCCACCCGCGCCCCGGCGACGAGCATCTTCGCCCAAAGCAGGTAGTCCTCCATGAGCGCGAAGTCGGTGTAGCCGCCGACCGCGCGCACCACCTCCCGCCGGTAGACGACGGTCGGGTGGTTGAACGGGTCGGCGAAACGGGCCCGTTGGGCGATGTCCGCGGCGGCGGTGGGCGGGGTGCGGGTGCCGACGAGGTCCTCGGCGTGCGCGCCGAACTCGACCAGCCCCGCGCCGACGAGGTCGTGGCCCGCCTCGATGATCGGCATCTGGACGGCGAAGCGGTGCGGGAGCGAGAGGTCGTCGGCATCCATGCGGGCGACGACGTCGTGCGTGCACGCGGCCAGCCCGACGTCGAGCGCGGGCCCGAGGCCGATGTTGCGCGGGAGGGTGACGACCTCGACCGGCACCGGGCTCGTAGCGGCCAGCTCGTCGATCGTCGCGGCGAGCGCGGGGCCGACCGGACCGTCACGCACGATGACGACCTGGTCGGGCGGCCGGGTCTGCTCCTGCACGCTCGACGTGAACGCCGCGGTGAGGTAATCGGGCCGGTCACCGGCCCACACCGGCAGCAGCAGCGACAGCTTTTCGGGCACCGACCACGCCCCTCCTCGCCCACTGACGGTAATCACCCGCGACACGCGCTCCGACACCCCGACGGCCGCGGCCCGGTGATGCACCCTAGTGGGCGGACCGGGTGGGGAGCGGAGGTGGAGCGGTGCGCACCGGCGTTGCTCCACGCCCGGACGCGGCGTCGCGCGCGGCGACGGGCCGCCGCCTGCGGCTCGGCACGGCCATCGCGTCGGCCCTCGTGCTGGTGCTCACCGGCGGCGCGTGGGGGCTCTACCGCAACGTCACGGCGGGCATCACGACCACCGACGTGATCAGGGGCGGCAGCAGCGGCGGCGCGCAGAACATCCTGCTCGTCGGCGTCGACAGCCGGGAGGACGCGCAGGGCAACCCGCTGCCCCAGTCGGTGCTCGACCAGCTGCACGGCGGCCCGGACACCGGTGTGCTCAACTCCGACACGATCATCGTGCTGCACGTGCCCGCGGGCGGCGGCGCGGCGGTGGCGTTCTCGATCCCGCGCGACGCCTACGTCGACATCCCGGGCTACCGGCGCGACAAGATCAACGCCGCGTACCCGGCGATGAAGGCGATCGTCGAGCAGCAGCTACTGGCCGACGGGGTGCGGGACCGCCGCGAGATCGCCGCGGAGGCGGCCGCGCGGGGGCGCACGGCGTTGATCGGCGCGGTCGAGGACCTCACCGGGCTCTCCATCGACCACTACGCCGAGGTCAACCTCGTCGGCTTCGCGACGCTCACGGAAGCGATCGGCGGCGTGCCGGTGTGCCTCGCGGCGCCTACGCGCGACCGGCTCTCGGGCGCGAACTTCGCGGCGGGCGTCCAGACGATCGCCGGCGCCGCGGCGCTCGCGTTCGTGCGCCAACGGCACGGCCTGCCGCAAGGCGATCTCTCCCGCATCCGGCGCCAGCAGGTGTTCCTCGCCGCGACGGCCGAGAAGCTGCTCTCCGCGGGCACGCTGACCAACCCCTCGGCCCTGGGCGCGCTGCTCGCCGTCGCCCAGCAGTCGGTGGTGATCGACTCGGGCTGGGACCTGCTCGGCTTCGCCCAGGAGGCGGCCGACATCGCGAAGGGCGACATCGCGTTCGTCACCATCCCGACGGCGGGCGCGGAGAACAACAGCCGCGGCGACGTCGTGCTCGTCGACCCCGGG
Source organism: Pseudonocardia sp. (assembly GCA_036265695.1). GTDB lineage: Bacteria > Actinomycetota > Actinomycetes > Mycobacteriales > Pseudonocardiaceae > Pseudonocardia. The sequence goes on along the minus strand of DATAOO010000075.1, from coordinate 8,981 downwards.
GCCGTGCGGGACTTCGTCGACCAGAAGGCCGAGGAGCAGGACGCCGCGGCCGAGGAGGCGGCGCGCCGGGCCGCCCGCCCCAAGGCCGGGCCGTACACCGTGATCACGTCTCGCTACGTGGTCGACGTCCGCAACGGCGCGAACGCCGACGGCCTCGGCGGCCAGGTCATGACACTGCTGCGCGGGCAGGGCTTCCTGCGGGGCACGCTCGACACCACGGGGAGCGTCGAGGAGTCGGTCGTCAACTACACCGGCGCCGACGGGGACGCGGCCGAGCAGCTCGCCGCGCACCTCGGCGGGATCGCCACGGCGGAGGTCGACGAGGGCGTGTCCCCCGGGCACCTGCAGGTGGTGCTCGGCGGCGACTTCGACCGCACGCTGGCGCCCGCACCCAGCACCACCGCCCCGCCGCCCCCGGCCCCGCTCACGGCGCCGATCACCGCGGGCGGCGTGCCCTGCGTCGACTGACTAGCGCAGGAGTGAGCGCGCCATCACCAACCGCTGGATCTGGTTGGTGCCCTCGTAGATCTGGGTGATCTTCGCGTCGCGCATCATCCGCTCCACCGGGAAGTCCTTCGTGTACCCGGCCCCGCCGAGCAGCTGCACGGCGTCCGTGGTGACCTGCATGGCCGTGTCGGACGCCAGGCACTTGGCGGCCGAGGAGATGAACCCGAGGTTCTTCTCGCCGCGCTCGGCCCGCGACACCGCGACGTAGCAGAGCTGGCGCGCCGCCTCCACCTTCATCGCCATGTCGGCGAGCATGAACTGCAGGCCCTGGAACTCGGCGAGGTGCTTGCCGAACTGCTTGCGCTCCTTGACGTACGCGAGCGCCACGTCGAGCGCGCCCTGTGCGATGCCGACGGCCTGCGCCCCGATGGTCGGCCGCGTGTGGTCGAGCGTCGAGAGCGCGGTCTTGAATCCGGTGCCCTCCGCGCCGATGATCCGGTCGGCGGGGATCGTGCAGTCCTGGAAGTAGATCTCGCGGGTGGGCGAGCCGAGGATGCCGAGCTTGCGCTCCTTCGGGCCGACCTCGAAACCCGGGTCGTCGGCGTGCACCACGAACGCCGAGATGCCGTTGGCCCCCTTGTCCGGGTCGGTCACCGCCATGACGGTGTACCAGCGCGACTCCCCCGCGTTGGTGATCCAGCACTTGGTGCCGTTGAGCACCCAGGTGTCGCCCTCGCGGCGGGCGCGGGTGCGCATCGAGGCGGCGTCGGAGCCCGCCTCGCGCTCGCTCAGCGCGTAGCTGATCATCTGCTCGCCCGCCGCGATCGACGGCAGGACCTGGCGCTTCAGGTCGTCGGACGCCGAGAGCAGGATCGGCGTGAGGCCGAGCCCGTTGACCGCCGGGACGAGCGACGACGTGGCGCACACCCGCGCCACCTCCTCGATCACGATCACGCCCGCCAGCTCGTCGGCACCCTCGCCGCCGTACTCCTCGGGGATCGTGATGGCGTGGAACCCCGCCTTGACCAGCGCGTCGCGCGCCTCGTGGGGATAGCGGGCCTGGTCGTCGACCTCGGCCGCGTACGGCGCGATCTCCTTCTCCGCGAGCGCCCGCACGGCCTCGCGGAGCGCTTCGTGCTCGTCGCTGAGCCGGTAGGCGTCGAAGTCAGGGTTCATGCCGGCCACTTTAACGGCACTCCGTGCCACAACACAAGCGAACTGCTACCCTCCGTGCCATGCCTTCCGCACGCCGGGGCCGGTCGACCGAAGGCCGGGCCGAGGTCCGCCGCGACCTCGTCGCCGCCGCCGTGCACCTCTTCACCGAGCGCGGCTACGACGAGACCACCATCGACGACATCGCGGTGGCCGCGGGCGTGGGGCGCCGCACGTTCTTCCGCTACTTCCCGTCCAAGGAGGACGCGATCTCGCCCGACCACGAGACGGCGCTCGCGCGGGTGGCCGAGGTGTTCACCACTGCCCACCCCGACGAGCCGACCACGAGCCTCGTGCTGCGGGCGGGCGAGACGGTCTTCGACCTGTACACCGAGGACCCCGAGCTGTCCGTGCGGCGCTTCGCGCTGACCCACCAGGTGCCCGCGCTGCGCGACCGGGAGTCCGCGAGCGTGGACCACTACCGCAGGCTGTTCACCCGGCACCTGCGGGCGCGCGACGGCGGACGGGACGCCGAGCTTCGGGCGGCCGTGGTCGGGGCGAGCGTGGTGGCGGCGCACAACGTGGCGCTGCGCGAGTGGCTGGCGGCGGGCGCCCCCGCCGACGGCGTGCCCGGGTTGGTCGAGCGGTTCCGCTCCGTGGCGGCGCTCCTGCCCGGCGACGCCGCGCTCACGGCCGTCGCCGACCGCCTCGAAGCCGCCGTCGGACGGCTGGAGCTGGCCGGATCGGACAACGGGGAGCCCGCGCGGACCACATCGCCGCGTTGATCCGCGCGCCCGGCATGGAGCCGGTGGCGGGTCGTGCGCCGCGCCTGGCTCCGGACGTGCGTGATCCCCGGGCCGCACGAGTGCGCACACCGAGCTGGACGGGCTCGGGCCCGGGGATCACGGGTGACTGTCGGGGATTTGCCGGCACCACACCGGCTCCCACAACCGTCGGAGAATGTCCCGTGGTGCTAGCGGACAGCCACCTCACAAGTCCATGGGCTACTCAACGCTGGACCACCTCCTCTCCTGTGTACCGCCACACTACGGCCGCTCCGAGCCATCGCGCCACACGCTTTTCAGGGCCTCGTCCTTGGCGAGCACGGCGCCCGCGAGATCGGCCTGGAAGGCGGCCATCCGGTCGCGCAACGCCGCGTCCGTGGCCGCCAGGATCCGCACCGCGAGCAGGCCCGCGTTGCGCGCGCCGCCGACCGCGACCGTCGCCACCGGCACCCCTGCGGGCATCTGGACGATCGACAGCAGCGAGTCGAGCCCGTCGAGGCGCGCGAGCGGCACCGGCACGCCGATCACCGGGAGCGGGGTGGCCGCGGCGACCATCCCGGGCAGGTGCGCCGCCCCGCCCGCGCCCGCGATGATCACCTGCAGCCCGCGGCCCGCGGCGGCCGTCGCGTAGTCGAGCATGCGCTGCGGCGTGCGGTGCGCGGAGTAGACGCCCACCTCGCACGGCACCTCGAACTCGGCCAGCGCGTCGGCGGCGGCCTGCATCACCGGCCAGTCCGAGTCGCTGCCCATGATCACGCCGACCCGCGGCTCACCCGACACGTGCTGCTCCTTCGTGCTCCGACCACCCGTCCGCCCACACCGCTTCGGAGAGCCAGCGCGCGGCGAGCGCGGCCCGCTCCCGCACCTCCGCCATCTCCGCGCCCAGCGCCGTGACGTGCCCGATCTTGCGGGCGGGCCGTTCGGCCTTGCCGTAGAGGTGCGCTTTGACGTCCGGGAAGCGGGCGAAGAGGTGGTGCAGCCGCTCGTCCAACGACATCGCCACCGGGCCCGCGGCGCCGAGCACGTTCGCCATGACGACGGCGGGCGCGGTGGGCGTCGTCGCCCCCAGCGGGTAGTCCAGCACCGCCCGCAGGTGCTGCTCGAACTGCGACGTGCGGGCCCCCTCGATCGTCCAGTGCCCCGAGTTGTGCGGGCGCATCGCCAGCTCGTTCACCACGACGCCGGTGTCGGTCTCGAACAGCTCCACCGCGAGCAGCCCGGTGACGTCCAGCGCGTCGGCGATCGTGAGCGCCAGCTCCTGGACGGCCGCCGCGCGCTCGCCGGACAGCCCGGGGGCCGGGGCGAGCACCTCGACGCACTGGCCGTCGGCCTGCACGGTCTCGACGACCGGCCACGCCGCCGCCTGCCCGAACGGCGAGCGCGCCACCAGCGCGGCCAGCTCGCGGCGCATCGGCACCCGCTCCTCGGCCATCAGCGGGGTGCCCGCGGCGAGCAGCTCCGCCACCAGCTCCGGCGTGGGGTCGAGCCACACGCCGCGGCCGTCGTAGCCGCCGCGCACGGTCTTGAGCACCGCGGTCGCGCCGAACGCGACCAGGTCGTCCGGCGCGGTGATCTCGGCGAACCGCGGCCCGGGGATGCCGAGCGCCGCGAGCCGTCGGCGCATCACGAGCTTGTCCTGCGCGTGGACGAGCGCGTCCGGCCGCGGGTGCACGGAGACACCCCCGGCGACCAGCGCACGCAGGTGCTCCTGCGGCACCTGCTCGTGGTCGAGCGTGACGGCCGCGCAGCCGCGCGCGAACTCCCGCAGGGCCGCCAGGTCCGTCGCCGCGCCGAGCCGCACATCCGGGGTGACCTGCGCCGCCGGGTCGCCGGGCCCGGCCGCGAGCACCCGCAACGACTGCCCGAGCGCGATCGCGGCCTGGTGCGTCATGCGGGCGAGCTGGCCTGCGCCGATCATGCCAACAACGGGTGCGTCCACGGTGTCGGGAGCCTACCGACGTGATCGAGCGGGTCCGGGTCTGGCACGATTGACGGAGTGAGCGTGGTCGAAACGGTGCTGGGTGCCATCCCCCAGCCCTATCGCAGCGTGGCGATCCGCCACCGTGAGCTGGTGAAGTTCGCGATCGTGGGCGGCACCACCTGGGTGATCGACACCGCGGTGTTCCTCTCCCTCAAGTCGTCCGTGCTCGACACGAAGCCGCTCACCGCGAAGATCCTCGCCGTGCTCGTCGCGACGATCGTCTCCTACGTGCTGAACCGCGAGTGGTCGTTCCGCACCCGCGGCGGCCGCGAACGCCACCACGAGGCGCTGCTGTTCTTCATCATCAGCGGCATCGGCGTGGCCGTGTACTCGGCGCCGCTGGCCGTCTCGCGCTACGTGCTGGACCTGAAGATGCCCGGGGTGTCGCTGTTCACCCAGGAGATGGCCGACTTCGTGAGCGGCCAGATCGTCGGCACGCTCGTCGGGATGGCGTTCCGCTGGTGGGCGTTCCGGCGGTTCGTGTTCCCGCACAAGGACGTCCGCCGCCAGGTGCCCTCCTCCTAACGGGGGCCGCGCACGGGCCGCGGTGCGCCCATCACGTCGTCGGCGCGGGCGGCGGGCAGGAAGATCGTGAACAGCGCGGGCCGCATGCGGGAGAGCTCCAGCCGCCCGCCGTCGGCCTCCACGAGCGCGCGGGCGAGCGCCAACCCCAGCCCGGTGGACGAGCGGCCGGACACGCCCCGGTCGAACACGTGCGGCACCAGGTCCTCCGGCACCCCGGCGCCCCCGTCGGCGACCTCGATGACCAGGCTCCCCTCCACCGCGCGCGCCGTGAGCGACACCGTGCCCTCGCCGTGGCGCAACGCGTTGTCCAGCAGCGCGCCGACCGCCTCGCGGATGCGCGCGGGCGTGACCCGGGTGAGCAGCCCGTCGGGCAGCCGCACCTTGAGGCCGCGGCCCGCGGTGCGCAGGGTCGGCCGCCACTCCTCGACCACCGGGGCGAGCCCCTCGCGGAGGTCCATCAGCTCGGCGCCCGCGGCCCGGGCGGCGCGGGCGGCCTCCAGGAGGTCGTCGAGCACGGCCGACAGCTTCTCGGTCTGCTCCAGCGCGGCGACGGCTTCGCGCCGGGCGTCCGGATCGGGGTGGGCGGCCAGCTCGTCGAGCCGCAGCTGCAGCGCGGTGATCCGGCTGCGCAGCTGGTGGGAGACGTCGCCGACCAGCTCGCGTTCGCGTTGCACCAGCTCGGAGAGCGCTGCGGCGGAGGTGTCGAGCACGTCGGAGACGCGGTCGAGCTCGGGGATGCCGTGCCTGCGCGGGGCGGACCGGAAGTCGCCCGCGCCGAGCCGGGCCGCCCGGTCGGCCACGCCGGAGAGCGGTTCGGCCAGCCGTCGCGCCGTGACCGTGGCGACGACCGTGCCCGCCGCCACCGACAGCAGCACCAGCCCCAGCACCACCAGCGTGGCCTGGATCTGCTGGGCCAGCATCGCCGAGCGCGGCTCCTCGAGCGTTATCGCGCCGCCGATGCCGAACGGCAGCGACTGGCTCACCGGGTTCTCCCCGACGTTCACCCCGATCCGGCGCTCCGGCTGCCCGGGCTGCTGCACGACGAGGCGCCCGTTCGACGGCACGGCGAGCTGCAGCTCGGAGTCCGGGATCGTCGAGCCCTCGGCCTCGAGGCGGGCCTCCACGCGTTCGAGGAGCGCGGTGAGGTCGGCCCGGGTGATGTCCTCCACCAGCCGCCACGTGGTGACGGCGAGCGGCGCGCCCAGCACCAGCGCCGTGATCGTGACGACCAGGAGCGTGGACTGCAGGATCCGCCGTCGCACGGGTCAGTCGTGGTTGAACCGGAAGCCGACACCGCGCACGGTCGCGATCCGGCGCTCGCCGCCGATCTTGCGGCGCAGCCAGGACATGTGCATGTCGAGCGTCTTCGACGTCTTCAGATCCGGGTCGTTCCACACCTCGCGCAGGATCTCCTCACGGGTGACGACCTGGCCCGCCCGCAGCAGCAGCACGCGCAGCAGCTCGAACTCCTTGTTGGCCAGGCCGATCTCGGCGCCGTCGACGAGCACGCGCCGCCCGGAGAGCTCCATGCGCACGCCGCCGACCTCGACCGTCTCGGGCGTGAGCCGCCGCAGCAGCGCGCGGACCCGGGCCAGGAGCTCGGCGAGGCGGAAGGGTTTGCCGACGTAGTCGTCGGCGCCCGCGTCGAGGCCGACGACGAAATCCACCTCGTCGGTGCGGGCGGTGAGCATGAGGACGGGCAGGTCGGGCACCTCGAGCCGGATGCGGCGGCACACCTCGAGGCCGTCCATGCCGGGAAGGCCGAGGTCGAGCACGAGCAGGTCCACCCCGCCCGCGCGGACGTGCTCCAGTGCGATCAGACCGTCGGCGGCGACCGACACCTCGTAGCCCTCGCGTTGCAACGCCCGCGAGAGGGGCTCGGCGATGGCGGCGTCGTCCTCGGCGAGCAGGACCGTTGTCACGTCCGCAGCTTATGCCGGGTCGGCTGTGCTCCGGGTGTGGACGGTGCGGCAGTGTGGCGGCGTGCACTCCGACCTCGCGCTCGCCCTGCGGCTGGCCGACGCCGCCGACGCCGTCACGCTCCCCCGTTTCCGGGCCGCCGACCTGCGGGTGTCGACCAAGCCCGATCGCAGCCCGGTCACCGACGCGGACACGGCCGCCGAGGAGGCGCTGCGCGCGGTGATCGCGCTCGAGCGGCCGGGCGACGCCGTGCTGGGCGAAGAGGGCGGCGGCGAGGTGACCGACGTCGGGCGGCTCTGGGTGCTCGACCCGATCGACGGCACGAAGAACTTCTCGCGGGGGATGCCCGCGTGGGCGACGTTGATCGCGTTGACGGTCGACGGCACGGCCACGGTCGGGGTCGTGAGCGCCCCCGCGTTGGGGCGGCGGTGGTGGGGCGCGGTCGGGGAGGGCGCGTGGACGTCGGACGCGCCGGGCGGCGCGGCCCGACGGATCGCGGTCTCGGGTGTCACATCGCTCGGCGACGCCTACCTGTCGACGACCGACCTGCGCGAGTTCCGGGGTCGCCGGGACCGGTGGCTCGCGTTGTGCGACGCGGTGTGGGAGACGCGGGCGTTCGGCGACTTCTGGCAGCACGTCCTCGTGGCCGAGGGGGTGTTGGACGTGGCGGTCGACCCGGTGGCGAACCCGTGGGACCTGGCGGCACTCGCGCCCGTCGTCGCGGAGGCGGGGGGCAGGCTCACCGACCTGACAGGCGTCGACACGTGGTCGGGCGGCGACGCGCTCACCACCAACGGCGCGCTGCACGACGCGGTCCGTGCCGTGATCGGCCGGTAGGGCCGTCCCGGACCAGGCGGCCATCGGGGGCAAACGACGCCACCCGGTCCGGGACGGTTTCCGCCGCGCGCACGCGCGCGACGCTCTCCCCGGGCGGGCCACATCCCTGCGACCCGCCCGGGCCGACGACGTGCCGTGAGTCCCTCTCCGCCTCACGGAGGTCGTCGGAGTTCCGGTGGGGCCGCCCCGGACCGGGCAGCCATCGGGGGCAACGACGCCACCCGGTCCGGGACGGTTTCCGCCGCGCGCACGCGCGCGACGCTCTCCCCGGGCAGGCCGCTCGGTCTGCAGCCCACCCGGGCCGACAACCCCGCCGTGAGTCCCTCTCCGCCTCACGGGAGGTCGCCGGGGATCGGGCCGACGCGCGCCCGACGTGCGCGCCGGTCATGGGAGATCAGCGATGAAGCAGCGATAGCCGCAGAAGGCGGCGTTCAGAAGGTCGGATGCCTGCGGCTGGTCAGCCGGGACCCACCACGACCTCGGGGAACCACCAGGTCAGACGCCGGGTGGGAACCGCGCAGCAGAGCGCGACGCAGACGAGCAAACCGGCGAGCAACTCGCCGAGTACGGCAGCGGGATGACCCGCGCCGGAGTTGGCGCCCGCGTTCCCGCCCGCGTCGGCGGGGGCGGCCGGGGCGTGGGCGAGCGGGCCCGTCGGGGCCGGTGCGGGGGTGTTCGAGCCGGGCGCGAGCGCACGGCCGGTGCCGAAGCGGCTCAGCGTGGCGACGGCGCTCGACCCGACCCCGAGGCCGAGGAGCGCGCGGTCAACGGTCGCCGAGCCGCCGAGGAGCGCCGCGGTCATCGCAGCGGGCGCGGTGGGGGCGTTGTCGAAAGCATTGGGGGTCAGCACAACGCTCGGGTCCGGCGTGGCCGCGAGCAGCGCGGCCGGGACGGCCCCGTCTTCCACGGCGGGCGGGACCGGAGCCGTAAGGACCGGCGTGGCGACAACCGCCACAGTCGGCGCAGTTGTCGCCACGGGGCTGGGCACGTCTTGAACGACCGGCGCCGCAACGTCCTCAACCGTCTGCCCGACGGTAGCGGCGACACCAGCGACGATGAGTACGACGGGGTCGGCGACACCCGCCGCCGGCACGACGGGTGCGGCGACACCCGTCACGGTCTGCACGACGGGAGCCGCGACATCCGCCATGGTCTGCACCACCGGCGCCGCTCCGTGCACCGCGGTCCGCACCGCCTGCCCGGCGACCCCCGCCACGCCATGCACTACCGGCACAGCCGCGCCCGCTACCGTCCGCACTGCCGGCCCGACCACAGCCACCGCGCCATGCACAACCGGCGTCGCCCCATCCACTGCGATCCGCACCACGGGGCCT
>DATAOO010000074.1:0-6671 GCA_036265695.1 Pseudonocardia sp. | reverse complement strand
GGGCTTCTACTTCGTGGTCGTGATGACGGCGCTGATCCTGGCGCTGGCCGCCAACACGGCGTTCAACGGCTTCCCGGTGCTCGGCTCGATCCTCGCGCAGGACCGCTACCTGCCCCGTCAGCTGCACACGCGCGGCGACCGGCTCGCGTTCTCCAACGGCATCGTCATCCTCGCCACGTTCGCCGTGGTGCTCGTGGTCGGCTTCCAGGCGGAGGTCACGCGGCTGATCCCGCTGTACACGGTCGGGGTGTTCGTGTCGTTCACCCTGTCGCAGACGGGCATGGTGCGGCACTGGAACCGGCTGCTGCGCACCGAGACCGAACCGGTCGCCCGGCGCCGGATGCGGCGCGCCCAGTCGATCAACGGCTTCGGCGCGATCATGACCGGCGTCGTGCTGCTCACCGTGCTCGTCACGAAGTTCCTGCTGGGAGCGTGGATCGCGATCGCGGCCATGGCGGTGTTCTTCGTGGTCATGCAGGCCATCCAGCGGCACTACGACCGGGTGGCGGCCGAGCTGGTGATCGGCGAGACCGACGCCGTCCTGCCGTCCCGCAACCACGGGATCGTGCTGGTCTCCACGCTGCACAAACCCGCGCTGCGCGCGCTGGCCTACGCCCGGGCCACGCGGCCCGACGTGCTGGAGGCGCTCACGGTCAACGTCGACGACGCCGACACGAAGCGGCTGATGCGGGAGTGGGAGAAACGGGCCATACCCGTGCCGCTGAAGGTCATCGAGTCGCCGTACCGGGAGATCACCCGGCCGGTGCTGGAGTACGTGAAGCGGGTGCGGACCAAGAGCCCGCGCGACGTCGTCACGGTGTTCATCCCCGAGTACGTCGTCGGGCACTGGTGGGAGCAGCTGTTGCACAACCAGAGCGCGCTGCGGCTCAAGGGCAGGCTGCTGTTCCAGCCCGGCGTGATGGTGACCAACGTGGCCTGGCAGATGCCGTCCTCGGAGCGGATCAAGACCCGTCGCCCGGAGACCCCGCCCGGCTCGTCGCGCCGCGGCTACGAGACCGGTCCCGCGCAGGTCCGCACCCCGGCGGCGAAGCCGTGAGCCCTGACGTGAACTCCGCGCTGGACTGGACCGACCGGGTACTGGAGCTGCAGGTCGACGCCGTCGCGCACGGCGGGCACTGCGTGGCCCGCCACGACGGTCGGGTCGTGTTCGTCCGGCACGCGCTGCCGGGGGAGCGGGTGCGCGCGGTCGTCGACGAGGACACCGGCGGCGGGTTCTGCCGAGCCGACGCCGTCGCCGTGCTCGCGGCGTCGCCGGACCGGGTGGCCGCGCCCTGCACCTGGGCGCGGGCGGGCGGCTGCGGTGGCTGCGACCTGCAGCACGTCGCGCCGCCCGCGCAACGCGGCTGGAAGGCGCAGGTGCTGGCCGAGCAGCTGCGGCGGCTCGCGGGCGTGCACCGGGACGTCGAGGTCGAGGAGCTGCCCGGCGGCCCGCTGGGGTGGCGCACGCGGGTGCGCCTCGCGGTCGACGACGAGGGCCGCGCGGGACTGCGCGCGCACCGCAGCCACGACGTGCTGGCCGTCGCCGACTGTCCGCTCGCCCCGCCCGGCGCGCTGGCTCCCGTGCTCGGGCAGCGGTTCGCCCCGGGCGAGGTGGAGGTGGTCGTCGACGCGGGCGGCGCCGTGCACGCGGGCGACGACGAGCCGGTGACCGTCCGGGCGGCGGGCCGGGAGTGGCGGCTGTCGCCGGGGGTGTTCTGGCAGGTGCACCCGGCGCTACCGGAGGTGTTGGCGCAGGTCGTGGGGGAGTGGGCGAGCGCGCCGCGCGGGGGCACGGCGTGGGACCTCTACGGGGGCGTCGGGCTGTTCGCCGCGGTGCTCGCCGAGCAGGTGGGCCCGGACGGCTCCGTCACGGTGGTCGAGTCCGCCCGGGCCGCGGTCGACGACGGCCGCGCGGCCCTGGCCGACCTCCCGCAGGTCGGGTGGCGGGTGGGCCGGGTGGAGAAGGTGCTCGTGGGCCTGCCCGGCCCCCCGGACGTCGTGGTGGCCGACCCGCCGCGGAAGGGGTTGGGCCGGGCGGTGGTCGACGCGCTGGCCGCGCACGGCCCGGAGCGGGTGGTGTACGTCGCCTGCGATCCCGCCGCCCTCGCCCGCGACGTCGCGTTCTTCGCCGAGCGCGGCTACACGCTGGCGGAGCTGCGCGCGTTCGACGCCTTCCCGATGACCCACCACATGGAGTGCGTGGCCCTCCTGACCCGCCCGACCTGACGCGAGTCGCCGTACCACGACGGCGACCGTCGTCAGCGCACCCGCTCGGCGAGGCCCGCGAAGAGCGGGGCCACCGTGGCCTCGTCGATCAGGCCCGCGACCGTCGTCAGCAACCGCGGCGCCCGACGGCCCAACGCGCTGATCCGCAGCCGCAGGTGCAGGCGCGTCCCCGCGCCGCTCGGCGTGAGCACGAGCGCCCAGCTGATCCGGACCGGTGCGCCGTCGCGCCGCTCGCGCGTCGACCGGTGCACGAGCGCGCGGGGCGGATCCAGCACGGCGACCTCGAACGTCGCGGCGGCGCCACCCCAGTCCGGGATGACGTCCCCGACGGCGAGGCGTTGCCACCGCGGCTCGACCTGGCGCAGGCCGCGCCGTTCGCGGGGGATCGCGACCTCGATCCACCGCGGGAAGTACCAGCCCGCCCGCCGCTTCCCGAGCTGCACGATCCACGGCCAGACCCGGTCGGGCGGCGCGGCCAGCGTCGTCGCGCGGTCGATGACCACCCGGGCGTCCGGCACGATCTCGTCGCCGGGGAGAGGTGCGGCCACTTCCTCGTCGGTCACGCCTGAGCGACGGCCGAGCCGGGCGGCGCCGACGAGCGCCGCGCCGACCAGCGGGATGAGCAAGACCATGCGGCGCACCTGCGCAGTCTGGCGGACGCGCCTGCGCCCGGCCCGACCACGGCAGGATCGTCGACCCCCGCCCGGCGGTACCCGACCCGAGGGCACCCGGAACGATGGGACCGTGACGACCGCACCACCCCCGCAGGCCCTGTCCATCCGCCAGCGCATCGCCGACGAGCTCGGTGTGCGGCCCCACCAGGTCGCGGCCGCCGTGAGCCTTCTCGACGACGGCGCGACGGTGCCGTTCATCGCCCGCTACCGCAAGGAAGCCACCGGCACCCTCGACGACGCCCAGCTCCGCACGCTGGAGGAGCGGCTGGGCTACCTGCGCGAGCTGGAGGACCGCCGCGCCGCCGTGCTGGAGGAGATCCGCAAGCAGGGCAAGCTCGACCCGGCGCTGGAGGAGCGCATCCGGGCGGCCGAGTCGAAGGCCCGCCTCGAGGACATCTACCTGCCCTACAAGCCGAAGCGGCGCACCAAGGCGCAGATCGCCCGGGAGAACGGCCTCGAGCCGCTGGCGGACGCCCTGCTCGGCGACCCCGGGCTGGATCCGCAGGAGACGGCCGCGCAGTACGTCACCGAGCAGGTCCCCGACGCCGCCGCGGCGCTGGAGGGGGCCCGCGCCATCCTCGTCGAACGCTTCGCCGAGGACGCCGACCTCATCGGGGGCCTCCGCGAGCGGATGTGGACCCGCGGACGGCTGGTGACGAAGGTCCGCGAGGGCAAGGAGACCGACGGCGCCAAGTACGCCGACTACTTCGACTACTCGGAGCCGTTCACGAAGCTGCCTTCGCACCGGATCCTCGCGGTGTTCCGCGGGGAGAAGGAGGAGGTCCTCGACGTCGCGCTGGAGCCCGAGGCCGAAGCGCCCGTGCCGGGCGTCGTCACCGACTGGGAACGGCTGATCGCGGCGGCCGCGGGGGTGCGCGACGAGGGCCGTGCCGCCGACCGCTGGCTCGCCGACTGCGTCCGCTTCGCCTGGCGCACCCGCATCCTGCTGCACCTGTCGGTCGACATCCGCGTGCGGCTCCGCGCCGCGGCCGAGGAGGGCGCCATCGGCGTCTTCGCCAACAACCTGCGCGACCTGCTGCTCGCCGCCCCCGCGGGCAGCCGCTCCACGATGGGCCTCGACCCCGGCCTGCGCACGGGCGTCAAAGTCGCCGTGGTCGACGCCACCGGCAAGGTCGTCGCCACCGACACGATCTACCCGCACGAGCCCCGCCGGGCCTGGGACGCCGCGCTCGCGTCGCTGACGAAGCTCGCCCTCGCGCACGACGTCGAGCTGGTCGCGATCGGCAACGGCACCGCCTCGCGGGAGACCGAGAAGCTCGCCCGCGAGCTGGCGGCGCGCAACCCCGCGCTCGGGCTCGTCCCGGTCGTGGTGAGCGAGGCCGGGGCCTCGGTGTACTCGGCGTCGGCGTTCGCGTCGGCCGAGCTGCCCGGGATGGACGTCGCGCTGCGCGGAGCCGTCTCCATCGCCCGGCGCCTCCAGGACCCGCTCGCGGAGCTCGTCAAGATCGACCCCAAGTCGATCGGAGTCGGGCAGTACCAGCACGACCTGCCCGAGTCCGCGCTCTCCCGCTCGCTCGACGCGGTGGTGGAGGACTGCGTGAACGCCGTTGGCGTCGACGTCAACACCGCGTCGGCGCCGCTGCTGCGGCGGGTCTCGGGCATCACCGAGTCCCTCGCCGCGCAGATCGTCGCCCACCGCGACGCCAACGGCCCGTTCCGCACCCGCACCGCGCTCGCCGACGTGCCGCGCCTCGGTCCTAAGGCGTTCGAGCAGTGCGCGGGCTTCCTGCGCATCCGCGGCGGCGACGACCCGCTGGACGTCTCGGGCGTGCACCCCGAGGCCTACCCGGTGGTGCGCCGCATCCTGACCCGCGCGAAGACCGACATCGGGTCGCTCATCGGCAACGCGCCGAAGCTGAAGTCGTTGTCGCCCAAGGAGTTCGTCGACGAGCGCTTCGGGCTGCCCACTGTCACCGACATCCTCGCCGAGCTGGAGAAGCCCGGCCGCGACCCGCGTCCCGCGTTCCGCACGGCGACGTTCGCCGAGGGCGTCCACAAGCTGTCCGACCTGCAGCCGGGCATGGTCCTCGAGGGCCAGGTGACGAACGTGGCGGCGTTCGGCGCGTTCGTCGACGTGGGCGTGCACCAGGACGGGCTCGTGCACGTCTCGGCGATGTCGGCCACCTTCGTGTCCGACCCGCGCGAGGTCGTCAAGTCGGGCGACGTGGTGCGGGTCAAGGTGTTGGAGGTCGACGAGGCCCGCAAGCGGATCTCGCTCACGCTGCGGCTCGACGAGGAGGCGAACGCCAAGCCCGAGCGCGGGCCACGGCGCGACCGGCCGGAGAAGAACCCCCGGAAGGGCGCCGACCGGAACGCCGACCGGCGTGGCGGCAACCGCGACCGCCGCGACGCGGGCCGGGCGGAGCGGGCCGGCGCGCCCTCCAACAGCGCCATGGCCGACGCGTTGCGCCGGGCGGGCCTCGCCGGGAAGTAGCCGCCGAGGCCGGTCTGCCCCGATGATGGGCAGGCCGATCGGAGGAGGACGCATGGGCAAGAGCAGCACGAACGGTGTGGCGCCCCCCAAGAGCACCACTAGCAGCAAGGTCGCCAAGGTGCCCAAGGCGATCTACGAGGAGGAGCTGCTGCGGCTGCAGACCGAGCTCGTGGAGATGCAGGAGTGGGTCAAGACGTCCGGCACGCGTCTGGTCGTCGTGTTCGAGGGGCGCGACGCCGCGGGCAAGGGCGGCACGATCCAGCGGGTGGCGGAGTACCTCAACCCCCGCGTCTGCCGCATCGTCGCCCTGCCCGCGCCCACCGAGCGGCAGCGCACGCAGTGGTACTTCCAGCGCTACGTCGAGCACCTCCCCGCCGCGGGGGAGATCGTGCTGTTCGACCGCAGTTGGTACAACCGCGCGGGCGTCGAGCGCGTGATGGGCTTCGCCACGCTGCCGGAGTACCAGCGGTTCCTCCGCCAGTGCCCGATCTTCGAACGGCTGCTCATCGAAGACGGGATCCTCCTGCGCAAGTACTGGTTCTCCGTGAGCGACGCCGAGCAGGAGCGGCGCTTCCGCGGCCGCCTGAAGGACCCGCTCAAGCAGTGGAAGCTCTCCCCGATGGACCTGGAGTCGCTCACCCGCTGGGAGGAGTACTCGCGGGCCAAGGACGACATGTTCGCCGCCACCGACAACCCGGACATCCCCTGGATGGTCGTGGAGTCGGAGGACAAGCGCCGGGCCCGGCTCAATACGATCGCGCACCTGCTGTCGAGCGTGCCGTGGAAGCCGGTGGAGCGCCGCGAGCTGAAGCTGCCCAAGCGGCCTAAGCCGACGGGCTACGTCCGGCCGCCGCGGGAGCAGTTCCACGAGGTGCCCGACCACGCGGCGACGCTGGGGTGATGCTCGGGTAAGGCCTCTCACCACCGGGACGGCGTGATCCGCTGACGCGCACCGGCCGCCCTTACGCCGAACCTAGGAGCATCGGTTCGACGAAGGAGTGAGTGACATGGTGGGTCTGACGATCCTCGCGGTGCTGATGCTGATCGCGGCCGCCGCGCCGCGCTACGGCTACGACAGCCGGGTGGGCGCGCACGCCCGTCGGCGGCGCCTCGTCGACGACCTCCGCGCGCTGCGCAACGCGCTGACCAGGCGTGGGATGCACGTCACCCGGTGATCGCGGGGGCCGGCGTAGCGGTGATCGCGATCACCTGGGACTATAGGTGTCCGGTGGTGCGTTGAGAGCCACCGGAGACCGCGTCGGCCAGGCAGAAGTCGTGCAGAGGGCCTTGCGGGCTCACCGTGTGGGGAGCCATCC
>DATAOO010000073.1:0-7706 GCA_036265695.1 Pseudonocardia sp. | reverse complement strand
AAGACGTGCAGCACGACGAGGTAGAGCGGCCACATCCGGCACAGGCGCGCCCAGACGAAGCGGGCGGTGACGAACGGTCGGAACGCCGGTCCGAGCCGGTCGAGGTGGGTATGGGCGATCACGAAGCCGGAGATGACGAAGAACAGGTCGACGCCCAGCGCGCCCTGGGTGATCAGCGGGCCGAGGATCCGGTTGACCGCCGCCACCCCGGGCAGCGCAGTGAAGTGGAAGTGGAACCCGACCACCCACAGCGCCGCGACGATCCGGAGCCCGGTCAGCGCCTTCAGCTCACCGGCCGGGGCCGCTTGATCGCCGGATGGGGGGGATCCGCGCGTCGCTGTCGTCACGGTGACCGCAACGAGGTGTCACGCACCAGCGGTGCGGGTGACACCCGTAACCCACCTGTTCCGGGAACGGGCATCACCACAGGTCACATCAAGCTGGGCCGAACGGGTGGGCCTGCGGCTGTTCACCAGGTCGGCCGTTACCAGTGGTTGACGTGCAGGACGGTCTCCAGCGGCTCGCGGTGAGCGGGGCGGAAGGTCTCGCCGGTGAAGTAGGCCGTGGGCAGCAGCACGCCCTGCCGCACGCGGGGCGGGATGCCGAGCAGCTCGGCGATCTCCTTCTCGTACGGCAGGTGCAGCGTGGTCCAGGCGCTGCCCAGGCCGCGGGCGCGGGCGGCGAGCTGGTAGCTCCACGCCGCGGGCAGCAGCGACCCCCAGAGCCCCGCCTGGTTCTCAGCGGGCAGTTCCTCGGAGGCGAAGATCGCCGCGATGACGAGGACGGGCACCTCGCCCATGTGGTCGGCGAGCCAGTCGGCCGAACTGGCGA
The DNA here is from genome assembly GCA_036265695.1 of Pseudonocardia sp. Classification (GTDB taxonomy): domain Bacteria; phylum Actinomycetota; class Actinomycetes; order Mycobacteriales; family Pseudonocardiaceae; genus Pseudonocardia. The sequence goes on along the minus strand of DATAOO010000073.1, from coordinate 6,875 downwards.
CGCGCTCGGTCGCCGCCTTCTTCTCGTCGCTCCCCCGGGCCTCGGCCCGCGTCGCGCGGTAGGCCGTGAACGAACGGCGGTAGTACGCGCCGATCCGCGCACGCAGCTCCGGGTCGGTGACGACGATCCAGTGCCAGCCCTGCGTGTTGCTGCCGGTCGGGGCTTGCAGCGCGACCGTGATGCACTCCTTGACCAGATCCAACGGCACCGGGCGGGTGAGGTCGAGGCGCTTGCGGACCGAGCGGGTGGTGGTGAGCAGCTCGTCCGGGTCCAGGGGCAGCAATGTCATGCCCCGATCATTCGCTCTCCAGCACGGCGGCGGGAGCCCCGCGCCAACGTTCGTGTCCGCTCCAGCGGGTCGCGAACCCGTGCGGCCGCTGCGGTACGGCGCCGACCAGCAGCGCTCGACCGCCGGGGACGAGCACGCGGCGCCACGTGGCGAGGGTGGCGGCGTCCGGCGGCGTGGGCGCGACGGCCAGCACACCGCGGAAAACGCCCGCCGGGAGCGACTCGGGGTTGGTGTGGACGGGACAGCCCGGTGCGGCGGCGCGCGCCAGCTCGGCCAGGGCGGGGTCGACGACGAAGCCCGTCACCGATCCGCGGGCGGCGAGGAGGGCGAGGAGGTCGCCACGGCCGCAGCCGTAGTCGAGGTAGGGGCCGGGCCCGAGGTGGCGGCGGACGAGGCGGACGCGACCGCGGAGCCGTCGCGCGGATTCGACCGGGGGCAGTGCCGTCGTGGGGGGCGGGGGCACGGGGGTTCATGCTGCCGGGTGATCGGCGGCGGGAGGTCGGGGTCGCGGCGCCGCGGGCCGGGCCGCCCACCCGCGGCGCCGAACGGCCCACGGACTGGGCGCGGCCGGGCGGGCAGGCCGGGGCGGCACGCCGAACGGTGGGCGGCGACGGGATCGGCGGCAGGAGCGGCGGGGTCGGCGTCCTCGCGGCGGGCGCGGGACGGCGGGCGCGGGACCGCGGGCGCGGGACGGCGGGGCGCGGGCGGGGTGGCGAGGGCGGGGCGGTGCGGCGGGGGTGGTGCGGCGGGTGCGGCAGGGGCGGCGGGGGCGGCGGTGCAGCGAGGGCGGCGGTGAGCGAGGGCGGCGGTGCGGCAGGGGTGGCGGTGTGTCGCGGGTGGCGGGGTGGGTGTCGGGGTGGCGGCTTAGGGTGGCGCCGTGCTCACCCCCGCCCGGACGGCTCCACCGGCCGCGCCGGACGCGCCGGACGCGGAGCGCGCGCCGCGGTACCGGCGCTGGGTGCTGCTCTTCGCCCTCGTCGCGACGGCGGCCGCGGTGCTGTTCCCGTTCGCGCCGGTCGTCCAGCCGCAGGCGGACTACCGCTGGAACGCCGCCGACGGGGCGGCCGCGCTCCCGCTCATGCCCTACCAGCCCGTCGCGCTGACGGCCACGGTCGACTGCGCGGCCGTCCGCGACGGCGCCCTGCTGCTCTCCACCACCCCGCCGCACCCCGACCCGACCGCCGAACCCCTCGCGGGCCTGCGCCTCACCGGCGCCCCGGGCGCCGTCGCCGTCTCCAGCAACGGCGTCGACCTCGGTCGCGTCGCCCTGCCGCCGAGCCCGTGCACGGTCACCGTCACCTCCGATCCGCGTGCCACCACCGTCGCCGTCGACGGCCGCGTCGTCCTCACCAAGGACGGCGACGTCCGCCCCAACGTCGTCGGCGCGTTTTCCGACGTCGACGCGGGCGTCACGCTCGCCCTCACCGCCGACACCCGCTTCCAGACGAGCATCACCCCGATCAAGGCCGCCATCGCCGTTGTCGGCGTGCTCGCGCTGCTCGGCCTGCTCGTGGCGCTCCACCGCTCCGACGCAGGCCGCCGCAAGCCACCCCGCCGCGACTGGCGACCCCGCGTCGTCGACCTGGCCGTCGCCGCGTTGCTCGGCGTCTGGTGGGTGATCGGCGCCGTGACCGTCGACGACGGCTACATCGCGGGCATCATCCGCAGCCGCGGCGAGAACGGCTTCATCGGCAACGTCTACCGCTGGCTCAACGCCCCCGAGTCGCCGTTCAGCTGGTTCTACGACGTGCTGTACCCGTGGTCGCAGGTCTCGGCGGGCATTCTGTGGATGCGCCTGCCCGCCACGCTGCTCGGCCTGGTCACCTGGGTGTTGCTGTCCCGCTTCGCGCTGCCCCGGTTGGGCGTCCACAAGCCCTGGCTCGCCGCGCTCGCGTTCGCCACCTGGTGGGTGCCGCTCTGCTTGGGCCTGCGTCCCGAGCCGTGGGTCGCGGCGGGGCTGTTGGGCTGTTGGGTGCTCGTCGAGCGCTCGATCGCCACCCGCAGGCTCTTGCCGCTGGTCGGCGGCCTCCTGCTCGCGGGGGTCACCACCGCGCTGACCCCGGGCGGCCTGATCGCGTTCGTCCCCTTCCTCGCCCCGCCGGTGTGGGGGGTCCTGCGCGCCCGCACCGACCTGCACCGGTGGCCGCTGGTCGCCGCGCTGGTCGCCGCGCCCGCGTCGGCCGTGCTGCTGATGGTGTACGACCAGAGCCTCGGCGCGGTGCTGGAGTCCACCCGGGTGCGGTCGCTGATCGGCGGCGGCGCGCCGTGGTACGGGGAGGCCGAGCGCTACTACTACCTGCTGGCCGAAGGCTTCCAGGGCTCGATCGGCCGTCGCGCCGCGGTGCTGGTCACGCTGCTCGCCGCGGCGGCCGTGCTCCTGGCGGTGCGCCGGGGCCCGAAGCAGCGGATGGTCGTCACGCTGCTCTTCGCGCTGGCCGTCATGACGTTCACCCCGACCAAGTGGACCCAGCACTTCGGCGACCTCGCGGGCGTCGGCGCGGCCGTGCTCGTGCTGGGCGCGGTTACGGCGAGGCGCACGGTCGGGGCGCTGGCCGCGGCGGTCGCCGTCGGCGCGCTGGTGCTGGCGGGGATGAACCAGTGGCCGTTCGTGTCGGGCTGGTTCACCCCGACGTTCTCGACGCTCCCCCCGCAGGTCATCGGGATCCCGCTGGCCACGCTGCTGCTGGTGGCGGGCGCGATCGCGGTCGTCGTCGGGCTGGTGCGCCGCCCCATACCCCCGGTGCCGCTGGTCGTGGTCGTGCTGGTCTTCGCGCTCGCGCTGCAGGTGGTGGGCCTCGCCCGGGTCGCCGTGGCCCACCGCGACAGCTACACCCCCGCCGCCGACGCCCTCGCCACCCTCCGCGGCGACCCCTGCGGCCTGCAGCGCACGCTCTCCGTCGAGACCGATCCCGCGGCCGGCCTGCTCGGGACGGGCGGCGTGCCCGTCGACATCGGCGGCACCACGCTGCCCGGCCTCGTCGTCGACCAGCAGATCGCCACGGACTGGTTCCCGTTGCGCGGCGACCTGGTCGTCGTCACGACGGTGGGCACCCTGCGGCCCGGCGACGACGTGCGGCTCGACTTCGGCACCGAGACCCGCCGGATCACCGAGACGGGCGACACCCGCGTGCTCGCCCCGGCTGGCGCCACGAGGGTGCGGCTCACCGTCGACGCGGGCCCGGCGGGCACGGCCCGGGTCACGCTCCCCCGCGCGCCCCGGCTCATCCCCATGGAACAGGTGCTGCCACCCGGCACGCGGGCGATCCTCGACTGGCCGGTCGCGTTCCTCTTCCCCTGCCTCACGCCCGAGCCGCTGCCCCCGGGCGTGCCGACGTGGCGGGTCGCGCCGCCCGCGTCCGACCCGGCGGCGGGCATCACCTACGCGCCCGGCTTCGGCGGCCCGTTCGCGGGCCCGCGGCTGCTGGTCACCCAGCAGCGGCTGCCGACGTACCTCGCGGGCGACCTCACCCGCGACGCCGTCCGGCTCTACCGCTGGGTCCCGATCATGCCGCTGACCACGCCGCAGCCGGTCGTCACCGAACGCACGGTGATGGGTTGGACGTCCGACGGGCACGCCCGCGTGCCGGGCCTCGACCCCGTGGGATGACAATGGGAGCCATGTTGGGCCTATCGGACACGGCGACCCACACGGCCGACCTCGACGGGCCCGGGGGCCGCATCGTCGCGCAACGGGGGCTGTTCACCGGCCCCAGCCTGCTCGTGCCCGAGGAGCTCTACGCGGGGGTCGAGCGCGGCGTCGCCCGTCGCGAGCGGCACCGGGTCGAGCTGGGCCCGGCCACCGCCGTCACCACCAACACGTACTTCGGCCGCTTCCACGCCACGTACTGGCAGCGGTGGACGGCCGCGCCCGACGTCGAGGTGGAGCTGGTCGCGTCCGGGTCGGGGCGGGTGCGGCTGATGGCGTCCGACACGAACAAGGTGTGGCGCATCGTCGACGCGGCGCAGGTCGAGGGCTCCGCGCAGGTGCGGCTGGTCGGCCCCATCGACCGGTTCGTCGACGGCGGCGGCATGTGGCTGGAGTTCAGCACCGAGACCGGCTCGCTCACCGTCTCGGACGTGCGCTGGCGGGTCACGCCCGCGCACCGACCCGCCCCCACCGACGTCGTCATCTGCACCTACAACCGGGTGGACGACTGCCTCAAGACGCTCACCGCGCTGGGCAGCGACCCGGCGGCGCTGGCCGCCGTCGCCACCGTGCGGGTGGTCGACCAGGGCACCGACCCCTGCGAGTCGCGCCTGGAGTTCGCCGAGATCGCGACGGCGCTCGAGGGGCGGCTGCGCTACGTGCGCCAGCCCAACCTCGGCGGCGCGGGCGGCTTCACCCGCGGCATGTTCGACGCCACCGCGGGCGCCCCCGAGGACGACCACGACGTGCTGCTCCTCGACGACGACATCCTCCTGGAGCCGGAGCTGCTCCTGCGGCTCACGGCGTTCGCGGCGTGCACCACGCACCCGACGATCGTCGGCGGGCAGATGCTCAACCTCCTGCACCCCGCGCATCTGCACATCTCCGCGGAGCGCGCCGATCCCGAGCTGCTCAAGGTCGGCATCCCGATGCCCGACGCCCTCGACGAGGCCTACCTGCTCGGCTCCGACGAGCGGCTGCTGCCCATCGGGCAGGACCGGCGCGTCGACACCGAGTACAACGGCTGGTGGGCGTGCCTGGTCCCGGCGTCGATCATCCGGGCGATCGGCTACCCGCTGCCCCTGTTCTTCCAGTGGGACGACATCGAGTTCGGCTACCGGGCCCGCGCCCACGGCTTCCCGACGGTCGCGCTGCCCGGCGCGGGCGTCTGGCACGCCGACTTCGGGTGGAAGGACTGGGACGAGTGGCACCGCTACTTCAACATGCGCAACGGCCTCATCACCGCGGCGCTGCACACCGGGTTCTCCACGCGGCGGATCCTGCGGCGGTTGGGCACGCTGCTGTCGCAGTACCTCGTCGCGATGCACTACGGGCTGGCGGCCACGGTGATCAAGGCGGTCGAGGACTTCCTCGAGGGGCCTGAGGGGCTCGACGACGGCTCGACCGCGGCCGCGGCGGACATCCGACGGGTCCGGGCGGCGTACCCGGAGACGGTCGTGCGCCCGATGACCGAGCTGCCCGAGGTGGTGCCCGACTTCCGCGACGCGCAGACCGCGCGCGCCGCCAACCCCCCCGGCAACGAGCGGCTGACGTGGCTCAAGCGGGCGGTGTACCTGGCCGCCGACCGACCCGGCCGGGTCGGGTTCGTGCCCGCGGGCGACGCGCACTGGTGGCACGTGTCGACGTTCTCCCGCGCGGTCGTCACCGACATGGGCGAGACCGGCTTCCGGATCCGCGAGCGCGACCGGGCGAAAGCCTTGGACCTGGCCCGCCGGGGCGCGCGGGCGTTGGCCCGGCTGCGGTCGGAGGGCCCGGCGGTCGCGGCGCGGTACCGCGCGGAGCACGGGCGGCTCACGAGCCGGGAGAACTGGGAGCGGCTCTACGACCAGCCCGGCGAATGATCGCCAGTTCGTTGCGCGGAGCGGCCAGTTCTGGCCGGAAGTGCGCCGAACCGGTGATCATGGTGGTGGCGGTGTGAAGGTCGTCCTCCTGCGGCACGGCGAGTGCCTCGGCAACGTCGACGAGCTGGCCTACACCCGCATCCCTGACCACGCGCTGGAGCTCACCGCCCACGGCGAGGCGCAGGCCACGGCGGCCGGGCCGCGGATCAAGGAGCTGGTCGGCGACGCGCGGCTCGGCGTGTACGTGAGCCCCTACCGCCGCACCCTGCACACGCTTGCCCTGCTGGGCCTCGACCCGGCGTGGACGGTGCACGAGCCGCGGCTGCGCGAGCAGGACTGGGGCAACCTCCAGGACGCCGACGGCCAACGCCGCTACCGCGAGGAACGCGACTTCTTCGGCCACTTCTTCTACCGGCTGCCCAACGGCGAGTCCGGCGCGGACGTGGACGACCGGATCGCCGCGTTCCTCACCGAGCTGCGCCTCGCCCCGCCGGACGCCGACGCGCTGCTCGTCGTGACCCACGGCCTGGCGATGCGGCTGCTGGGCCGCCGGGCGCTCGGGTGGTCGGTGCCGCTGTTCGAGTCGCTGTCCAACCCCGAGCCGTGCGAGGACCGGGTGCTCACCCTCGACGGCGCCCGCTGGCGCCTGGACCGCCCGTTCGCGCAGTGGAAGACGGCCGACGACGGCACGACCCAGTAGCCCAGCGGCGATCCCGGCGGCCGTCGGGGTCAGCTGCGGTCGAACACCTCGCGCGCCCAGGCCTCCCGGCTGCTGAGCTCGGGCAGCGCCTCCTGGTAGCGGCGGCGCAGGTCGGGCCAGGCCTTGCCGATGTCGCGGAGCTGGCGCGCCGAGCGCGTGAGCATCGACCGGAACAGCTCCGGGTCGCGACGGCGGAAGGTGACCCCGCGCCCGTCGGGCGTGGAGACCGTGGCGGAGTCCAGCCGCGACAGCACGAACCAGAGCGCCTGCCGCGACGGCACGTTGCGCTGCGGCACCTGCTGGTGCGCCGGGTCGGGCTTCCGCAGGTTGTGCAGCACGCTGCGGGCCAGCCCCTTCGCGATCGCCACCTTCTTCGTG
>DATAOO010000072.1:0-33583 GCA_036265695.1 Pseudonocardia sp. | reverse complement strand
TCGTGACGTCCTTGCCGATGCCGCCCGCCGCCTCCGGGTCGCTCGCCTGCCGGGACTCGACGACCACCGCGAACGACTCCCGGTGGCGCCCCTCCCCCGCCTCGATCCGCACCGCCACCGCGTTGCCCGCGCGCACCCCGTGGGCGGTGCCCGCGGCGCGCTCGATGTCGGTCGGGTAGATGTTGCGGCCGCCCATGATGATCACGTCTTTGCGCCTGCCGCACACCACGACCTGGCCGTCGACGAGGTAGCCCTCGTCGCCGGTGTCGAACCAGCCCTCCGCGTCCTGCGTGGCGACCGGCCCGTGCACGGTGAGGTAGCCCGGCGTGACCGACGGACCGCGCAGCTGCAGCACCCCGACCTGGCGCTCGCCGAGCACCGCGCCGTCGTCGGCGACCACCCGCACCTCGATGCCCGGCAGCGGCGGCCCGAGCTTCGGGAAGCTGCGTCCGGTGCCGGGCGTGGCGAGCCTGCGGGTCTCCAGGTCGTCGGCGTCGATCTCGTCGACGGCCAGGCCCGTCTCCACCGGCGCGAACGCCACGCCGAGCGCGGTCTCCGCCATCCCGTACGCGCAGAGCACGGACTCGGGCCGCAGCCCGAACCGCGCACCGGCGTCCACGAGCGCGCCGACCGCGACCGGGTCGATCGGCTCGGCGCCGTTCAGCGCGATGCGCAGCGACGACAGGTCCAGCTCGCCGTCGAAGCGCGCGAGCTGGCGGCCGAGGACGGCGTAGGCGAAGTTCGGCGCGGCCGTGACGGTGCCCCGGTACTTGGAGATCAGCTCGGCCCACAGGATGGGCCTGCCGAGGAAGTCCAGTGGCGTGACCGTGACCAGGTCCAGCCCGAGCGTCATCGGCACGGTGAGGAAGCCGACCATCCCCATGTCGTGGAAGAGCGGCAGCCACGACACCTGCACGTCGCGGTCGACGTCGAGGCGCGCCGCCTGCGCCATCGCGGTGATGTTGGCGTGCAGGTTGGCGTGGGTGATCCGCACGGCCTTCGGCTCGGCGGTGGACCCGCTGGTGAGCTGGAGCAGCGCGGTGTCGCCCTCGTCGGCGACGGCGGCGTCGGGCCGCACGGTGGCCGGGTCGCCCTCGAGCGCGGCGATCGTGCGGAACGGGACGCCGCGTTCGGTGAGCACCGGGGCGAGCGCGTCGAACGGGGGACCGAGCACCACGAGCGCGGCGTCGATCATCTTGAGGACGGAGACCGTGTCCTCGGCCCAGGCCGCGAGGTCGGTGCGCGCGGTGGGCTGGTGCAGCATCGTGACGCTGCCGCCGCAGAGCCAGACGGCCTGGGCGAGCGGGGCGATCGAGACCGGCTCACCCGCGAGCACCCCCACGGCCGAGCCTGCGGTGAGCCCGGGGCGGCCTGCGCGCAAGGCCGCCGCCATCGCCAGGGCGCGCGCGTGGACCTCCGGCCAGGTGCGCCGCACGGGCTCGTGGGGCTCGCCGGTGACCATGCCGTGGGCCGACCGGGATGCGGACTCCAGCAACGTCGCCAGGAACCGGGACATGCCCGCAGCCTACGGTCCCCCGCCCGCCCCCAAATCCGGTCGGCGGTGAGTCGTGCATCCCGACCCCGCGAATTGGTCATCCCGCCGCCGCACATCTTCACCCCGTGGTGTGGACCCGTCGCCGGTGACGGCCCGCGTAGAGTCGGCCGGCGTGACCGACCAGCCCGTGACCAGGTCCGACGGCCCGACCGAGGCCGCATTGCGCGCCGCCGTCGAGCAGCAGCTGCCCGGGGCACGCGCCGACCTCGAACGCCTCGTCCGCATCCCCAGCATCTGGGCCGACCCCGCGCACGCCGACGACACCCACCGCAGCGCCGAGGCCGTCGCCGAGCTGGCGCGCGGGGCCGGCGCGGCCGACGTCGCGGTACTGACGGCCGACGACGGCGCGCCCGCCGTCCTGGCCCGCTGGCCCGCGCCGCCCGCCGCGCCGACCGTGCTGCTCTACGCCCACCACGACGTCCAGCCGACCGGCGGCGACGAGCTGTGGACGACGCCGCCGTTCGAGCCCACCGAGCGCGACGGTCGCCTCTACGGGCGCGGCGCCGCCGACGACAAGGCGGGCGTCATGACCCACCTCACCGCGTTGCGCGCGTTCGACGGCCGCCCGCCGGTCGGGGTCACGCTGTTCATCGAGGGCGAGGAGGAGTCCGGCTCGCCCACGCTGCCTGCGTTCCTGCGGGAGCACCGCGACGCGCTGGCCTGCGACGTGATCGTCATCGCCGACGCGGCCAACCCGGCCGTCGACGTGCCCGCCCTCACGACCAGCCTGCGCGGGCTGGTGGACGTCGTCATCGAGGTGTCGATGTTGGAGCGCCCCGTGCACTCCGGCGTGTTCGGCGGCCCGATCGGCGACGCGCTCACCGCGCTGTGCCGCGCCTTGGCCTGCCTGCACGACGAGCACGGCGACGTTGCCGTGCCCGGTCTCGTGCACGGCACGTCGGGTGCTCCGGACGTCGACGAAGCGACCTTCCGCGGCGACGCCGGGGTGCTGTCGGGCGTCGCGCTCATCGGCACCGGCAGCATCGTGGAGCGGACCTGGACCAAGCCCGCGGTGTCGGTGCTCGGCATCGACGCGCCGCGCGTCGCGGAGTCGTCCAACGTCCTCGTCCCCCGCGCCCGGGCCAAGGTCAGCCTCCGCCTCGGCCCCGGCGACGACGCCACCACCGCGCAGAAGGCCCTCGCCGAGCACCTCGCGGCGCACGTGCCGTGGGGCGCGCACGTCACGGTCACGCCGGGCGCGGGCGTCGCCGAGCCGTTCTCGCTGTCGGCCGTCGGCGCCGCGTACGACGTCGCCCGCCGCACGTTCGCCGCGGCCTACGGCAACGAGCTGGTCGAGGTCGGTATCGGCGGGTCGATCCCGTTCATCGCCGAGTTCGCGCGCGCGTTCCCCCGCGCCGCCGTGCTCGTCACCGGCGTGGGCGATCCGGCGAGCCGCTGGCACGGCATCGACGAGAGCCTCGACCTGGGGATGTTCGGGCGCGGCGTGCTGGCCGAGGCGCTCTTCCTGGCCGAACTCGCGCGATAAATGTCGGCGGGCGGCGCTACCGTCGGCCCGTGATCGAAGCCCGCGGGCTGGCCCGCACGTTCCGCACCCGCCGGGGTGCGGTGGAGGCCGTGGCCGGGGTGGACATCGACGTCGCGCCCGGCGAGCTGGTCGGCTTCCTCGGGCCCAACGGGGCGGGCAAGACCACCACGTTGCGCATGCTCACCACGTTGCTGCGGCCCACGGCGGGCAGCGCCACGGTCGCGGGCCACGATCTCGCCACCGATCCGGCCGGGGTGCGCCGCAAGATCGGCTACGTGGGGCAGAGCGGCGGCGCGGGCACCGATTGCCTGGTTGGCGAGGAGCTGGCCGTGCAGGCGCGGCTCTACGGCATCCCGGCCGCCGAGGCCCATCGGCGCGCCGCGGAGCTCGTGGAGCGGCTCGACCTCACGGGCACCGAGCGCCGGGTCGTCCGCACCCTGTCCGGTGGCCAGCGGCGGCGCCTCGACATCGCCATGGGGCTCGTCCACGTGCCACGGCTGCTGTTCCTCGACGAGCCGTCCACGGGGCTCGATCCGCAGAGCCGCGCCAACCTCTGGGAGCACATCCGCAGCCTGCACGCCGAGCACGGCACCACCCTGTTCCTCACCACCCACTACCTCGACGAGGCCGATGCGCTGTGCGACCGCATCCTCGTCATCGACCAGGGCCGCATCGTCGCCGAGGGCACGCCCGATGCGTTGAAGCGGCGGGTCTCCGGCGATCTGGTGCTCGTCGGCTCCGGTGAGCCCGGGCGGGTCGCCGCGATCGCCGAGCGGCTCGGGCAGGTCAGCGAGCTCGTCGTCGAGGAGCGCTCCGCGCGCTTCCGCGTCCCCGATGGCGCCGCCGTGCTCCCGGGCCTGCTCCGCGAGCTCGATTCGGCGGACGTCGCGATGACGTCGGTGGAGGTGCGCCGCCCGAGCCTCGACGACGTGTTCCTCACGTTGACCGGCCGCACCTTGCGCGACGCCGAGCAGAAGGTCTCGGCATGACCCCGCCGAACCAGCTGCTCCTGCAGATCTGGCTGATCTTCCAGCGGGCGATGCGGCAGTCGCTGCGCAACCCGGTGTGGGTGATCATCGGGATCGTCCAGCCGGTCCTCTACCTCACGCTGTTCGGGCCGCTGCTGCAGCCGCTCGTCACGGCCACACCGGGCTTCCCGCCCGGCGACGCCTACCAGGTGCTCGTGCCCGCCCTGCTCGTGCAGCTGGGCATGTTCGGCAGCCTGTTCGCCGGGTTCAGCCTGATCCAGGAGTACCGCACCGGTGTGGTGGAGCGGATGCGCGTCACCCCGGTGAGCCGCACGGCCCTGTTGCTCGGGCGCTCGATGCGCGACGTCGTGGTGCTCGTCGTGCAGGGCGTCCTGCTCACGCTCGTGGCGATGCTGTTCGGGCTGCGCGCGCCACCGCTCGGGATCGCCGTCGCGCTGGTGCTCGTCGCGGTGGTCGCCGTGGCCACGTCGGCGGCGTCCTACGCCATGGCGCTGCTGGTGAAGAGCGAGGAGGCGCTCGGGCCGCTGCTCAACGCGATCGTCATACCGCTCCTGCTGCTCTCGGGCATCCTGCTGCCGATGACGCTCGCGCCCGCGTGGCTGTTCGCGCTGTCGCGGCTCAACCCGTTCGCCTACGTGGTCGACGCCGAGCGCGCGGCGTTCCAGGGCGCGGTCTTGAGCGGCACGGTCGGGCTCGGGCTGGCGGTCGCGGTCGGGGTGGCCGCGCTCACCGTCGCCTGGGGGGTGCGCACGTTCCACCGGGAGAGCGCATGACGCGGTCCGGATCACCCGGCGGCACACTGGTGGCCGTGCGGATCGGCGTGCTGGGCACCGTCGACGGGCCGAGCGGCCTGTCCGGCGTGCGCCTGCGCGGGCTGCTGGCCCGGCTCGCGCTCGACGCCGGGCGCCCCGTCAGCACCGCCGCGCTCGTCGACGGGCTGTGGGAGACCCCGCCGGAGAACGCGGCCAACGCCCTGCAGGCGTTGGTCTCGCGGCTGCGCCGGTCGATGCCGGGCGAGCTCGTGGTCACCGAGCCCGGCGGCTACCGGCTGGCCGTCGAGCCACGCTCGGTCGACGCGCTGGAGTTCGACCGGCTGCTCACCGAGGCGCGGTCGGCGAGCCCGGCGCAGGCGCACGGCCTGCTCGGCCACGCGCTGGCGCTCTGGCGCGGGCCCGCGCTGGCCGACGTCGTCGAACTGCCCTTCGCGCGCCCGGCCGCGGCCCGCCTGGAGGGGCGCCGCGCGGACGCCGTCGACGAGCGCGCCCGCTTGGCGCTGCGGCTGGGTCTCGCGCCCGACGTCGACGCGCTCACCACCCAGCTCGCCGCCGCGCCGCTGCGCGAGACCACGGCGGCACTGCTCGGCCGGGCACTGCACGCCGCGGGCCGCCAGGCCGACGCCCTCGCCACGCTCGACCGCGCGATCGCGCTGCTGGCCGAGGAGCTGGGCGTCGACCCCGGCGCAGAGCTGGCCGAGGCCCGGATGGCGGTGCTCCGCCCGGTGCTCGCCGCGCCCAGCACTGCGGGCCTGTCGAGCTTCGTCGGGCGCGCGGCCGACGTCGAGCGCATCCGCACGCTCCTGCGCACCGCGCGCCTCGTCACGCTCACCGGCCCCGGCGGGGCGGGCAAGACCCGGCTGGCCCGCGAGGCCACGTTCGCGCCCGAGGTCCGTCCAGCCACCCCGTGGGCGGCCCCGCCCGGTCCCGCAGCTCCCGGAGCGCAGCGCAACGGGGCGTCGCCCGCCGTCGTGGCCGAGCTGGCCGCGCTCACCGACGCCACGCAGCTCCCGCAGGCCGTGTTGGCCGCCGTCGGCGAGCCCGAGCTGCACCTGGGCCGCACCGAGGTGCCCGAGCCGCTCACCCGGCTGCTCGCCGCCCTCGACGGCCGCGACACGATCCTCGTGCTCGACAACTGCGAGCACCTCGTCGCCCACGTCGCCGCGCTGGCCGAGACCCTGCTCACCGCGTGCCCCCGCCTGCGGGTGCTCGCCACCAGTCGCGAGCCGCTGGGGGTGCCGGGCGAGGTGCTGCACCCCGTCGACGCGCTCGCCGAAGCCGACGCCGTCCAGCTCTTCGTCGACCGGGCCGCCGCCGTCCGGCCCGGCTTCGCGCTCGACGCCGCCACCCGGCCCGCCGTCACCGAGATCTGCCGCCGCCTCGACGGTCAACCGCTCCCCATCGAGCTGGCTGCCGCCCGCCTGCGCACCCTTTCGCCCCGAGAGATCGCCGACCGCCTCGACGACCGGTTCCGCCTGCTCACCACCGGTGTGCGCACCGCGCTCCCCCGGCACCAGACGCTGCGCGCGGTCGTCGACTGGAGCTGGGAGCTCCTCACGGAGACCGAGCGCGCCGTGGCCCGGCGGCTCGGCGCGTTCGCGGGCGGCGCCACGCTCGCCGCGGCCGAGCGGGTGTGCGGGCCCGAGGCGTGGGAGGCGCTCACGTCGCTGGTGGACAAGTCGCTCGTCGTCGCCGTGCCGCAGCCCGACGGCCCCACCCGCTACCGCATGCTGGAGACGATCCGGGCCTACGCGGGCGAGAAGCTCGACGCGGCGGGCGAGCGCCCGGCCGCCGAGGCCGCGCACGCCGCGTTCGTCCTCGACCTCGTGGAGGAGGCCGAGCCGCACATCCGCCGCCGCGAGCAGCTGCGCTGGCTGGCCCGCCTGCGCGCCGAGGCCGACGAGATCGACCTGGCGCTGCGGCGCACCACGACCTCCGACGTCGCGGTCGCGTACCGCATCGTCGTCGCGGTGACGTGGTCCTGGCTGATCCGCGGCAGGCTCGAGGAGGGCAAGCGGTGGCTCACCGCGCTGCCGCCACCGAACGACGACGTCGATCCGCACGTGCGCGCGCTCGCCCTGGCCTACCAGGCGATGGCGGCCGTCGGCAGCGGCGATGTCGCGAGCGGCCGCGTGCGGGCCGAGGCCGCCATCGCCGCGCTCGCCACGCTGCCGAAGCCCTGGCACCCGGCGCTCGAGCTGGTCGAGCCGATCACCGTCGCCTTCGCCGAGCAGGACGAGGTCCCGCTGCGCAAGCTGGCCGAGACGACCGACGACCCGTGGATCAGGGCGATCGCGTTGCAGACCCGGGCGGTCCGGGCCGAGAACGACGGCGACCTCGCGGGCCAGCGCGAGCTGCTGCGCGCCACCCACACGGCGTTCGCCGCGCTGGGTGAGCGGTTCGGCCTGGGCATGGTGCTGTACTCCCTCGGCGAGCTGGAGAACCTCGCGGGCGAGCACGACGCGGCGGCGGCCGCGTTCGACGAGGCGATCGCGCTCACCGTCGAGCTGGGCAACGACGACGACCTGCACCAGTTCGTCGCCGGGCGCGCGATGGTCGACGCCCGCCGCGGCGATTACGCCGCCGCCCGTGCGCAGCTCGCCCGCGCGGTCGAGCCGCGCCGCCCGGACGGCAGCATCGCCTCGGCGCGGTCGCAGGTGGAGCGCATGGCGGGCGATCTCGGCGCGGCCCGCGCCCACCTCGCGGTGGTGGACGCCGTCCTCGCGGGCGATCCGGCCATGTTCGGCATACCCCAACGCCGGGCCTACCTCGCCATGCTCCGCGCGCAGGTGGAGCTGGCGGCAGGCGATCCCGCGAAGGCCCGGGTGCTGCTGCAGCCTGCCGCAGAGCCCGCGATCACCAGCCGCGACGGGCCCGTGCTCGGCATGGTGGCCGAGGTGGCCGCCCAGCTCGCGCACGCGGAGGGCGACGACACCGCCGCCGTCGAGCTGCTCGCCACCGCCCTCGTGCGGCGGGGCACGCTCGACCACGGCAGCCCCGAGGTCGTCGCGCTGCTCGCCGCGCTGGGCCCGCACGCCGAAGACCGCATCGCCGTCGCGGCGCCCCGGGCGGGCGCCGCCACCCTCACCGCGTTCCTCCTCGCCGACCCCCCGATCGGCGAGGAGGCGGGTCATCAGGTCCGGCGGCGGTAGAGGTACACCGCGAGCGGGGCGAACACCGCGATCACCACGCCCGACGCCACCAGCGCGTACGTCACCGGCGCTGCCACCGGCCCGCCGCTGAGCAGCCCGCGCATGGCGTCCGCCACGTGCGTCACCGGGTTGATCTCGACGAACCCGCGCAGCCACGTCGGCAGGGTGTCGGTGGGCACGAAGACGTTGCTGCCGAACGTCAGCGGCAACATCACGAGTGCGCCGAGGCCCTGCACCGACCGCGGTTGGCCCACCACCATCGCCAGCGCCGTGAACACCCAGCACAGGGCGAAGGCGAACACCATCACCAGGGCGAACGCGGCGACGACGGCCAGCGGCGAGGTGGTGATGCGGAACCCGAGCAGCAGCCCGAGCGCCAACATGATCAGGCCGGAGGTCAGGTAGCGGACGAGGTCGGCGAGTATCGCGCCGACGAGCGGTGCGCTGCGCGAGATCGGCAGGCTGCGGAAGCGGTCGAAGATGCCGGTGGAGAGGTCCTCGGCCAGCCCGACGCCGGTGCCCGCCGAGGCGAACACGATGGTCTGCACGAGCACGCCGGGCAGCGCGAGCTGCAGGTAGGCGTCCGGGCTGCCGGAGATGGCGCCGCCGAACACGTAGACGAACAGCAGCAGGAAGATCACCGGCTGCAGCGTGACGTCCAGGAGCGCTTCCGTGGAGTGGATGGTCTTGGTGATCCCGCGCCACGCGAGGGTGCCCGCGTGGCGCAGGAACGACGGGCGGGGCGTGGCCGCGTGCCGGGTGGGCGCGGGCGGGGCCGGTGCGAGCGTGGTCATGCCGCCTCCTCAGCGGTGTGCCCGGTGAGGGCGAGGAAGACGTCGTCGAGGCTCGGGAGCCGGAGCCCGATCTCGGCGACGGGGATGTCGGCGGCGGCGAACCGGTCTCCGGCGCGCCGCAGCAGGGACGGGTCGAGCGCGGGCGCGACGAGCTCGCCGGTCGCGTCGGCCACAGGCGCCGCGCCGAGCTCGGCCAGCAGGGCGAGGGCGCGCGGGACGTCGGCCCGCAGCAGCGGCCGCACGTGCAGGGCCTGCCCGCCGAGCTCCGCCTTCAGGCTGGCCGGCGTGCCGCCTGCGATGACGCGGCCGTGGTCGATCACCACGAGATCGTCGGCGAGCTGGTCCGCCTCCTCCAGGTACTGGGTGGTGAGCAGCACGGTGACGCCGTCGGCGGCGAGGCCGCGGACGTGGTCCCACACCTCGTTGCGGTGCCGCGGGTCGAGGCCGGTGGTGGGCTCGTCGAGGAACAGCACGTCGGGGCGGCCGATGAGGCTGACGGCGAGGTCGAGCCGCCGCCGCATGCCGCCGGAGTAGGTGCGCACCCGCCGTCCGGCCGCGTCGGTGAGCCCGAACTGGCTGATCAGCTCGGCGGCGCGCGCCTTCGCGGCGCGGCGGGGCATGTCGAGCAGGCGGCCGACGAGCACGAGGTTGTCGGTGCCCGTGAGCGCCTCGTCGACCGCGGCGTACTGCCCGGTGAGGCCGATGCGCCGCCGGACGGCCGGGGCGTCGGCGACGACGTCGTGGCCGAGCACGGTGGCGCGGCCCGCGTCGGGGCGCAGCAGCGTGGCGAGCACGCGGACGGTGGTGGTCTTGCCCGACCCGTTGGGACCCAGCAGGCCGAGCACCGCGCCGGGCCGGGCGACGAGGTCGACACCGTCGAGTGCGGTGGTCGCGCCGAAGCGCTTGACCAGGCCTTCGACGCAGATTGCTCCGTTCATGACCCCGAGTGTGCGCGAGGCCGCTGATACCGCCCTGATACGCCGCTGCCGTGCTGCTGTCAGCTCGGTCCCAGCATCGCCAGCAGCAGGACGACCCAGGAAACGCCCAGCCCGACGGTGGCGCCGAGCGCGGGCCACCGCCACAGCGGCACGCGCCGCAGCAGCCACAACGACGGCGCCAACCCCGCCCCGACCAGCAGGTTGGCCGGGATCCACAGCAACCCGAACGCCTCGGCGAACGCCTGGCAGAGCGCGACGTCGGCCAGGGTGACGAACACGGCGACGAACGCGGCGATGAGCAGGCCGGTGGCCCAGGGCGTGGGCCCCGGCGGCTCAGCGGGGGCGGGCGCCAACAGTTCGCTCGTGAGCGGGCGGTGCTCTTCGGGCGCCGACCGGCGCTCACGGGTGACGAAGCCGATCATCTACACCCCCTCGCCGCGCTTCCCCACGCCTCAGCGTAGAGGTGCGGAAGCCGCGTGGAACGCAACGGCGGCGGCTGTCGCCACATTGAGAGAGTCGACGCCCGTCGCCATCGGGATCCGCACGCGCAGGTGGGCGGCCCGCAGCGCCTCCTCGGACAGGCCCGGGCCCTCCGCGCCGAGCAGCAGCGCGACGCGCCGTCCGGCGAGACCGGCGACGGCCAGCGGCACGGCGTCCGGCGCGGGCGTGAGGGCGACGACCGTGTGGTCGAGCGTCGCGAGGACGCCCGGCCACGGCTCGGGGAGCGGCGCGAACGGCACCCGCAGCACATGCCCCATCGACACCCGCACGCTGCGCCGGTAGAGCGGGTCGGCGCAGCGGGGGCCGAGCAGCACACCGTCCACGCCCAGCGCCGCGGCGTTGCGGAACAGCGCACCCAGGTTCTCGTGGTCGTTCACGCCTTCGAGGACGGCCAGCAGCCTTCCGTGGGACAGGTCGGCCACCGACGGCGTCGGTGCCCGGTCGGCCACCGCCAGCACGCCCCGGTTGAGGTGGAACCCGACGATCCGGGCCATCGTGTCGGCGTCCACGGCGTAAGCGGGCGCGTCGACGGCGGAGAGGTCGAGCTCGGCGAGCCGTCGCGGCACACCGAGCAGCGAACGCACCGGGTAGGGCGAGTCGAGCAGCCGCCGCACCACGACGACGCCTTCGGCGATGACCAGCCCCCGGCCGCCCGGCCGGTCGGGCCTGCGGTCGGCCGCGGTGAGGTCGCGGAAGTCGTCGACGCGGGGGTCGGCGACGTCGTCGACCGCCGTGAAGAACGCCACAACGCGACATGCTCCCAGGCTCCGTCATCCCATCAGCCGTAGCGAAGAGATCACGGGTATGTCACGGTGGACAGCCGCGCCGCCATCAGCCCGACGGCGCCCGCGGCGAGGGGCCCGGAGAGTAAGGAGGCGGCGCCCGCATGGGCCAGGACGTCGACCGGACCTTGTTCAGTCGACGCGACCGCCAGAGCTACCGCAGCAAGGTCCAGCGCTGCCTCGACGCGCTCGCCCTGATGCTGCGCGAGCACCCGTTCGCCCACGACGAGCCGATGACCGGCGTCGAGGTGGAGCTCAACCTCGTCGACGGCGACCTGGTACCCGCGCTGCGCAGCTCGCAGGTGCTCGACACGCTGGGCGGCGCGGCCTTCCAGCCGGAGCTGGGCCGGTGGAACCTGGAGCTCAACCTGCCGCCCCGGCCGTTGCCCGGTGATCAATGGCGGCGGTTCGAGCACCAGCTCACCGACCAGCTCGGCCTCGCCCGCACGGCGGCCGCCGCGTGCGGGGCCCGGCTGGCCGTGATCGGGATCCTGCCGACGATCGAGCAGCGGCACCTCGTCGTCGACGCGCTGTCCCGCGAAGACCGCTACGCCGTGCTGAACGAGCAGCTGATGAGCCTGCGCGGCGAGCCCATCCGCCTCGACATCGCGGGCGACGACCCGTCGGGCCGCCACTCCGTCACCCCCGATCACCTGTTCGCCGACTTCGACTCGATCGCGCCCGAGGCCGCGTGCACCTCGATGCAGCTGCACCTGCAGGTGCACCCGGACGCGTTCGCGGGGTACTGGAACGCCGCGCAGTGCCTCGCGGGCGTGCAGCTGGCGGTGGGGGCGAACTCGCCGTTCCTCCTGCGCTCGCGGCTGTGGGCCGAGACGCGGATCCCGCTGTTCGAGCAGTCGTGCGACGTGCGCACGGTCGAGCTGCGCAACCAGGGCGTGCGGCCCCGGGTGTGGTTCGGCGAGCGGTGGATCAGCTCGATCCTCGACCTCTTCAGCGAGAACGGCCGCTACTTCCCCGGGCTGTTGCCGCTCACCGAGGACACCGACCCGTTGCTGGAGCTCAAGGAGGGCCGGGTGCCGCAGCTGGACGAGCTGCGGCTGCACAACGGCACGATCTGGCGCTGGAACCGGCCGGTGTACGACGTAGCGGGCGGGGTGCCGCACGTGCGCGTCGAGAACCGGGTGCTGCCCGCCGGGCCCACCGCCGTCGACATGGTGGCCAACGCCCTGCTCTTCTACGGCCTCCTGCGCACGTTGGTGGAGGCGGAGCGGCCGCTGTGGAGCTCGATGTCGTTCGAGGCGGCGCAGGAGAACTTCACCACCGCCGCGCGGCACGGGCTCGACGGGCCGCTGTACTGGCCGGGCTCCGGGTGGATCCGGCCCGACGAGCTGGTGCTGCGCAAGCTGCTGCCGCAGGCGGCGGACGGCCTGGCGCGCTGGGGCGTGGCGGCGTCGGTCATCGACCGCTACCTGACGGTGATCGAGCGGCGGTGCCTGCACCGGCGCACGGGCGCGGCGTGGCAGCTCGACGCGGTCGCGGCACTGGAGCAGCGCGGGGCCGACCGGGTCACGGCGCTGCGCGGCATGTTCGGCCGCTACCTGGAGCACTCCGAGGCCAACGAGCCGGTGCACACCTGGCCGTTGCCGCACGCGGCGTAGCCGCCGTGTTCGCACCTGCAAACCGTTTCGGCAATCGGGCCCGCGGGACGGGGTGGCGCTCCTAGCGTCGACGGCGTCGGCCCGGGAGCTGCGGTTGCCGGTCGACCAGCACCCGGGCGCTCCGCCGCGGGTGTGAGCCGCCGTGCCCGCAGAGGGGTGAGCCATGCCCGCGCACCGCCCACGTCCCGTCCCGGGGTGATCAGGATGTCGCCCTTCCGGCTCTTCGGTCGCCCCGACACCGAGGCCGTCCCCGAAGCCCCACCCGCCGAGCACGCCGCGTGGTACGGCGGCGCACCCGACCCCCCGCCCGCCTACCGACCGCCCCACAGCGGCGGGTCGGCCGCGGCAGGCCGTCGGAAGCCCCGCCGGGGCCCGCGCCGCGCCGCGCAAGCAGGCCCACCCGCGCGCGCCGAGAGCGCGTCGTGGGCAGCAGCGGGCACGCGGTGGGCCGCAGGTTCGACGGCTTGGGGCGCCGCCCCGCCGCGGCACGGCGCAGCCGGAGGCAGCCACCGGGGCGCGGCCACCCCACCACCGCCCGGCAGCACCGCCATCCGGTGGGACGCACCCGGCAACGCGGCCGGCCCACCACCGCACGACGGCACCGCCATCCCGTGGGACGCACCCGGCAGCACTGCCACCCCACCACCGCACGCCAGCACCGCCAACCCGTGGGACGCACCCGACAGCGCGGCCACCGGATCACCGCGCGGCGGCACCGCCACTACCCATTGGGACGCACCCGGCAGCGCGGTCGGCCCACCACCGCACGCCGGCGTGGCCACCACGCAGTGGGACGCGCCCGGCGCGGCGGCCACGCCGTTCCCTCCCGGCGCAGGCCGGAGCACGGCGACACCGCGTTGGGGCGCCACGACCGCGTCCGACGAGGCCGCGGCGCCACCGTCGCGCGGCGCGCCAACGCCCTGGGGCGCCACCAAGGCATCCAGCGGCGCAGACACGACGGCAACCCGGTGGGACGTTGCACCCGGCGCCGCGAGCGCAGGATGGTCGACGGCCGATCACGCCGCTATACCGTGGGGCGCTGCCGGTGTGGACGCACCGGCCGGTCGCCGGAGCGCGAGCGGCGGGCCGCGCAACGGGCACAGCGCAGACGCGCCCACCGGCTCGTGGGGTGGGCCGCTGACCAGCGGCGACCCGCGGGTGAACGGTGATCCGCCGACCGATCCGCGCGGCTTCCCGCCGGTGCCCGCGTTCGCGCCCGTCGCCCCGCACCCGGCTGAGGCGGCGGCGCTCGCGGGTGCGTTCGCCGTCGATTACCTGTCCTGGGACGAGGACGACCCGGAGCGCCGCGGCCGGGTCCTCGTCGACTACCTGCCGACTCCCGGCCGCGACCCGGCCCGGCTCGGCTGGACGGGGAAGGGTCGCCAGCGCGCCGAGTTCGCGCTGCCCGGGCTGGTGCGCTCCGACGGCGACGGCCGCGTGCTGGTCGACGTCCGCGTCCGCGTCACCCCGTACGCCGCGGTGGGCACCCACCGCACCATCCCCGAACCCACCGACGCAGACGTTCCCGGCGCCCTCGCCGCGGCACCGGCGCCGACCGGCCGGGGCTGGCGGAGCCTGGCGTCGACGTGGATACGGCTGTCGGTGCCGGTCACCTTCGACGGGGGCCGGATGGTGATCGACGCCTGGGACGAGACGCTCGGCGAGGAGCCGCCGACCGCCACCCGACCCGCCGCCAGCCCCGACGACCACACGCTGGTCGACGACGACCCGCTCCAGGAACCCGCCACCGGAGGCACGCCGTGACCCGGGCCCCGGTCGTGCGCGGGCTCGGGCCCCGCCTGGGGGCGAGCACAGCCGCGCTCCCCGCTACCGGGCGTGCGGTTCACCGGCGGGCGACGGGCTCCGCTGGTGTCCCCGCGGCGAAGACCGGGGTGAGGGTGGTGAAGGTCGTGGCGCGACTCGTCGCGGCGCTGGCTGTCGTGGTTGCGGGTCTGGTCCTCGTCGAAGCGCCGTCAGCCGCGGCGGCCGTGCCGTATGACGTGGTGTCCGGGGTCGCGGCGGCCGCGCTACCCGCCTTGGCGCGGCAGTCCCTCCCCCTGATCAGCGACCTCACCGCAGCCGCATGCCCGGAGCTGCCGCCGCTGTGGGTCGTCGCGCAGGTGCAGGCCGAGTCGGGGTGGGACGCGCAGGCGCACGCCGACCAGCGCGGTGGGTCGGCGGGCCTCTTCCGGCTCGCGCAACCGGCGTGGGTCACGGCGGGCGGGAGCCCGTGGGCGGCGGACCCGCCGGTGGACGGCTCGGCCGTCCTCACCCCGGAGGCGCACCTGCGCGTCGCGATCCCGTGGGTCTGCGCGAACCTGCGCGCCGTCACCGCGCACCTCGCGGTCACCGGCAAGCCGACCGCGCCGCTCGACGCCATGCTGGTCTGCCACGTCGCGGGCTGCCCACGGGTCACCGAGAGCCGTACGGGCATCCCGTCGGCGGGCGAAGCGGGCTGCGATGAGCGTTGCGCCGGGCTCGTGCGCCGGTACCTCACGGCGGTGCACGACAACCTGACCCGCTTCGCCGCCGATCGGGGGCACGCCGCACCCCCGCCCCTGACCGCCCCGCGGCTACCCGTTGACACCGGCGGCAGACCGGCAGGCGGTCCGCTCGGGCCACCACCGGCCGCACCCGCACCCCGAGAACCAGAGACGGCGCCGCCGGTGGCCTCTGCACCCGCCGCCCCGGGAGCGTCGGCACCGGTCCCCGGCAACGCCGGCTCACTCGCGCCGCCGCCGGGCGCGTCCGCCACCGGCGGCCTGCCGGGCTACCCCGACGCCCGACCCGGGTTCGTCGCCACCGCGTGGGCAGGCGGGGCCACCGGCTGCCGCCCGCCCGACCCGACCGGCAGCGGCTGCCTCACCGGCGCCACGCGGCACGGCCTCGACGCGGTGAGCGCGGCGTTCGGCGGCTGGCAGAACGGCCCGGTCGTGCACACCGCGGGCTGCTGGGACCGGCACGCCTGGAACCCGGGCAGCGACCACTCCCGCGGCAAGGCCTGCGACTTCACGGTCACCCGGCCCGGCACCTTCGCGCAGGGCGCCGAGCGTGACAACGGCTGGGAGGTGGCCGCGTGGCTGCGCACCAACGCCGCGGCCCTGCGGGTGAAGTACCTGATCTGGCAGGGCCGCTACTGGGACCCGGGCGTGCGCGACGAGCCGGGCAGCTGGGGCACCCGCTACACCGGCGGCGGGATCTACGACGTCCGCAGCGCCACCGGCGGCCACTTCGACCACGTCCACGCGAGCTTCCGCGAATGAACGCCGCCATTCGCCCGTCAGCGGCCGCGCTCGCCGCCGCAGCTGTCGTGCTGCTCGTCGTCGCGGCCCTCGCCGCACTGGCCCGGCCCGACGACCTCGGCGGCGCCGTGCTGTCCGACGACGACCGCCGCGCACTGGCCGCAGCGCCCGCCCTCCGCGGCGCGGATCCCGCGTCGGCACGTCTCGACCTGACCGACCCGGCGGCCGTGGCGCGCGCCTACCTCGTCACCGCCCACTCGCTCGTCCCGGGCGACGCGGGCCACACCCAGCGTCGTGCGACCGGCTACGCCCGTACGGGCAGCCCGGCGGCCGTCGGCGTGGTCGTGCTCGATCTACCGCCCGGGGCCTCCCGCACGGCCGTCGTCACCGGGCTGGAGCTCGCCGAGGCCTACGGCGAACGCCGCGGCTACTGGGCGGTGCTGCGCACCGAGACCGCCCGCCCCGGCGGCCCGGTCGCGGTCGCGGAACTGCAGGCCCTCGTCGTCCTGGCCCAGGGCCCGGACGCCCGATGGCGCGTCGTCGCGGAGACCGCGGGCGACGACCCCGACGTCCCCGTCGGGGAGGACTGATGCGACAGGAGCAGGCGTCATGACCGTTGACCAGCTCGACGAGCTGATCCGCAAGTACCTCTCGACCGGGGTCGCAATGGTGTTGGTCCTGGTCGGACCGGCCGCGGCGCCATCGGGCGCGGCGGCCCGGCCGCAGGCGGCGACGACGAGCGCGCACGCCACCGGCGCGGCGTCGACCCCGAGCCGCCACGACACCGGCGCGCGGGCCGACCCGACGGCCGCGTCGTACGGGTCCGATGACGCCGCACAACCGGGCCGCGGCGAAGAGACCGACGGCGGCGATCCCACGGCGAACCCCACCGGGCACTCCGGGAAGGCCCGCAGCGAGCCCGGCTCCGACGACGCCACCGCCGGATCCACCGCCGACCCCCGGGCGAAGCCCCCCGCCGACCCCACCGAGCCGCAGGTCACGGCGGAGAACGGCCGACCCCGCGACGACACCCGATCCGCCGAGCCGCACGATCCCGCCGACGAGGGCCGATCCCGCTCCACCGAGCCGCGCGACCCCACCGACCAGCCCCGGTCCCGCGACGCCCGCCCCGCGGGCGACGGCGACCGCACCGCCGCCGCCACCCGCGGCTGGGGCACCCCCAACCGCGAGGACGACTTCACCCACGACCTGTCCGGCTGGGGTCTCTACGACGGCCCCGGCCACGCCGACAAGGGCACCCGCTCCCCCCAGGCCGCCCGCGTCGCCGACGGCGTCCTCACCATCGAGGGCGACGCCGAGGGCACCACGGCGGGCATGGCCTGGGGCCGCGGCGAGGGCCAGAAGTACGGCCGCTGGGAGGGCCGGGTCCGCGCGCCCGCGAGCGATCCCACCTACCACGCCCTCCTGCTGCTCTGGCCCGACGCCGAGGACTTCCCCCGAGGCGGCGAGATCGACTTCATGGAGATGACCGACCACACCCGCCAGTCCACCAACGTCTTCCTGCACCACGGCGAGGACAACGCGCAGGAACACGGGACGGTCGAGATCGACGCGACGCAGTGGCACAACTGGGCCGTCGAGTGGACGCCGAAGGGCGTCACCACCTACGTCGACGGCGAGCAGTGGTGGCACACCGACACGGCCGGCGCCCTCCCGCCCGGGCCCATGCACCTGTGCATCCAGCTCGACTGGTTCCCCCAGAAGCGCGACGGTGCGGTCAAGCCGTCGCAGATGCAGGTCGACTGGGTGCGCCAGTACCCGATCGGCGCCCCCCAGTCGGACAAGCAGGCGGACAACTCGGTCATGCGGGACCTCGTCGACCGCACGTTCGGGTGGTGACGGCCCCTCTCAGCCGAGCCACAGTGCGATGTCAATACTCTGCTCGGTGTGTCGAAGTCCCCCGCCGCTGTCACGCAATCGGCTGATCCGAACCCGCCCACCCCGCCGGGTCTGCGCCGGAGCGTGGTCATCGCGCTGACGATCGGGATGGTCATCGCGCTGGCTGCGATCGCGGTCACCGCCGTGCGCACGGCGATCTCGGATTCGACGAGCCCGCCGCCCACCCAGCGCGACGGCCACAGCAACATCGCCCCGCACAACACCGCCACGGTCGACCCCAGCGCGCGCGCCGACACCGAGGCGGCCGTCCGCTACGGCTGGCAGCTGCAGGACCACGACGAGTTCGACGGCACCGCCCTCGGCCCGGCGTGGCGGCCCTACACGGGCCCGACCACCGACGACGTCGGCAAGCACGACCCCGCCAACCTCCACGTCCGCGACGGCATGCTGAGCATCGTCAGCCACGGGCTCTCGTCCGGCGGCCTGGAGTGGGCGCCAGGGCAGCTCTACGGCCGGTGGGAGGTGCGGGCCCGTACGCAGAAAGCCGCGGGCTACGGCGACGTGCTCATCCTGTGGCCCGACGCCGAGGACTTCCCCATCGGCGGCGAGGTCGACTTCATGGAGATCCCTAAGCCCGAGCGCACCGAGTACACCTTCAACCTCCACTACGGCGCCGACAACAGCCAGAACGGCACCAAGGTGGCGGGCGACTTCACCCAGTGGCACAACTACGCCGTCGAGTGGATGCCCGACCACGTGGCCGCGTTCGTCGACGGCCAGGAGGTGTTCCGCACCACGGAGCGCAGGCAGATCCCGCCGCGGGCGATGCACCTGGCCATGCAGCAGGACATCGGCCCGTACGAGGACTGGATCCCGCCGCGCGACGCGTCCACGCCCGCCGAGGTCCACTTCGACATCGACTGGGTGCGCATCTACCACGCGTAGGCTGCCCCGGTGCGCGACGTCCCACCGCTGCCTCCCGCCCTCACGCGGATGCGCACGGTCATCGGCGTCGGCACGGTGCTGTGGCTGGCGGCGGCGGGCGTCGTGCTCGTGACGGGCCCGCCGTTGCTGCTGGCGACCTGCCTCGTCGGGGCCGGGCTCGGCGGCGTCGGATGGGCGATCTTCGCGTGGCAGCGGGCGGCCGCCCGGCGGGGCTCACGCACCGCGCAGAGCGGCCTGGAGCCCTGACCCCACCTGCAAGATCACCGCTTCGGTGCAGGAAGCGGCCAGATCTGGCCGGAATCGCATCGAACCGGCGATCATGGTGCGCGTCGGGGCCTCAGAGCGCGGAGAGCTGCTTCCACTGTTCCCACGACAGCGTCCAGTCCCAGATGTCGCCGTCGCGGGCGGCCAGCGGCACCGGCGTGCCCGTGACCTCGACGGGGTCGCCGTACTGGGCCATGTCGTAGTACGCCTTGGCGTTGTCGCTCGAGAGGTTCACGCAGCCGTGCGTGACGTTGGCCGAGCCCTGCGCCGCCGTCGACGCCGGGTTGGCGTGGATGAACTCGCCGTTGTTGCTGATGCGCACGGCCCACTTCTCGACGAGGTCGTAGCCGTAGCGCTCGCTCACCATCCGCTTGTCGGTGAACTTCTCGCTGACGACGTGCACGCCGGAGCGGGTGTTGCGCTCCGGGTCGGAGCCGAGGCCGTAGCTCGCGGGCACGTCGAGCACCGTCTGGCCGTTGCGGAGCACGACCATGCGGAAGCTGTTGACGTCGGCCTTGACGACCTGGGCGTCGCCGATGGCGAAGGTGGAGCTGAAGTCGGCCGCGCCGACGGTGTCGCCGCCGTAGGGCACCCCGCCGAGCTTCGCGGTGACGGTGACCTTCGTGTGCGCGGGCCAGTACACCTTCGGCCGCCAGTCGACCCGCGACCCGCCGCCCTCGTCGGGCAGCCAGCCCCAGGCCCCCTCGACGGGCACCGATGTCTGTACCGAGAGCGCCTGCTCGGCGGCGGCGCGGTCGGCGACGTGCCCGTTGAACTGGATGCGGATGGGCGCCGCGACGCCCACCGTGCGCCCGTCGCCGATGTTGATCGTGCCGCGGATCTTCTTGCTCGGCGGCCGGGTGGCGAACGTGCCCGCGAGCGGCACCGCGGTGCCGTCCACGGCCTTCGCGCTGCCGCCCCACGTGTAGGTGACGCCGTAGGCGAGCTTGTCGGTGCTCGCCCAGGACTTCTTGTCCGCCGCGATCGTGCCCGCGACCGGGCCCTTGGGGCCGGTGAGCGTGACCGTCTCCAGGGTGCCGTCCACGACGCTCACCCGCGCGGGCTGCGTCGGGTCGGTGTTGGTGGCGGCCGTCGCCGGGGTGTACGTGAGCGTGGCGGCCTGCTGGACCGGGGCCGGTGCGCCGCCGATGACCGGCGCCGCGCCACCCGCGGCGATCGCGACAGCGGCCACGGCGAGCGAGCCGAGGACGACCACCGCCGCGATCAGCAGAATGCGTCGCATAGTAATTCCAGACGTGTCGAGCGGGGCCTGGGTTGCCCCCCGATCAGGCTAACTGGTCACAGCGAGCACCCGACCAGCACCGGCTCCGGCGTCAGCGCCACCCCGAACCGGGCCGACACGCCGTCGCGGACCTCCGTCGCCAACGCCAGCAGATCGGCCGTGCTAC
The DNA here is from genome assembly GCA_036265695.1 of Pseudonocardia sp. GTDB lineage: Bacteria > Actinomycetota > Actinomycetes > Mycobacteriales > Pseudonocardiaceae > Pseudonocardia. The sequence continues at coordinate 13,274 of DATAOO010000072.1, read as the reverse complement.
CGCCCCCACGGTGGGTCAACGCCAGCACGTGCCTGCCCGAGAGCGCGACCCGACCCCCCGGCCCCGGATACCCCCGGCGGAAGCCCGCGTGCTCGATCAACCACGCCGCCGACACCTTGAACCGGTCGCCGACCGGCCACGCGGGCGCGCCGGGCGGGGCCGTCGGCAACACCGGGTTGGTGAAGAAGGAGCCCGCGCTCCAGGTGTCGTGGTCGGCCGGGTCGAGCACCATGCCCTTGCCGCGGCGCAGCGCGAGGACGGCCTCGCGCGCGACGGCGGCGGGCACCCGCTCCCCGGGCGCCACACCGAGGGCCCTGGCGAGCTCGGCGTAGCGGATCGGCGCGCTGCGGGCGTCGCCGGGCAGCGCGAACCGCACCCGTAGGACGACCGCGTCGGAACGGCCCTTGAGCACGCTCGTGCGGTAGGCCAGCCCGAGCTCGGCGGCCGGGACGCGGCGCACCGCCCCGTCGACGAGGAGGTCGACGTCGACCAGCGTCTCGGCGATCTCCACGCCGTACGCGCCGACGTTCTGCACCGGCACCGCGCCCGTGCGCCCGGGGATGCCGGAGAGGCACTCCAGGCCGCCGAGGCCGTCGGCGACGGTGGCGGCGACGACGTCGTCCCACTCCTCCCCCGCCTCGACGGTGAGCAGCACCGACCCGTCCGGGCGCCGCTCGACCCGCCGCCCGCGCGAGGAGATCCGCACCACGGTGCCCGGCCACCCGGCGTCGGCGATCACCAGGTTCGACCCGCCGCCGATCACCAGCGCGGGTTCGCGCAGGGCCTCCACCACCTCGTCCGCGGACTCCGCTTCGACGAAGCGCCGCGCCGGGCCGCCGAGCCGCAGGGTGGTCAGCGGCGCGAGCGGGACGGCCAGATCGGGTAGCACCACGGGGTCCAACGGTAGCCTCCGCCCATGTCCCGCCAGTTCGACTACCGGGCGACGCCGCCCCACCCGGCCGCGGCGGTCTTCGCCGCCATGGTCGACGCCGACTGCCTGCGCGCCCGGCTCGCCCAGCTCGGCGGCCGCAACGCCGCGCTGCTGGAGCACGAGGCCGACGCCGAGCACGCCCGCTTCCGCGTCCAGCACGGCCTGGAACCCGAGGACATGCCGTCGGCGGTGCGCAGCTTCCTCCCGTCCGACTTCAAGATCGTCCGCCTGGAGACGTGGCGCCGCGACGGCGACGGCCGCTACGCGGGCATGGCCGACGTCGACGTGCCCGGCACGCCCGCGGACGCGTCCGGGCAGATGGGGCTGCGCGACGCGGGCACCGGCAGCGAGCTGCGCATCCGCACGGACGTCGCGGTGAAGGTGCCGCTGCTCGGGGGACGGATCGAGGACTCGGTCGGCGCGCAGATCCTCAAGCTGTTGGCCAAGGAGACCGCGTTCACGCTCGACTGGATGAGCCGGAACGCCTGAACGTGTCGACCAGCCACGCGCACCACCCCGCGGCGGGGAACGCGGCGGCGAGCACGCTCACGCCCAGCCAGCCGTAGGTGGCGTACGCGGCCGCGGAGAGGCCGCTGCCGGTGGCGCCGCCGAGGAAGTAGGCCGTCATGTACGCGGAGTTGAGGCGGCTGCGGGCCTCGGGCCGGAGGGCGTAGACGATGGTCTGGTTGGAGATGTGGGTGCCCTGCACGCCCGCGTCGAACACGACCAGGCCGATGGCCAGCGCGACCAACGACTCCGTGCCCGCCCCGATGAGCACCATCGAGAGCGCGGTGAGCAGCAGCGTCGCGCCGACCGTCCAGTGCGCGAGGCCGCGGTCGGCGAGCTTGCCCGCGCCCCGCGCCGCGAGCGCCCCGGCCACCCCGAACAGCGAGAACAGCCCGATCACGCCCTCGGACAGGCTGTGCGGCGGGCGGGCGAGCAGGAAGCCGATGCTCGTCCACACCGCGCCGAACGCGGCGTACGAGGACGCGCTGTAGACGATCCGCCAGCGCAGCACCGGCTCCTCGCGCAGGAGGGTGAGCACCGAGCGCAGCAGCGCGGGGTAGCGCAGCCGGGTGGTGGGTTCGAGCACCGGGAGCGCCCGCCACAGCGCCACCAGCGCGACGGCGGTGAGCACGGCGCCGAGCACGAACACCGCCCGCCAGCCCAGCAGCTCCGCCACGACGCCCGCCACCACCCGGGAGAGCAGCACCCCGACGAGCAGGCCGGACATCACCGTCGAGATCGTCTTGCCCTGCTCGCCGTCACGGGCGAGGTGCGCGGCGAACGGCACCAGGATCTGCGCGGCCACGCTGGTGAGCGCGACGACCGCGGCCGCCGACGCGAGCACGGCCAACGCCGGGCTCAGCGCCACGCCGACCTGGCCGAGCGCCGTGATCGTGAGCATCGTGACGACGAGGCGGCGGCGCTCCAGGAGGTCGCCCAGCGGCACCAGCAGCGCGAGCCCGAGTGCGTAGGAGAGCTGGATCACGGTGAGCACCGCGCCGACCGCCGCGCTCGACGCGTGGAACGCCTCCGCGATCGCCGCTTCCAGCGGTTGGGCGTAGTAGTTGTTCGCGATGATGACGCCCGTCGCGAACGTCATCGCCGCCACGGCGTGCCGCCGGGTCCGATCCTGGGTCGTCACCGTTCGATGGAACCATGACCGGCGTGGACCCGACCGTCGAACGCCGCTACGTCATCACGCTGAGCTGCCCGGATACCACCGGCATCGTGGCGGAGATCTCCGGATTCCTCGCCCGGGCGGGGGGTTGGATCGTCGAGGCGGGCTACCACTCCGACCCCGACACGGGCTGGTTCTTCACGCGACAGGTCGTGCGCGCGGATTCGCTGCCGTTCGACGTCGCCGAGCTGCGGGCGCAGTTCGGGGAGGTCGCGGCCCGGCTCGGCGGCAGTTGGACGATCAGCGACACGGGCGTGGCCAAGCGGGCCGTGCTCCTCGTGAGCAAGGAGGCGCACTGCCTGCACGACCTGCTCGGGCGGGTCGCCACCGGCGAGCTGCCCGCCCGGTTGGAGGCGGTGGTCGGCAACCACGAGGGGCTCGGCGACATCGTGCGCGCCCACGGCGTGCCGTTCCACCACGTCGACTTCCCGTCGGGCGCGGCGGCGAAGGCGGAGGCGTTCGCCCAGGTGGGGAAGCTGGTGGACGCGGTGAACCCGGACGCGATCGTACTCGCCCGATTCATGCAGATCCTGCCGCCGCAGCTGTGCGACGCGTGGGCCGGGCGCGCGCTGAACATCCACCACAGCTTCCTGCCGTCGTTCGTCGGCGCGCGGCCCTACCACCAGGCGCACGCCCGCGGGGTGAAGCTGATCGGCGCCACCTGCCACTACGTCACGCCCGACCTGGACGCGGGCCCGATCGTCGAGCAGGACGTGATCCGCGTCGACCACGCCGACACCGTGGCCGACATGGTGCGCCGCGGCCGCGACATCGAGCGCCTCGTCCTCGCTCGCGGCCTGCGCTGGCACCTGGAGGACCGGGTGCTGGTGCACGGGAACAAGACGGTGGTCTTCCGCTAGTAGCCCCGGACCCGGCGGGGCGTGAAGCGCAGCGGTGCCGAGTACTGGGCGCCGAACGCCTCGGCCGATCCCCAACCCGACGTGATGCGTTCGCCGTACTTGGCGAGGTAGGCCGGGTTGTCGGCGACCGCGGGCGCGTCCGGCGCGTCGGCGATCTCGCCGGTGAGCACGACGATGTCGCTGCCCTGCCCGTTGCCGTCCAGGTGCAGCGCCACCCGCGGCCGTGCGCGCAGGTGGGCAAGGCGCTTCGCCTCCGCGAGGCTGTAGACGAGCGCGGACTCGCCGTCCCAGAGGAACCAGACCGGCGCGGGTTGTGGCGTGCCCGCCCCGTCGACGACGGTCAGCCACGCGACCACCTCGTCGGCCAGGCGACGGGCCACGCGGGCGCCGAACTCGGTGGACGGGTCGGGCAGCACGCTCGTCATGTCGAACATGAACCGCCCGCCCCGTCGGCCCATTCCGCCTCAGGCGGGCTTGATGTTCACGTTGATCGTGAACACGTTGCCCGGGTCGTACTCGGCCTTGATCCGAGCCAGGCGCTCGTACTTCGCCTCCCCATAGCTGGCGCGCACGATCCGCTCGTCGGCCTCCGGCAGGATGTTGACGTAGGTGCCCGGGCCGTCCGCCAGGGGAAGCAGCGCCTCCCACGTGTCGCGGGCCCACTGCCGCTCGCCCACGAACGTCTCGTGTTCGGCGGCCAATGCCTCGATGACCATCGCGTACTTGACGTCGCGACGCCCGCTCCACGCCGTGTCGCCGTCGCCGACCTCCGCGTACGCCCCGCCCATCCGGAAGATCAGGATCTGTGAGAGCCCAGCGCGGCGTCGAGCGGCCTGGTCCGAGACGACCTCGACGGCGGAATCGGAGAGATCGTCGAGGTAGAGCCCCTTGGTGTAGGTGTGGACGCCCCAGAACATGTGGTCGTCGAGCATCTGCTGCAGGGCGACGTACGGCATCGGCAGCGTGGCGTCGAACAGTGGCGCGAGCGCCTTCCGGAGCGGGGCGATGGCGGCCGCGTGCTCCTCGGCCGTGCCGAACCCGATCACGATCACACCGACACCCCGTGCGAAGTGGTGCGATTCCGGGACGAAGGGAGCGGGCGGCGCTTCGCTGCAGACGATCGCGGCCTGGAACCCCGCGGGCAGCTTGGAGATCGCGTCGTCCGCCGTCCGGAGCGCGTGCGCGGCCCGGTCCTGTTCGACGAACAGAAGCCCGAACTGCACGATCGGCCCGACCTCGTGTAGCCGGAACTCGAACTCCGTGACGACGCCGAAGTTCCCGCCGCCGCCCCGCAACGCCCAGAACAGGTCGGGGTGCTCGGTCGCGCTGGCCTTGACGCAGCGGCCGTCGGCCAGCACGACCTCGGCCGACTCCAGGTTGTCGATCGCCAGGCCGTGCTTGGCCGTGAGCCAGCCGAAGCCACCCCCGAGGGTGAGACCGCCGACGCCGGTGTGGCTGACCGTGCCCGCCGTGACGGCGAGCCCGTGCTCCTGGGTCGCCGCATCGAGCTGCGCCAACTTGGCGCCCCCACCGCAGCGCGCACGTCGGGCGACGGGATCAACCGTGACCGCGTCCAACGCGCTCAGGTCGATCATCAACTCGCCTTCGCTAGCCGCCCAGTAGCCGTGTCCGCCGCCGCGGACGGCGACGCGCAGACCGGTCGCCTGCGCGTGCGCCAGTGCAGCCGCCACGTCGGCGGGGCTCGTACAGCGCGCGATGACCGCCGGGCGGCGCTCGACGTCCCCGTTGTAGACGTCGCGGGCTTCGTCGTAGCCGTCGTCACCGGCCTCGAGCACGGGGCCGATCATCGCGGCACGCAGACTGGACGCAGAGGTCGTTCGGGTCATGGTGGTCCCCCTCCATCGGATAGGAGCTAGAGACGACACGAGCGGCCTCTGATACGCCAACAGGACGCCCCGATCGAGGGGCGTCCTGCGGCAATCGGACGAATCGGTCAGACGGTGACCGGGGCGGGCTCCAGGGCCAGCGCGAGGACGTCGGCGACGTCGCTCACCGGGTGGATCTTCAGCTCACCGCGCACCGACTCGGGCAGGTCGTCCAGGTCGGGCTCGTTGCGCTTCGGAATGATCACCTCGGTGAGCCCGGCCCGGTGGGCGGCCAGCAGCTTCTGCTTGACCCCGCCGATCGGGAGCACCTTGCCCTGCAGCGTGACCTCGCCGGTCATCCCGACCGACGACTTCACCGGGCGCCCGCTGGCCAGCGACGCGAGCGCCGTGGTCATCGTGATGCCCGCGCTCGGCCCGTCCTTCGGGATGGCGCCCGCGGGCACGTGGACGTGCAGCTTCTTGCCCGCGAGATCCCCGGCCTGCCCGCGCGAGCGCAGGTAGGACAGCGCGATCGAGACGGACTCCTTCATCACGTCGCCCAGCTGACCGGTGAGGATCAGGCCCGGGTCGCCGTCCATCGCGGTGGCCTCGATGAAGAGGACGTCGCCGCCCGCTCCGGTGACCGCGAGACCGGTGGCCACGCCCGGGGTGGACGTGCGCTCCGCCGTCTCCGGCGTGAACTTCGGCCGTCCCAGGTACTTCACCAGCGCGTCGGCGTCGACGTGGATCGGCGCCTCCGCGCCCGAGTCCAGCGACACGGCGACCTTCCGCAGGACCTTCGCGAGGCCCCGCTCCAGCTGCCGCACGCCCGCCTCGCGGGTGTACTCGGCGGCGATCATGCCGAGCGCCACGTCCGAGAAGTCGACGTCGGAGGGCTCCAGCCCGGCCTTCTCGATCTGCCGCGGCAGGAGGTGGTCACGCGCGATGGCGACCTTCTCCGCCTCGGTGTACCCGTCGAGCGTCACGACCTCCATGCGGTCCAGCAGCGGGCCGGGGATGGTGTCGAAGGCGTTGGCGGTGGCGAGGAAGAGCACGTCGGACAGGTCGAGGTCGACCTCGAGGTAGTGGTCGCGGAACGTGTGGTTCTGCGCCGGGTCGAGCACCTCGAGCAGGGCGGCCGTGGGGTCGCCCCGGAAGTCGGAACCGACCTTGTCGATCTCGTCGAGCAGCACGACGGGGTTCATCGAGCCCGCCTCGCGGATCGCCCGGACGATGCGGCCGGGCAGCGCGCCGACGTAGGTGCGCCGGTGGCCGCGGATCTCCGCCTCGTCCCGGACGCCGCCGAGCGCGACCCGCACGAACTTGCGGCCCAGCGCCCGCGCCACGGACTCGCCGAGCGACGTCTTGCCGACACCGGGCGGCCCGACGAGCGAGAGGACCGCGCCGGAGCCCCGGCCGCCGACCTTCTCCATGCCCTTGCGCTCCCGGCGGGACCGCACGGCGAGGAACTCGATCAGGCGCTCCTTGACGTCGTCGAGGCCCGCGTGGTCGGCGTCGAGCACGGCGCGGGCGGCGATCAGGTCGTCGGCGTCGGTCGTGCGCTCGTTCCACGGGATGTCGAGGACCGTGTCGAGCCAGGTGCGGATCCAGCCCGCCTCCGGGCTCTGGTCCGAGGCCCGCTCCAGCTTGCCGACCTCGGTGAGCGCGGCCTTCAGCACGTGCTCGGGCAGGTTGGCCGCCTCGACGCGGGCGCGGTAGTCGTCGGAGCCTTCCGGCTCCCCTTCGCCCAGCTCCTTGCGGATCGCGGCGAGCTGCTGGCGCAGCAGGAACTCGCGCTGGGTCTTCTCCATGCCTTCGCGGACGTCCTGGGAGATCTTCTCCGAGACCTCCTGCTCCGCGACGTGCTCCTTGGTCCACTCGACGACGAGCTCGAGCCGCTTGAGCACGTCGGTCTCGGCGAGCAGCCGGGCCTTGTGCTCGATGTCGAGGTAGGAGGCCCAACCCGCCGTGTCGGCGAGCTGGCCGGGGTCGGTGATCTGCTGCACCGAGTCGATCACCTGCCAGGCGCCCCGCTGCTGCAGGATGCCGACGACCAGGGCCTTGTACTCCTTGGCGAGCTCGGTCATCCGGCCCGTGACGGGCTGGTCGGGCACGAGGGTGGCTTCCACCCACAGCGCCGCGCCGGGGCCGGTGACACCGGTCCCGATCTGGGCGCGCGTCTCACCGCGCACCACGGCGGCCTTCTCGCCGCTAGGCAAGCGTCCGACCTGTTCGAGGACGGCGACCGTACCGATCGCCGCGTACTTGCCGTCCAACCGCGGGACGACCAGGACCTTGCGGTCGGCGCTGCCTGCCGCGTCGACCGCCGACTGGATCTCCGCCTCGTCGAGGCGAAGGGGAACTACCATGCCGGGCAGCACCACCGAGTCGGAAAGCGGAAGCACCGGCAGCTTCAGCGTCTCTGTCATGTCCGGCTCAACCGTTACACCGTTGAACTTGTTCCAGCGTTCAAGAAAATCCGCTGTCGGTGAACGCAGGAAGGTTGAGCGCCCGAAGCTCTAGTCTACGCGGATGACCTTCAGCTGGAGCGGGGCCGACGGATGGGTGCGTCTGCAGGCCACCCTCGACGCGATGTTCGCGCGCGTGGAGGACCTGCTCGTCGACCAGGTCGACCCGAGCGTGGGCGCGGTGCTCGACGTCGGCTGCGGCACCGGCGCCACCACCCTGGCCATCGCCCGCACGCTGGGACCGCACGCCCGCTGCGTCGGCGTCGACATCTCCGAGCAGATGATCGCGCTGGCCCGGCGGCGCGCGGCGGACGCCCCGGTGGAGTTCGTCGTCGCCGACGCGGGCAGCCACCGCTTCGATCCCGGCGCCTTCGACGTGATCGCCTCCCGTTTCGGGGTGATGTTCTTCGAGCAGCCCGAGCGCGCCTTCGCGAACCTGCGCGCGGCCACCCGCAGTGGCGGCATGCTGCGTGCCGTCGTGTGGCGGCGACCGGAGGAGACCCCGTTCATGACGGCCGCCGAACAGGCGGCGGACGGGCTGCTCACCCTCCCGCCGCGCAGCACGGAGGGCCCGGGCCAGTTCGCGTTCGCCGACCGCGGCCGGGTGCTGGACGTGCTGGGCGCCGCGGGTTGGTCGGACGCCGACGTGACACCGGTCGACGTCGACTGCGCCTTCCCGGCCGCGGACCTGGACGCTTACGTGGGCACCATGGGCCCGGTCGGGCGGGCGCTCACCGAGCACGACGAGGCGACCAGGGCTCGGGTCGTGGAGCGCGTCCGGCCGGCGTTCGACCGGTTCCGCCACGGCGACGAGGTGCGCTTCACCGCCGCCTGCTGGCTGGTCTCGGCCGTCGGCTAGCTAGCGGGCCAGGCCCTCGACGACTTCCGCACCCGGCAGGCGCGCGGCGAGCTCGCCGGGCAGGGCGAGCTTCGACCCGCGGATGCCGCTGCCGATCACGACGGCGGGCGCGGCGGCCACGGCCGCGTCCACCAGCAACGGCCATTCGGCGGGCAAGCCGACCGGCGTGATCCCGCCGTACTCCATGCCCGTGATCGCGACGGCGTCGTCCATCGGCGCGAACGAGGCCTTGCGCGCGTTCAGCCGCTTGCGGACCAGCCCGTTGACGTCGGCGCGGGTGGTGGCGAGCACGAGGCAGGCCGCGTAGCGGGTGTCCTCGCCGCGCCGCCCGGCGACGACGACGCAGTTGGCCGAGCCGTCCATCGGCGAGCCGTAGGCGGCGCAGAACTCGGCGGTGTCGGCGAGCGCGGGGTCGATCTCGGCCACGCCGACGAGCGCGGCGTCGGCACCGAGCTGTTCGAGCGCGAGCGCGACCGGCTTCGCGAGGAGATCAGGTCGATCGAGTGCGGGCACCGCGGTGAGGGTGCCGAGGACGGCCCAGTTCAATAGCGCTGACCGCCGCCTTGGACGCCGACGATCGCGGGCTTGACGTCGACGATGTACACCATCACGGCCACGAGCCCGGCCAACCAGAACAGGGTCATGCTGCTGCCCGGCCCCTGGAACGCGGCCATGATGCCCGGCGGGTGGTAGTTCGGGTCGCCGCCGTAGGCGAACATCGGCGTGAACGGGCCGAGCGAGAACGCCGTGAACGCCGGGATGAGGAGCATGAAGAAGACCGCCGCCCCCGTGATGCCCAGCCACGCGTTCTTCGTGAGCTTGCCCACGGCGGTGAACGCGTCGGCACGCTGTCGCAGCGCGTGCACGAACGCGTACGCCGCGACCGGGGCCGACACGATCCCGATCACGAACAGCACGAGCGTGTCGAGGTGTTTGGGGTCGAACACCGGCCCAGCCTACGTGCGCCGGGACGAATAGCCCATCCCCGGCCCGCGAACAGCGCGCACAGCGCGGCCCCGGTGCACGGGAGGCACCGGGGCCGCGGCTGCTAGCGGGTGTGTGGGATCAGCTCCCGGACGACCCGTTGGTCCGCCGGGTGGCGGGCTTGGGGGTGGCCGCCCTCGGGGCGGTCCTGGGGGCGACGCGGTTGGCGGCGCGGCGGGTGGTGCTGCGCGTGGCGTGCGCGCTCTCGGCGCCGGCCTCGGAGATCTTGCCCGCGACCTCGGCGACGGTCTCGGCGGTCTCGTCGGCCACCTTCTCGGTGTCGAGCGCGGCCTTCTCGCCGACCGAGCGGGTCTGGCGCGTCACCACGGCGAGCGCCTTCTCGGCGGCGTCGTGGGCGTCGTCGACGAGCGAGTCGACGCGCGCGTCGAGCTTCTCGGTGTACGACTCGATCCGCGCGATCGCGTCCTTGACCTGCGGCTGCGTGCGGATCTTGCCCCACGCCTTCTCCCCGCGCTCGGCGAACTCGGCGTAGGCCGTGCCCGCCTGCTCGCGCAGCTCGGCGACGGCCTTGCGGGCCTCGTCGGAGTTGAGCTTCTGCGGCAGGGCGGTGACGTAGGCCTGCACCTTGTCGGCCTGCGCCCGGCGGCGAGTCTGGGCGTCGACGATGGCCTTGGCCACCACGGTGACAGCGGCGTCGCCCGCGCCCAGCACGGCGAGCAGCGGGGTACGAGCGGCCTCGGCGCGCTCGGCGGCGTTCTTGGCGGCTTGCTCACGGACCTTGCGGACGTCCGCGGCGGTCGGCAGCGTAACGGGCATGGTGATCACTCCTTCACGACGGCGGCGGTGTTCTCGCCCCGGAACGATTGGTAGACGTCGAGGAGCACCTGCTTCTGGCGCTCCGACAGCGACGGATCGGCGAGCACGGCGTCGGTGACGGCGCTCGCGGGCTTCTCCTCCAGGATCCCGGCCTTGACGTACAGGGCCTCGGCGGAGATCCGCAGACCCTTGGCGATCTGCTGGAGGATCTCGGCGGACGGCTTGCGCAGCCCCCGCTCGATCTGGCTGAGGTAGGGGTTGCTCACGCCTGCGGCGCGAGCGAGCTGGCGCAGCGACACCTGCGCGCCTTCGCGCTGGCTGCGGATGTAGCTGCCGATGTCGTCGACGGCCTTCTCGACCGCCTTCTCCACGACGGCGCCCACCTCGCCGACCTTCTGGCCGACTGTGGCTCCGTCGTTCCGGTCGCTCATCCGCTTCGCACCTCCGATTCCGTCCAATACGACACTACGCGGCGGTGCTAGCTCCTGCAAGCACCGTGCTTGCGCAGGTGGCGTGGGCTCCATCACGCCCGCGTGCTAGACCTTCTGGCATGGCGGCGCTTCCCCAGGGCGGCGAGGACGAGGTCTTCGCCCCACCTGCCCACCCGTTCGTCCCGTTGGCGGGGCATGGTCGGGCGCTCGCCGTCGTGGCGCTGGGCGGCGTGCTCGGCGCCGCCGCGCGCTACGGCGTCGGCCTCCTGCTGCCGCATGCGCCGGGCACGTTCCCCCTGGGCACGCTGCTGATCAACGTGGTGGGCGGGTTCCTCATCGGCGTCCTCATCCACGCGGTGGCCGCGCGGCCGCTGCTGCGCCCGTTCGCGGTCACAGGGATCCTCGGCGGCTTCACCACGTTCTCCACCTACGCGGTCGACGCCGAGCAGCTCCTGGCCGCGGGCAGGCTCGCGACGGCCGGGGCCTACCTCGTCGGCACGCTCGCGGGTGCGCTCGCGGCCACCTGGCTGGGGCTCTCCCTGGCCCGGCTGGTGCGCCGATGATCCCGCTGCTGGTCATCCTCGGGGCGGCCGTCGGGGCGCCGCTGCGCTACGCCACGGACCGGGTCGTCCAGGCCCGGCACGACACCGGGTTCCCGTGGGGCACGTTCACGGTGAACGTCGTCGGCTCGTTCGTGCTCGGGGTGGTGGTCGCGGGGGCACCGCCCGCTGTGGTCGCGTTGGTCGGCACGGGCTTCTGCGGCGCGCTCACCACGTACTCGACGTTCGGCTACGAGACCGTGCAGCTCGCCACGGGCAGCAGGCTCTTCGCGATGTTCAACGCGCTCGGCTCGGTGCTCGCCGGCCTGGGCGCGGCGGGCCTGGGCCTCGCGATCGGCAGCGCTTAGAACAAGAGCTGGCCCACGGTGTAGATGACCAGCCCGGCCAGCGAGCCGACCACCGTGCCGTTGATCCGGATGAACTGCAGGTCGCGGCCGACCTGCAGCTCGACCTTGCGGGAGGTCTCCTCGGCGTCCCAGCGGGCCACGGTGTCGGTGATCAGCGTGGTGATCTCGCGCCGGTAGTGCCGCACGACGTAGCCCGCGGCGTCGCCGAGCCAACCGTCGATCTTGGCCCGCAGCTCGGGGTCGGACGAGAGCCGCTTGCCGAAGCCCAGCAGCGCGTCGCGCACGCGCACCCGCAGCGCGCTGGACGGGTCCTCCGCGGCGTCGAGGATCAGCTTCTTGACCGTGCCCCACGCCTGCCCGATGAACTTCTGCACGTCGGGGTGCGCCACGACCTGGTGCTTGATCCGCTCGACGCGCTCGATCGTGTCGGCGTCGCCTTGGAGGTCGACGGCGAACTCCACGAGGAACGTGTCGATCGCCTTGCGCAGCGGGTGCTCCGGGTCGGTCTTCACCGCCCACGCGAAGTTCTGCACCTCCGCGAACACCTTGTCGGCGACGATGTCGTCGAGGAACCGCGGCGTCCACCCCGGCGCCCGCTCGTGGACGATCCGCAGCACCATCTCCTGGTTGCCGGTGACCCAGTCGTAGGCGCGGTCGCAGACGAGGTCGACCAGCCGGTGGTGCGCCCCGTCGGCGAGCACCCCCTGCAACACGGTGCCCAGCGGCGGCCCGAGCGGCTTCTCCATGAGCTTGCGGACGAGGACCTGCTCGATGATCTCCTGCACGTCGTCGTCGCGCAGCACGGTGACGACGCCGCGCGCGGCCGTCGCGAGCTCGGCGGTGAGGCGGTCGGCGTTGGCCTCCTGGCCGATCCACCCGCCGACCCGCGTGGCCACCTCGACGCGGGCGAGCTTGTCGCGCACCACGTCCTCGGCGAGGAAGTTCTCACCGACGAAGTCGCCGAGGCTGTCGCCGAGCACGTCCTTCTTCGTGGGGATGATCGCCGTGTGCGGGATCGGCAGCCCCAACGGGCGGCGGAAGAGCGCGGTGACGGCGAACCAGTCGGCCAGCCCGCCGACCATGCCCGCCTCGGCCATCGCGCGGACGTAGCCGATCCAGACGGGGCCCGCGTTGACCTCCCACCACCGCGCGGCCAGGAAGATCACCGCGGCGACGAGCAGGAGGCTCGTGGCGCCCCGCTTCATCTTCCGCAGGTCTTTCGCCCGCGTGGCGGCGTCCATCCGCCCGAAGCCCAGGCCGAACTCCACGACCGGAGTAGCCCGGTGCGGCTCGACCGGCGGGCGGGCGTCCGATCGGGGGGTTTGTGAGGTCGTCACCAACCCATAGTGCCTGTCTCGACGAATACCCGACGTCCGGATCGTCGGTCGCACTCACTGTGCGGCCGCCCGGACCACGGCGCCAGGTGTCGGGGAACCGGACGGGGGCAGTGTCGTCGGCCGGGTGTTGGCCCCCCCCCGGCCGCCGACACTCGGCCGCCGAAGGCGCCGTCGTCGATTGGTACTGGCCGGGGTCGGTGGTATTCCACC
>DATAOO010000071.1:0-26528 GCA_036265695.1 Pseudonocardia sp. | reverse complement strand
TCGTCGGCGACCGCGCTCAGGCTCGCGAAGCTGCGGGTCACCCCGGGGTCGGCCGTCGAGGTGACGGCGACGCTCTGCCGGTCACCCCAGACCGCCCCCAGCGCGGTCGCCGCGGCGGCACTCAGCGCCCCGTGCGCACCGGGGTAGGACGGGTCGGCCGCGGTGGGCGTCAACGGGTTCCAGTTGGGGTCGGCCGCCGTGCCCGGCACCCCCGCGCGGATCGCGGTGATCGGCCGCCACACGTGGTCGGCGTACTTGGCGTCGTACAGCCCGATCGTGGTGTCGGCCACCGCGAGGTCCATCGCCGCGAACGCGCGCGTCGTGTCGGCGAGGCTGCGGTCACCCACGAGCTGCTGGGCCACCTGGTTCCAGGTGTTCCAGATGGGCGAGGCGCTCCAGAACTTGCCCGCCACGGTCTGGTCCGCGCTGCGGGTGGTGCTGGAGTCGCGGCCGAGGGTCTCGACCTCCGTGAGCGCGGACGCGTACGCCGCGCCGTCGACCGCCGGGTGCGCCGGCGGGCGGAACTGGCTGCCGCTGCTCAGCACGAACGGCGCGACCGAGCCCCAGTTCGGGTACATGGGGGCGGCGAGCTTCGGCGGGGTCGGCCGGTAGTCGCCGGGCTGCGTGCCCGTCGGGAACGGCGCGGGCGTGGCGGTGGCGCCGTCGGAGGCGCGCAGGGTGAGCAGCTGCGCCGCGGCCGCCTGGCCGACCGCGATGCCGTTCTGCTTGGCCTCGCCGTCGGGCACGGCCGCGAGCTCGGTGCGCAGCAGGTCGTCGGCGCCCGCCCGGGTGCTCGGGTAGAGGGCGGAGAGGACGTCGTGCGCGGCCTGGTCGGCGGCCACGTCGGGCCGGGCGTCCGCCGCGGCGGGTACGGCCGCCTTGTACGGCGGCGTCGCCTTGGTGATCGAGACGACCGCGTCGTACTCGGCGGCCTGGAGGATGGCGAAGCTGCGGGTGGGGTGGATCGTGGCGGGCTGGGCGCCGGGGGTGCCGAGGATCGTGATCAGCTGGCGGTTCCAGTCGACCACCGACTTCCCGGATCCGGGGGCGTCCGCGATGCCGGGCGGCGGCGCGGCGGACCTCGTGTGGGCCGAGACGGTGATGCCGAGGGCGACGGCCGCCGCGGCGAGGGTGACGAGTGCCGATGTTCGGACGCGCATGGTGCCTTCCTGACGGTGGTGGGGTGGTTCGCCGCCTACCACGGGTCGAGCCGCCGCGTTCGTTCACCGGGCCGGTTGTAACCTCCGCGCCTATAGGTCTCCGGGATACGGCCTGGAGGTTGGGGATGGCGCGAATCGGTGGGCAGGCCGACGACCTGCCTCCGGAGCTGCGGCCGCGGGAGCTGCGGGTGGTGTCCGACGACACGTACGCCGACTGGCGGGCGGTCTACGAGGACAACGTCGACCGCATCCACCGGCTGATGTTCGCGAAGGTCGGCAACCGCGCCGACGCCGAGGACCTGACCGCGGAGGTCTTCCTCGCCGCGCTCGGCCCGGCGCGGTTGGACCGCAGCATCGGCGAGGTGCGGGCCTACCTGCTCGCGACGGCCCGCACGGTGCTGGCCCGGCACTGGCGCACGACGATGGGCCGCGAGATCACCGCGATCGACGACGACCAGATCGAGGCCGTCCGGCAGGATGACCCGGTGTCCGACGCCCCCCAGCGCGCCGCCGCCATCCTCGACGAGCTGCCCGAACGCGACCGGCGGATCCTCTCGCTGCGGTTCCTGCAGGCCTACTCGATCAAGGATGCGGCGGTGGCCCTCGGCGTCACCGTGGCCAACGCCAAGGTGCTGCAGCACCGGGCCCTGCGCCGCGCCGCCCAGCTGGGTGGGGGGCGGGCATGAGCGTCCGGCGGTTCGTCGACGATCTCCTGCGCGGCAAGCGTGCCCGCGGCTTCCGGCCCGACGACGAGGAAGCCGCCCAGATGCGCGCCGCGATCGAGCTGCGGGCGGGACGGGCGGGCAGCGGGGCGGCGAGCGAGGAGTTCGTCGCCGACCTGCGGCGGCGCCTCGCCACCGAGCTCGACGAGGACGACCGCGCCGTGCCGATCCGCAGCGGCCGCCGTCGCGTGCTGCAGTTCGGCTCGGTCGCCGCCGCGGGCCTCGCCGTGGGGGCGGTCGCTACACGGGCCGCGAGCACGCCCGCCGATGTGGCCGAGGGCCCGCTCGTGCCGAACGACGGCACGTGGACCCGGGTGGCGGCCAGCACCGACCTGCCCGACGGCGGTGTGCGCGGCTTCGACGTCGACGGCATCACCGGGTTCGTGCGGCGCGACGGCGGGCAGGTGGCCGCCGTGTCAGGGATCTGCACGCACCAGGGCTGCGCGCTGCGGCTGGACGCGCCCGCCCGGGAGCTGCGGTGTCCGTGCCACCGCACGTCGTTCGCGGTGAACGGCAAGCTGGTGAGCCACCAGCTGCCCACGCCGCCCCGGGCGTTGCCCGCGCTCTCGGTGCGCGAGGCCGACGGCGGGATCGAGGTGCTCGCTCCGCCGCCGTAACCCGGGTGCCTATCAGGTCGTGTGGCACGCAAAGCACTCACAACCGCGCTGGCGGTGCTCGGCGTCGGGGTGCTGGTGCCCTTGCTCGTCGCCCACCGGCACGACGTCGCGGCCGCGCTGGCGCTGCTGGTGACCGTCTGCCCGGCGTGGCTGTCGGTGGCGGCGCTCGCCGAGGCGGTCTCGTACCTCACCCGGGGCGGCGCCACCCGCGCACTCCTGCGCGGCGCCGCGCCGACGGTCGGGACGACCGCGTTGGCCGCGATCACCCTGGTCGGGGACGCCGTGGCCTACGTGCTGCCGTTCGGCTTCGCCGCGGGGGGCGCCGTCGCGGTCGGCCAGGCCCACCGCCGCGGCGCCCCGCTGGTGGCGGCGGTGTGGGGCTTCGCCGTCGTCACGGTGGTCGGGGTCGCGGTGCTCAGTGCGCTGGGGATCGTGGCGGCCGCGGTCGCGCTCTTCGTGTTCGGCCCGGCCGCGCCTGCGTCCGGGGCCGGCCTGGTCGTCGCCCTGGCTGGGGCCGGGGGGGCGGCGCTGGTGGTCCGGCGGTGGCGCAGGCGGGCACGGCCGCGAGGCGGAGCGGGCGGCTCGGCGCGGCGCCACCCCCGGCCGCGGGTCCGGGCGCAGTTGCGCCTCTCGGGCGACGCTGCCTCGGCGCGGCTGCGCCTCCCGGGCGACGCGGCGCGGTCGCAGGTTCCCGCGCGGCTGCGCCTCCGGGGCGACGCGGCGTGGTCGCAGGTTCCGGCGCGGCTGCGCCTCCCGGGCGACACGGCGTGGTCGCAGGTTCCGGCGCGGCTGCGCCTCCTGGGCGACACGGCTTGGCCGCGGGTCCCGGCGCGGCTGCGCGCGGGGTGGGCGCGGCTGCGCGATCAGCCGCTCCCGCGCCGCGCGATCGGCGCGGCCGCGCTCGGGATGCTGCTGTCCTGGCTGGCCGACCTGGCCGTGCTGGCGCTGGCCTTCGTCGCGCTCGGCGAACAGCCGCCGTGGGCGGGTCTGGTCCTCGCCTACTGCCTCGGCCAGGCGGCGTCGGCGCTGCCGTTCACGCCGGGCGGCCTCGCCGTCGTCGAGGGTGGGCTGACCGCGGCGCTCGTGGCGTTCGGCGGCTGCCCGGCGGGCACGCTCACCGCCGTGCTGCTCTACCGCCTGATCAGCCACTGGGCGATCGTCCCGGCGGGCGGCCTGGCCTGGCTCGCGCTGCGGCGCCGGGCGGCCGATGAGTTTCGCCTCGCCCTGCGGTCTGCCCTTGCGGAAGGAGATGAGCGATGCCCAACGAGAACATGAGCGTCACCGCCAGGATCCCCGCGCCCGCCGAGGAGGTGTTCGCCGTGCTCGCCGACCCGGCGAACCACCCGGCGATCGACGGCACGGGATGGGTCGTGAAAGCGCTCGACGACGCGGCGCTGACCGGCCCCGGCCAGTCGTTCCGCATGGCGATGTACCACGAGAACCACCCCGACGGCAGCTACGAGATGAACAACCGGGTCACGGAGTTCGCGCCGCCGCGCACGATCGCCTGGGAGCCGGGCCAAGACCGCGGCGACGGCGAGGTGGGCTACGGCGGCTGGATCTGGCGCTACGACCTCGCCGAGGGCGGTTCGGGCACGGACGTCACGCTCTCCTACGACTGGTCGGCCGTACCCGCGTTCCTTCGCGAGCACATCTCGTTCCCGCCGTTCGGCACCGAGCACCTGGAGAATTCGCTCACCCACCTCGCTGAGGTCGTCGCCGCCCGCGGATGAGGGCAGGATGACGGCGTGCCCGTCTTCGAGGTGGACGCCGTCGTCGTGGGCGGCGGCCACCACGGCCTGGTGGCTGCCGCCGTGCTCGCCGACGCGGGCTGGGACGTGCTCCTCCTCGAGGCGCAGCCCGAGCTGGGCGGGGCGGTGCGATCCACGGAGTGGCACCCGGGGTTCGTCGCCGACCGGTTCAGCGCGTTCTACCCGCTCGCGGCAGCCTCGCCGGTGCTGCGCGCGCTCGAGCTCGAACGGCACGGCCTGAGCTGGGCGCACGCACCGGCGGTGCTCGCGCACCCGCTGCGCCCCGACGGCACCGCCGCCGCCGTGCTGCACCGCGACCCGGAGCGCACGGCGGCGGCGCTCGACGCCCACCACCCCGGTGACGGTGCGGCGTGGCTCGACCTCTGCAGGCAGTGGCGGGCCATCGAGGAACCGTTGCTGCGCAGCATGTTCACCACGTTCCCGCCGGTGCGGGGCCCCGCCCAGCTCCTGCGCCGGATCGGCGCGGCCGACGCGCTCGAGCTGCTCCGGTTCCTCCTGCTGCCCGCCACGCGGATGGGCGAGGAGCGGTTCGGCGGTGCCGCGGCCCGGCTGCTGATCGCGGGCAACGCGGCGCACACCGACGTGCCCGTCACCGCGCCGGGCAGCGGCCTTTACGGCCTGGTGCTCGCGATGGTGGGCCAGCACCACGGGTTCCCCACGCCCGTCGGCGGCACGGGGGAGCTCACCGCCGCTCTCGCCCGCCGGGCCGAGTCGGCGGGCGCGGTGCTGCGCACCGGCGAGCGGGTGGAGCAGATCCTCGTCGACGGCGGGCGCGCGGTCGGCGTCGTCTCCGCGGGTGGGATGCGGGTGATGGTGCGGCGCGCGGTCGTGGCCGACGTGTCCGCGCCCGACCTCTACCTGCGGCTCCTGCCTCCGGCCGCGGTGCCCGCCCGCGTGCGGGACGACCTGACGCGCTTCGCCTGGGACGCCCCCACGCTCAAGGTCGACTGGGCGTTGGGAGCGCCGATCCCGTGGCGTGCCCCGGACGTCGCCGCGGCGGGCACGGTGCACCTCGGCGCCGACGTCGACGGGCTCGTGCGCTGGGGGGCCGACCTGGAGACGGGCGCGCTGCCGTCGTCGCCGTTCCTGCTGCTCGGCCAGATGACCACCACCGACCCGACCCGTTCCCCGGCGGGCACCGAGTCGGTCTGGGCGTACACCCACCTCCCGCGCGGGTGGAGCGGCGCCGACGAGGACGAGCTCGCGCGCCGCGTCGAGGCCGTCGTCGAGGCGCACGCCCCCGGCTTCCGCGACCGGATCTTGCACCGCACGGTGCTGCGGCCCGCCGACCTCCTCGCCGCCGACGCCAACCTCGGCCACGGCGCGGTCGGCGGCGGCACGTCGCACCTGTTCCAGCAGCTGGTGTTCCGGCCCGTACCGGGCCTCGGCAGGCCGGAGACCCCGATCGAACGGCTCTACCTCGGCAGCGCGGCCGCGCACCCGGGGGGCGGGGTGCACGGGGTGTGCGGGTTCCTGGCCGCGAAGGCGGCGCTCGCCGCCGACGGTCGGGCGGGCTTCCTGCGCCGGAAGGTCACCTCCGCGGCGTTGGCGTTGGTGCACGGCAGTCCGTAACTCCGCGGCGGTCGGCAGCGATGGACAGGTGCGGGTTCATCAGCGAGAGCGGGGGTCGCGCATCGTGTCCGAGGCCTGGCTGGCGATCCTGGTGCCGGTCGCGCTGATGGCCGCTGCGCTCGGCATGCAGCAGTTGGAGCACCACCTGCTCGGGCCGTCCCCGGCAGGCGAGGAAGACCCGGCTCCTCGGCGGAGGCGGTCGCTCAGCCGATCCGCCGGGCGGCCCGCAGCCCCGCCAGCACAACCAGCCCCGTGAGGGCGAACGCCGCGGGGTAGCCGCTCGCGCCGACGAGGGCGGCGAACGCCAGCGGCCCCACGCCGTAGCCGAGGTCGTAGGCGAGGTTCCACAGCGCGCTCACGGCGCCGTGGCCGTCCACAGGGGACCGCTCGACCATCACCGCGTACGTGGCGCTCTGCGCCACGCCGAAGCCGGTCCCGAACACCGCCATCGCCGCGAGCAGCAGGGCAGGCTGGCCGACGCCGAGCAGGAGCAGCATCCCGAGCCCGCAGGCGACCAGGCCGGGAGCGACGAGGCGGGCGTGGCCGTACCGGTCGCCCCAGCGGCCCGCGCCGTAGCGGCCCGCGGTGGCGGCGAGCGCCTGCACGAACAGGCCGACGGCGACGGCGGGGCCGGTCGCGGCCAGCGGGAGGTACGCGACGACGATCCCCGCGGCCACGGTGGTGGCGGCGAACAGCACGGCGGTCCGCCGCTGCACCGGGATGCGGGCGAGGGCGACCAACCCGGACCCCGCAGCGGCGGCCTCCGACTCCGCCGTAGCTGCGGCCGACTCCGGCGCCGTGACCGCTGCGGCTGCGGCCGACTCCCGCGCCCCAGCCGTCGTGGCTGCGTACGGCTCCGCGGCCCGGGCCGTCGTGGAGGCGGCCTCCGACTCCGCCGACCGGACCGCCGTGGCCGAATCCCCCGGACGCGCGACAAGGGCCAGCGGGGCCAGCGCGCCCGCCAGCGCGACGACGGCTGCCACGACGAACACCACGTCCGTGCCGCAGGCGGCGGCCAGCCACACCCCGGCGGGCAGGGCGGCGACGGCGGGCACGCAGGCCACGACGCCCGCGACCGCCAGGCCCTCACCGCGCCGCGCGGCGGGCACGTGCCGCGCGACCAACGCGCCCGTGACGACGACCGCGAACCCGAACCCCACCCCGCGCAGCCCGCACACCAGCACCGCGGACACCACGTCGACGGCCGGGACGAGCAGCAGCGCCGCGCCGCCGAGCAACAGCAGGCCCGCGGCGAGCACGGCGCGGTCGCCGAAGCGGGCCATGAGCCGCGGGGCTACGCACTCGGCGAGCACGCCGCCCAACATGAGCGCGGCGGTGACGAGGCCCGCGGCGCCGTCCGGCGCCCCCGCCGCCACGCGCGCCGGAACCACCGACAACGGCAGGTAGAACGCCGTGAGGTTGGCGAGCGCGGCCCCGCACGCGAGCGCGAACGGCCGGGTGAAGAGGCGGGGCGCCGGAGCGGCGAGCGTGGTCATGCTCATGACGCTAAGGCGGCAATGGCCTCCTGCTAAGGTCCATTTCCATGCCTGTCCAGTGGGCCGGTTTGCCGCCGCCCCTGCTCATCGACGTCCGGCGCGATACCGGGGTGCCGCTGCGCGCGCAGCTCGAAGGGGGCCTGCGCGACGCGATCCGCGCGGGCCGCCTCCCGGCGGGCGAGCGGCTGCCGTCCTCTCGCGATCTCGCCCGCCAGCTGGGCCTCTCCCGCGGCCTCGTGCAGGAGTGCTACGGACAGCTGCAGGCCGAGGGCTACCTCACCGGCGTCGTCGGGTCGGGCACGCGGGTGTCGGCGGGGGCGGCCACGCTCGCCTCGCCGCCGCCCGCGCCCCCCGCCCCGACGCCGACCCGGCCGTCGCTGAGGATCGACTTCGCCTCCGGGGTGCCCGACCTCTCCGCCTTCCCCCGCGAGGACTGGGCGTGGGCGGTGCGCGAGGCCTGCCGCGCCGTCGCGGTGGCCGAGCTCGACTACGGCGACCCCCGCGGCGACCCGCGCCTGCGCGAGGTGCTGGCGGGCTACGCGGGCCGGGTGCGCGCGGCGGTCACCGACCGCGACCGCGTGCTGGTGTGCTCGGGGTTCGCCCAAGGCGCCACGCTCGTGCTGCGCACGCTGGCTGGCGCGGGCTACCGCCGGATCGCGCTGGAGGACCCCGGCAACGGCGACCCGGCGCGGAGCGTGTCCTCGCGGGCGGCGCAGCGGGTCGGCGGCGAGCTGCAGCACGTGGCCGTCGACGGGCACGGCGTGGACGTCGACGCGCTCGCCGCCTCCGGCGCACAGGTGGTCGTGGTGACCCCGGCCCACCAGTCCCCCACCGGCGTGGTGCTCACCGCCGAGCGCCGCCACGCGCTGGTCGCGTGGGCGCGCGAGACCGACGGCTTCATCGTCGAGGACGACTACGACTCCGAGTTCCGCTACGACCGCGACCCGGTCGGCGTGCTGCAGGGGCTCGCGCCGGAGCGGGTGTTCACGGTCGGCACGGTGAGCAAGTCGCTCGCGCCGACGATCCGGGTCGGCTGGGTGCTCGTCCCGCCCGCGTTCGCCACGGCGCTGGCCGAGGAGAAGCTCCTCGCCGACCGCGGCACGCCAGGCCTCGACCAGCGCGCGCTCGCCCTGCTCGTGGAGTCCGGCCGCTTCGACCGGCACCTGCGCCGGATGCGGGCCCGCTACGCCCGGCGCCGCACCGCGCTGGTCGAGGCGCTCGCCCGGCACGCCCCCGCGGTGCGGCTCACGGGGCTGGCCGCCGGGTTCCACGCCGTGGCCCACCTGCCGGACGGGGTCGACGAGCCGCAGGTCGTCGCGGAGGCGGCCCGGCGCGGGGTCGGCCTCTACGGCATGAGCGCGTTCCGGGCGGACGGCGCCACCACCCCGCCGCAGCTCGTGCTCGGGTTCGGCAACCTCGGCGACCGGGCGGTGGCCGAGGGCATCGCCACGGTGGCCGACCTCCTGGCCCCGTGATCCCGCACGGCGTCGGGGTGAGTCGTACGTTTCGACGCCGCGTGCCGGCCGTTCGGACGGGCGGTCACGGCGCGGCGGCGTCGGCCGGGCTGCAGGAGAAGCCGTGGAACGGCGGGGGCGTGTCGGGGAGCGGCCTGCAGTGCTGCGCGATCCACGCGATGCGCGGGTCGCCGGACGGGAACGTCAGCACCAGGTGGAACTGCCCGTGCGCGACCGCGGCGCGCACCTGGTCGAGCGACGGTGACGGGCCGGTGCCGGTGAACCCGCCGATCGGCAGCACCTCGTCGCCGTTCGGGTAGCTGAACACCGAGGCCACGGCGGCGGACTGGACGGCGAGCAGGTCCGGCGCGCCCCCGCGGGCCTTTTCCAGGCCGGGCAGGGTCTTGCGGACGAGCGCGGGCGTCGCGACGAACAGCCGGTCGATCGCCACCACGTCGTCGCGGGCCTCGAACGGGGTGTCGAGGGCGCCCGCACCGCGTGCGACGATCTCGGCCGCGCCCAGCGTCGGCGCGAGCAGCAGCGCCGCCGCGCCGAGCCCCAACCCGACGCGGACCCACCGCCCGCCGAGCAGCAGTCCGGCCGCCACGGCGGCGAGCACCAGCACGACCGGCCCGAGCCAGGCCGGCGCGCCGAGGGTCACGCCTGCGAGCAGCCAGGCGGCGTAGACCGCCGAGGCGGCGATGGCCGCCGCGGCGACCACGCGCGGCACCCGCGACTCCTGCCGCCGCAGGTCGGCCACGCCGATCCCGACGATGCCCGCGACGGCCGGGGCGAGCGCCGCCGTGTAGTAGCCGTTGATCGTGGACGTGGCCGAGAACGCCGCCCCGAGCACGACCAGCCACGCGCCCCAGAGCAGGTACCCCGCCCGCAACGGGTCGGTGCGCGGCCGCCCGCGGGCACCGACCAGGCCCGCCACCGCGACGACGAGCGCGAGGGGGAGCAGCCAGCCGGTCTCGTGGCCGAGGTCGCCGACGAAAAGCCGGGCGGGGCTCGGCGCGCCCCCGACCGTCACCAACCCCAGGCCCTGCCCGGCCAGCACCTGCAACGGGCTCGCCGCACCGACCCGACCGAACCCGTTGTAGACGAACACCTGCTCGAAGAGCGAGTTGCCGGAGCTGCCGTCGACGTAGGGCCGCGACGCCGCGGGCACGAGGCTCACCGCCACCATCCACGACAGCGAGACGACGGCCGCGGCCGTCCCGCCGACCAGCGCCTGCCCGATCCGCCGTCCGATCCCGCCGGGACCCGCGACGAGGTAGGTCAGGGCGAGCGCGGGCAACACGAGCCAGGCTTCGAGCATCTTGGCCTGGAACGCCAGGCCCACCCACACGCCCGCGAGGACCAGCCGCCAGCACCGGCCGTCGACGAGGGCGCCGCACACCGCGTCGGCGGCCAGCAGCACCAGCAGGATCATCAGCGAGTCCGAGATGTTCCCGCGGTCCAGCGCGACGACCGCGGGGCTCACCGCCAGCACGGCGGCCGCGACGACGCCCGCGCCCGGCCCGCCGAGTCGGCGCACGATCCGGTAGAGCACGAGCACGGCGAGCACGCCTTCGACCACCTGTGGCAACACGATCCCCCAGGTGTTCACGCCGAACGCCCGCACGGACAGCGCCTGCAGCCAGAACGCGCCCGGCAGCTTGTCCAGCGTCACCGTGCCCGCGGGGTCGAACGCGCCGAACACGAAGTCGTGCCAGCTCCCCGCCATCGCACGCACGGCAGCCGCGTAGTACGGCTCCAGCGGCACGCTCTGCGCCCGCCAGCCATACGCGAACCCCGCGACGACCAGCACGAGCGCCAGGAGCGCGGCGTGCCGCGGCCCCGCCTTCACCTCCGTCATGAGCGATCCCCGATCCCCCACCCCCCGATCCCCGCAGCCTCTACCCGCCACCGGGCGCCCGTCCACCGAGATCCGCCCAACTCACCCCGGCGGAACGTACGACTCACCGCGGTGGAACGTACGACTCACCGTCAGTGGATCTCGGGCTCCGGGACGGGTGGGCCGTGCTCGAGGAAGTCGAAGTCGCAGCCCGCGTCGGCCTGGCCGATATGGGAGATGAACAGCGCGCCGTAGCCGCGGCCGTAGCGGGGCGGCGGGGGCTGCCAGGCGGCCCGGCGCCGGGCCAGCTCCTCGTCGCTTACGGCGACGTTGAGCCGTCGCGACGGCACGTCGAGCTCGATCACGTCGCCGGTGCGCACCAGGGCCAGCGGGCCGCCGACGTGGCTCTCCGGCGCGACGTGCAGCACGCACGCACCGTAGCTCGTGCCCGACATCCGGGCGTCGGAGATCCGCACCATGTCCCGCACGCCCCGTTCGAGGAGCTTCTTCGGGATCGGCAGCTGGCCCCACTCCGGCATCCCGGGCGCGCCCTGCGGGCCCGCCGACTGCAGCACCAGCACCGAGTTCTCGTCGACGTCGAGGTCGGGGTCGTCGATGCGCGCGGCCATGTCGTCGTAGTCGGCGAACACGACGGCCGGGCCCGCGTGCCGGTGCAGCCGTTCCTCGGCGGCGGGCGGCTTGATCACCGCGCCGTCGGGGGCGAGGTTGCCGTGGAGCACGGCGAGCGTGTCCGACGCGACCAGCGGATCGTCGCGGGTGCGGATGACGTCGGGGTTGTGCACCCGGGCGTCGGCGATGTTCTCCCCCAGCGTGCGCCCGTTCACCGTCAGCGCCGACGTGTCGAGCAGGTCCCCGAGGTTGCGCAGGAGCGCGGGCAGGCCGCCCGCGTAGAAGAAGTCCTCCATCAGGAAGGCGCCCGACGGACGGATGTTGGCCAGGAGCGGGGTGGTGCGGGCGAGCGCGTCGAAGTCGGCCAGCGAGAGCGGCACCCCCACGCGGCGGGCCATGGCGATCAGGTGGATCACGGAGTTCGTCGAGCCGCCGATGGCCAGCGCGGTGACGACGGCGTTGCGCACGGCCGCGGCCGTCATGATCGTCGAAAGGCGCCGGTCTTCCCACACCATCTCCACGATCCGACGGCCGCTGCGCGCGCACATCACGGCGTGCCGGGAGTCGACGGCCGGGATCGAGGCCGCGCCGGGGAGCGTGACGCCGAGCGCCTCGGCCGCGCTCGTCATCGTCGAGGCCGTGCCCATCGTCATGCAGTGGCCCGGTGAGCGGGCGATGCCGCCTTCGATCTCCTTCCAGTCCGCCTCGGTGATCTGCCCGGCGCGCAGCTCGGCCCAGTACTTCCAGACGTCGCTGCCCGAGCCCAGCGGCGTGGATCCCCAGCGGCCGGACAGCATCGGCCCGCACGGCACGTAGATCGTCGGCAGGTCCATGGAGGCGGCGCCCATGAGCAGGCCCGGGGTGGTCTTGTCGCAGCCGCCCATGAGGACCGCGCCGTCCATGGGGTGGGCCCGCAGCAGCTCCTCGGCCTCCATGGCCAGGAGGTTGCGGTAGAGCATCGAGGTGGGCTTGAGGAACGGCTCCGACAGCGACATCGCGGGCAGCTCCACCGGGAAGCCGCCCGCCGCCCACACCCCGCGCTTGACGTCCTCCACCCGCTCCTTGAAGTGGATGTGGCAGGGGCTGATGTCGCTCCAGGTGTTGAGGATCGCGATCACCGGCTTGCCCGCGTAGTCGGCGGGTTCGTACCCCATGCCCGCCGTGCGGGAGCGGTGGCCGAACGACCGCAGGTCCGTCGCGCCGTACCAGCGGTGGCTGCGCAGTTCCTCCGGCGTCCTACCCATCCGGCGACGCTAGCGCGATCAGGCGGCCACGGTCGGGCTCGGGGTCGGCTCCACCCCACCGGCGGCGGCCGTCCGTCGTTCCGACCAGGGCGCCGGGCAGTAGGTTCGGTTTGGCCGACCGGAAGGACCGCCATGACACGAATCGCCCTGTTCGGCTGCGGACGGATCGGCACGGTGCACGCGGAGTCGGTGACGGCGAACCCGCGCGCCGAGCTCGCCTGGGTGTGCGACCCGATGGAGGGCCCGGCGAAGGAGCTCGCGGCCCGGCACGGCGCGCGGGCGACGGCGGAGGTCGCCACGGTGCTCGCCGACGACGACGTCGACGCCGTGATCATCGGTTCGCCGACGAGCACCCACGTCGACCTCCTGGTGGCCGCCGTCACCGCGGGCAAGGCCGTGCTGTGCGAGAAGCCGATCGACCTCGACATCGCGCGGGTCGACGCGTGCTGGGCGGAGATCGCGCCGCTGTCCCCCGTCGTCATGGTGGGCTTCAACCGCCGCTTCGACCCGTCGTTCCGCGAGGTGCACGACCGGGTGCGGGCGGGCGACATCGGCAGGCTGGAGCACGTCGCGATCACCAGCCGTGACCCCGAGCCGCCGCCCGAGGGCTACCTCCCGAGCTCCGGCGGCCTGTTCCGGGACATGACCATCCACGACTTCGACATGGCGCGGTTCCTGCTCGGCGAGATCGTCGAGGTGCACGCGGTCGGGGCCAACCTCGTTGCGCCCTACATCGCCGCAGCGGGCGACATCGACAGCGCGGTCGTCGTGCTCCGCTCCGCGGACGGCGCGCTCGCGCACATCACGAACAGCCGGCGGGCGGTCTTCGGCTACGACCAGCGGATCGAGGCGTTCGGCAGCAGCGGGATGCTGAGCGTGGACAACCAGCGGCCCACCAGCGTGCGCTACGCCACCGCCGAACGCTCCGAGGCCGCCGCGCCCTACCTGAACTTCTTCCGCCAGCGCTACGGCACGACCTACCCCGCCGAGCTCGACCACTTCCTCACCGCGATCGAGGACGGCACGCCGCCTGAGCCGTCCTTCGGCGACGGCCGCGCCGCGCTGGTGCTCGCCGACGCCGCGAACGAGAGCCTGCGCACCGGTCGGGGGGTGCGGATCTAGTGCCGTGGCTGGGGGTGGACGTCGGCACGTCGTCGACGAAGGCCGTCGTCTACTCCGACGCGGGACGCCCGGTCGGCTCGGGACGGGCCGCCACGCCCTGGTACACCGGGCCGCACGGCGTCGAGGTGGACCCGATGGCCTTGCGGGAGAGCGCCTTCGCGGCCATCGCGGAGGCGTTGCGGGCATCGGGGGAACCCGTCGGCGGCGTCGGCATCGCGAGCATGGGCGAGACCGGCGTGCTCGTCGACGGGCACGGCGCACCCCTCGCGCCCGCCATCGCCTGGCACGACGGCCGCGACGGCGCCGAGGCCGAGCGGCTCGTCCGCGACGTGGATCCCGCGAGCTTCACCCGTCGCACCGGCAAGCCGCCGACCAACCAGTACGCGCTGACCAAGCACCGCTGGCTCACCGCGCACGTGCCCGCGAGCCGGGCGGCGGTGCGGCGGTTCAACGTCGCGGAGTGGGTGGCGCGGGGGCTCGGAGCCGACGAGGTCAGCGAGCGGTCGCTGGCCAGCCGCACCGGTTGGCTCGACCTGGCGAGCGCGGCCTTCGACCCGGAGCTGCTGGCCTGGTCGGGCGCGGCGGCGTCGCTGATGCCGCCGCTGGTGGCGGCCGGGCAGCCGATCGGCACGGCCACGCACCCGCCGCTCGCGGGCGCGGTCGTGACGATCGCGGGCCACGACCACCAGGCCGCCGCCGTGGGCACCGGCGTCGCCGGGGCGGGTGACCTGCTCGACTCCCACGGCTCGGCCGAAGCCGTGCTGCGGACCGTGACGGCGGGGTTGGCGGCCGAGCAGGTCGAGGCGCTCGCCGCCGCGGGCATCACCACCGACCTCGGCGTGCAGGTCGGGAACTGGTCGCTGCTCGGCGGCACGCAGGGCGGGCTGGTGCTGCGGCACACGCTCGACGAGCTCGGCGTCGCCTGGGCCGACCTCGCCGAGCTCGACGCGGCCGCGCTCGCCGCCGATCTCCAGGCGGGCGCCGCCGGAGACCGAGCGCCCGCTGACGCGAGCCGGATGGGCGCGACCGCAAGCCGATCGGCCACCGGCCCGGCCGTCGCCAACGGGGCGGGCGGCACCTGGCGCGCGGTCATCGAGGCCGAGACCCGGGCGGCGGCCGAGCGTATCGCGACGATGGCCCGGATCGTCGGCCCGCACCAGCGGCTGGTCGTGACGGGCGGCTGGTGCGCGAGCGCCGCCGTGCTGGCCGCGAAACGACGGCTGTTCGGGCCGCTGGTCGTCGCCGACGTCGCCGAGGCGGGCACCTTCGGCGCCGCGACGCTCGCGGCCCGCGCGGCGGGCGCGCTCGGCCCCGCCGACACACTCGCCTGACGTCCGCTCGACGGACGTCGCCGCCACGCGTTCTCGCACGGCGGCGCGGCTCGCGCAGCGGCCGTCAACCTTGCGACGGGCGTCCCGGATAGCGGCGCG
Organism: Pseudonocardia sp.; assembly: GCA_036265695.1. Taxonomy (GTDB): domain Bacteria; phylum Actinomycetota; class Actinomycetes; order Mycobacteriales; family Pseudonocardiaceae; genus Pseudonocardia. Next base: position 11,469 of record DATAOO010000071.1, on the reverse strand, counting down.
CTCGTCAGCCGACCGGCGGCACCCGCTCGCCGGGTGGCGGCGGGCCGGGCGGGGTGCCGTCGCCGAACGGGCGGCCGCCCAGCTCCTCGCGGCCGTGCGGGGTGCGCCAGCCCGCGAGGTCCGGGCCCGCGGGCACGATGCCGCTCGGGTTGATCTCCTTGTGCACGCCGTAGTAGTGCTGCTTGATCTGGGTGAAGTCGATCGTGTCGCCGAAGCCGGGCGTCTGGAACAGATCGCGCGCGTAGGCCCACAGCACCGGCATCTCGGTGAGCTTCTGGCGGTTGCACTTGAAGTGGCCGTGGTAGGCGGCGTCGAAGCGGACGAGCGTGACCCACAGCCGCACGTCGGCCTCGGTGATCGTGTCGCCGACGAGGTAGCGCCGCGTCGCGAGCCGGTCCGACAGCGCGTCGAGCCGCGCGAAGAGCGCCGTGAAGTTCTTCTCATAGGCGTCCTGCGCACTCGCGAACCCGCACTTGTAGACGCCGTTGTTGACGTCGGCGTAGACGTCGGCGTTGACCTCGTCGATCTGGGCGCGCAGCGGCTCCGGGTAGAGGTCGGGCGCCCCGGCGCGGTGGAAGGCGGTCCACTGGGTGGAGAAGTCCAGCGTGAGCTGCTGGAAGCCGTTGGTGGCCACCGCGCCGGTCTCGAGGTCGACCATGGCGGGCACGGTGATGCCGTCGTCGAAGTCGGGGTCGGCCTTGCGGTAGGCCTCGCCGAGGTACTCGATGCCCAGCACCGGGTCGCGGTTGTCGGGGTCGAGGTGGAAGCGCCAACTGCGCTCGTCGTGCAGCGGCCCGGCGATCCCCATCGAGATCGCGCCCTCCAGGCCGAGCAGCCGCCGCGCGATCACCGCACGGTTCGCCCACGGGCACGCCCGCGCGACGATCAGCCGGTACCGACCCGCCTCGACCGGCCACCGCGACGAACCGTCCGCGGTGATGCGCTCGTCGATGCCGACAGGTGCGCGCACGAAGGCGCCGTGTCGTTCGTCATCGGTCATGCCACGGGGTTACCCGATCCCCCGACCGGTAGACCGCCTCGACGGCCAGATCCGCGGAGAGGCCCACGAGGTCGGCGCGACGGCCGACCGCGAGCTCCCCCACGTCGGCCAGTCCCAGCGCGCGGGCGGGGGTGGCCGCGGTCATCGTCGCCGCCCGGCGGAGCGCGATCGCCCGCGGCCCGGCGGTGTGCGCCACGATGTTGCGGAAGAGCGCGTCGGCGGTGGCGGTGCTGCCCGCGATCGCCCCGAGCCCGGCGGCGCCGCCCGCGAGCCGGGCCACCCGGTCGACGACCTCGACGTCGAGGTGCCCGAGCTGGTAGGCGCCGTCGGGCATGCCCGCCGCGGCCGTCGCGTCGGTCACGGCGGCCACCCGCTGCGCGCCCGCGGCCCGCACCACGAGGTCCCACAGCGCGGGGTGCACGTGCAGGCCGTCCGTCACCAGCTCGACGGTCACGCGCTCGTCGTCCAGCAGCGCGGCGACGGGTCCGGGCTCGCGGTGGTGCAGCGGCGCCATGGCGTTGAACAGGTGCGTGGCGTGCCGTGCGCCCGCCTCGATCGCCGCGCGGGTCAGCGCGAAGTCGGCGTCGGTGTGCCCGACGGCCGCCACCGCGCCCGCGCAGGCGACCCGGCGGACGGCGTCGATCGCGCCGACCCGTTCCGGGGCGAGGGTGACCATCGCGATCACGCCCGTGGCCAGCAGCTCGTCCAGCTCGTCCGGATCGGGGTCGCGCAGCTGGGCGGGGTCGTGGGCACCGCAGCGGGAAGCGGCGAGCCAGGGTCCTTCGAGGTGCACGCCCGCGATCTGGCCGTCGACGACCAGTTCGGCGAGCGCGTCCACCCCGCGGCGCAGCTCCTCGGGCGCGGCCGTGACCAGGCTGGCGAGCGTGGTGGTGGTGCCGTGGGCCCGGTGGAACGCCACCGCCCGCGCCGCCTCCTCGACGTCGCCGCCCGGGAACGCCGCCCCGGCGCCGCCGTGCACGTGGACGTCGACGAACCCGGGCACGAGCACCGGGAAGTGCGCGTCGGCGGCGACCACGCCCGCGCCGAGCGCCGCGATCCGGTCGCCGTCGACCTGCAGCCAGCCCGGCCCGTCGACACCGGGGGCGACCAACGCGTCCGCGGTCAGGATCACAGCGTCTCCGTGACCTTGGCCAGGCCGCGCGGCGCGTCCGGATCGCCCCCGCGCTCGACGGCGACGTGCAGCGCGAGCAGCTGGAACGGCAGGATCTCCAGCAGCGGCGACAGCTCCTCCGGTGCGCCCGCGGGCAGCACCACGTGCGCGCCCGGCGCCGCGCCGATCACGCACACGTCCGCGCCCCGCTCGGCCAGCCGGGGCAGCACCGGGGCCATCGCGCGGCCGCCGATCCCGTCGGCGACGACCGCGAGCACCGGCACCAGCGGGTCGATCATCGCGAGTGGCCCGTGGAGCAGGTCGGCGGCGGAGAACGCCTGCGCCGAGAGGTAGGCGGTCTCCATGAGCTTCAGCGCGGCCTCGCGGGCGGTCGGGTAGGAGTAGCCGCGCCCCGTCGTCACCATCCGCTGCGCGAAGCGGTAGCGGGAGGCGAGGGCGGCGATCTCTCCGCCCCGTTCCAGCACGGCGTGGCCCAGGTCGGGCAAGGGGGTGGCGGCGGCCCCATCACCGCCGCCGACCCGGTCGAGCAGCTGGTGCAGCGCGAGCAGCTGTGCGGTGTACGACTTCGTGGCGGCGACCGCGCGCTCCGGCCCGGCGAGCACGTCGACGTGCGCGGTGGCCGCGCGGGCGAGGTCGGAGGCCGCGTTGTTGGTGACGGCGACGGTCAGCGCCCCGCAGTCGCGGGCCACCTCCACCGACCGCACCAGGTCGGGCGAGCCGCCGGACTGGCTGACGGCGATCATGAGCACGCCGCGGAAGTCGGGCCGGGCGCCGTAGGCCGTCATCGTCGACGGCGAGACCAGGCCCGCCGCCTTCCCCAGCCGGATCTCGACGAGGTACTTGGCGTAGAGCGCGGCGTGGTCGCTGGTGCCGCGGGCGACGAGCAGCACGGTGTGCGGGTCGTAGCGGCGGATGGTCGCGGCCACGGCGTCGAGCTCCGGGCCCGCGTCGGCCAGCAGGGTGCGCCACTGCGCGGGCTGCTGGGCGATCTCGGCGGCCATCAGACCGCCTGGGGTGGTCATGCGGTCTCCAGGAGGCGTCGGGCGAGCCGGACGGCGCCTGCCACCGGGTCGCGGGGGATCACGCGCACGTCGGGAAGGCCTGCCTCGACGAGCCGGGCGGCCACGGCGGCGCGCAGCGCGGCCTCGTGCACCGCGAACCCGCCGCCGAGCACGACGGGTCCCGTGCTGTCGAGCCGGGCGCCGACCGTGCCCGCGAGGCGCGCGAGCGCGTCGGCGGCGCGATCGAGGATGTCAGCGGCAACGGGGTCGGTCGCGGCCAACCCGGCCACGACCCCCGCGTAACCGGCCCAGTACGCGCGCTCGGGCCGGGCGTAGAACAGGTCGAACAGGTCGCCGGGCGCGGCCACCCCGCACGCGTCGAGCAGGGCCGCGCCGAGCGCGTCGGGCGCGGCGCCGGTGTCGGCGCGGTGCAGCACGTGCCGCACGGCCTCGCGGGCCGTCCAGTAGCCGCTGCCCTCGTCGCCGATCAGGTAGCCGAAGCCGCCCGCACGGGCGTGGCGGCCGTCCGCGGTGCGGCCCCAGCCCGCGGAACCGGTGCCCGCGATCACGGCGATGCCCGCATCGAGGTCGGCGGCCGCGAGGACCAGCCGGGCGTCGTGCACGACCTCGACCGCCGCCCCCGGGAGTCGCGTTGCCAGGAGCTCGCAGAGCGCGGCGCGGGCGGGTGGGGAGTCGGCGCCCGCGGCCCCGGCGCAGATCGCGGCGACGTCGTCGGTGCGCAGCCCGGCCAGCACGGCGTCGAGCTGGCGGGCCGCCTCGGCGGGCCCGACCGAGCGGATGTTCGCGCTACCCGCGCGGGCCTCGGCGACGCACCGGCCGTCCTCGGCGCGCACCGCCCGGGTGGTCGAGCCGCCGATGTCCAGGCCCAACACCGCGGTCACGAGTTTCCTCCAGATTGGTCTACACCACTTGCTGCATGGTACTTTGGCATAGACCAATGGGGAGGGCAAGGGTGTGACGTCGACGCGGGTGCCGAAGTACTGGCTCGTGAAGGAGCAGCTCCGCGGGCTGGTCGACGCGGGCGACCCGGGCACGGCCCTGCCCACCGAGCGCGAGCTGGCCGAGCAGCTGGCGACCTCGCGCACCACGGTGCGGCAGGCGATCGCCGAGCTCGTCGTCGAGGGCCTGCTCGTGCGCACCCAGGGCAGCGGCACCTACATCGCCGAGCCGCGGCTGGTGCACATCCGCCAGCTCTCCTCGTTCACCGACGACCTCGGACAGGGACGGGTGGCGAGCCGCGTGCTCGCCGTCACGGTCGAGCCCGCCACCGGCGAGACGGCGCTGCGCCTCGGGGTGTCGACGGTGTGCCGCGTCGACCGCGTCCGCCTCGTCGACGGCACGCCGCTCGCGCACGAGACGGCGCGCCTCGCGGGCGAGTACCCGGGCCTCGCCGCCGAGCTCGACCGCCGGGGCTCGCTCTACGCCACCTTGCGCGACGCCTACGGCATCGAGCTGCAGGCCGTCGAGGACATCGTGCAGACGCAGCTGGCCGACCCGGTCACCGCCGAGTTGCTGGGCATCGAGACCGGGCACCCCTTGCTGCTCGTGCACCGCCTCGGCGAGGCCGCGGGTGGGCGCCCCGTCGAGTGGACGCGCTCGGCCTACCGCGGCGACCGCTTCCGCTTCATCGCCCGCACGGCGACCCCGGCGCGCGCGTAACCCCACCGCCGCGGTGAGTCGCACGATCCGACACCGCGTGTTGGTCATCTGGGCACCGCGAGTCCCCGTTTCGACGACGGCGAGTCCCCGTTCTCGCGACGGCGGGTCGCGGTTCTCGCGACGCCCAGCGCCCGCGCCGGCGCGGCAAATGCCGCGTCGAAATCGCAACACACCGAGCTGGAAGTGAAGACTCGCCGTTACGAGAACGGCGACCCGAGGCGCTCCGCCATGCCGACGGCGGCCGCCCCGACGGTCAGCGCCTCGGCGTACCGGTCGACCCCGGTGAGCAACAAGCCGTTGTAGCAGAGCGTCCACGCTGCCGGGCGGTGTCGCCGTCGTCGGCGAGCAGTTCGACGGCCCGCTGGGACGTGGCCACCGCCTCGTGCGGACGCGTGAGCGCCCAGAGGTCGGCCGGGCGCCGCCCAGCTCGATGAGGACGGCGGCCAACACCGCGTCCCGGTCGCCGTCGGCGAGTGCGGCGCCGAGCGGACCGCCGAGGCCCCGGGCGGCGTCGCGGAGGGGGCCCAGGGTGCGCGGGGTCAGCAGGTCGTCGCAGGCGCCCTGCAGCACGGTGGCGCAGTGCGCCGCGGCCCGCAGGAACGCGCGCACGAGGCTCGCCTTGGCCGATGCCCGCCTCGCCCGAGACGAGCACGACGCAGCCCGTGCCCCGCGTCGCGCGGTGCAGCGCGCCTTCGAGGACTTCGCGCTCACCGTCGCGTTCGAGCGGCACGGGAACAACCTAGGCGGCCGCACGTCCGGAATGGGCAGCTCACGCCGATGTCGGTCGTCCTCCCGATTTCTAGCGTTTGAGCAGACCCGAACCGAGGAGGACACCGTGCGTACCCATCGCAACACCGTGGTCATCGGCGCAGGCCAGGCCGGTCTCGCGGCCAGCTGGTGGCTGGTGAGCCGCGGGATCGACCACGTCGTGCTAGAGCGTGGCCGCGTGGCCGAGAAGTGGCGCTCGCAGCGATGGGACTCGTTCACCCTGCTCTCGCCCAACTGGCAGACCCGACTACCCGGGCATGCCTACTCCGGGCCGGACCCGGAGGGGTTCATGACCGGCGCCGAGACCGCGGCGTTCCTCGCGGACTACGCGCGGTCGTTCGCCGCGCCGGTAGTGAGCGACGTCACCGTGACGCGGGTGCAGCCCGGCGGGGACGGCTGGGTGCTGGAGACGTCCGCGGGCCCGTTGACGGCCTGCAACGTGATCATCGCTACCGGCGAGCTGGCCACGCCGCACGTTCCCGCGGTGGAGCTGCCGGTGCCCGCCCTGCACACGAGCGACTACCGCAACCCGGACGGCCTGCCGCCCGGTGCGGTGCTCGTGGTGGGGGCGGGCCCCTCCGGGCAGCAGATCGCGCGTGAGCTGGCCGCGGCCGGGCGGCGGGTGCACCTGGCCGTCGGCGGCCACAAGACGCTTCCCCGCCGCTACCGGGGCCACGACACGTACTGGTGGATGGACCGGCTGGGCATGCTGTCGCGGTCGGTGGACACGCTGCCCGGCGGACGGCCGCCGCGCCGCAGCCGCAACGCCGTGCTGGCGGGCGGCACCCAGGACCTGGACGTGCCCACGTTGGCCGCTCAGGGCGTCGTCGTCCACGGTCGGTTCCTCGACGTGCGGGACGGCTGCTGGGCCCGGTTCGGCGACGACCTCGCGGCAACGCTCGCGGCCGCCGACGCCAACGCCGACCGGTTCCGCGCCACCGTCGACGCTTACGTCGCCACCCACCGGTACCCGGTGCCGGTCGAACCGGCGCGGAGCCGTGGGCCCGTCGCCGAAGGACCGCGCGAGCTCGACCTGGGCAGCATCGCCGCGGTCATCTGGGCCACCGGGTTCCGCCGCGACTACTCCTGGCTCTCGGCGCCCGTGCTGGACGCCGCCGGGGAGCCCGAGCATGAGCACGGCATCACGGCCGCGCCCGGGCTGTACTTCCTGGGCCTGCGGTGGCAGTCGCGGCGGTCCTCGAGCTTCCTCGACGGCGTGGCCGCCGACGCCGAGCACGTGACCGCCCACCTCGCCGCCCGCACCTCCTTCGCGACGGCGGCGTGAGTTTGCGCTCAGCGGGCTTCAGAGCGCGCAAAACCCCGCTGAGCGCAATCTCGTTCGTCGGGCGCGCGTCAGCTCCGCGACGATCCGGTCGCGCTCGCCGTAGCGTCGAGCTTGGTGTAGCGGTAGATCGCCCAGCCGCGGTCGACAAGGCGGGTGTGCCTGCCGATGTCGCGCAGCACCCGGCCCGGCTCGGTGTGCGCCCAACCCTCGTACTCGATGCCGATCATGAGCTCCGGCCACGCCAGGTCCAGCCAGATCGCCGTCCGAGCGGCGCCGTCCTGCACGACCCACTGCACCTCCGGGCACGGGAGCCCGGCGGCGACGATCAGCAGCCGAATCCGGGTCTCCATCGGTGACCCCGCGTAGGGCGTTGCCAGCGCGAGCACGCCCTGTATCCGGGCGACTCCGCGTCTGCCGGGGTGGCGGGCGCACAGCTCCTCGACCCGGTCGGGCGCGAATCGATGTCGGTTGGCCAACCGGTCGACGGCGACCACCGCATCGTCTCGGTTCGGGCCGCGGGCCAGGTCGAACGCGGTGCGCAGCGGGCTCGTGCACCGCACCTCCCCGACCTCCGTGATCTCGTCGGAGAGCAGCGTGTCGCGGTGCACGACCAGCCCGGGACGGGAGCGCAGTCCGCCGCCGACGACTGTGACCTCGGCGGGAACGCTCAGCCGTGGCGCGCAGGCCGCGTCGAGCATTGTGGCGGCGGAGTACCCGGACAGCACGCCGCGGCCCTCCACCAGTCGGTACGCGGCTAGCGATCGCAGCAACAGATCAGGTGGACCAGGGCACGCTCGGCCGTAGACGTCGGGCAGCAGCCGCTGGAACCGCGGGCCGCGCAGCCGGTCACGCGTAACCAGCCCGGCCGCGACGGCGTGCGAGCCGCGGAACGCCACGGGCCACCCCGGCACGGTCATGCCGCGAGGATGACCGGCGCGGACGTGTTTCCGCGGCCGATCGGTGAAACCCGAGCGCGAAATTGCCCTGAGCGGGTTTCCGGTGGTCGGGAACCCCGCTCAGGGCAATCTCGTGCGGTCAGGCCAGGCGGAGGGCACCGAGCCCGGCGAGCTGGCCCAGCTCGTCGGCCACCATCGTGACGGCGCTGACCCGGCCGTCGGCGAGGGTCAGGATGTCGATCACCCGGACCTCGAACGTGCGGCCGGTCGCGGCCAGCTCGCCGAACGGCGTGGCCAGCGGGCCTGTGTGGGTGCCGCGGAGCCGGAAGGCGATGACGAGCCTGCCCGGCGCGTCGACCCGCTCGACCAGCTCGTGCCGCAGCCCGCTGTAGGCCCGCTGCATCCCGCGCACGCGGGCCAGGAGGTCGAGCGCGGTCATCGTCGTGCCGTTGATCTGCACGGGGTCGGTGTAGAGGGCGCGGATCGCCGCGAGGGCCGAGACGTCGTCGGCGGGCGGATCGGCCCAGAGCCCCATGAGTCGGTCGGTGTCGATGCTCGCGGTGTCGATCATCACGCCGCCTCATCGATGGTGTCGGACGCCTCGATGTCGTAGCCCTGGTGGGCGAGCGCCGCGGCGAGCGCGATGTCGACCTCCGGCCCGCTGGTGTAGAGCGGTGGCCTGCGTCCTGCGGCGAAGTGGTGCTCGTCGGACTCGAGCCAGAACGCGTACGAGCCGAGGCCGAACGGCGCCGTCGCGAGGAGCGCGCGGGCCAGTTCGAAACGGATCTGCGCGGTCTCGCCGGTGGCTGCGGGCACGGTGAGCACGCCGTAGGAGGACAGCTCCTCGAAGGCCAGCAGCAGTGCGTCGCGGATTTCCCAGGTGGCGTTCACGCCGCCCTCCCCACTGTGGATAGGTCCAGGCCGCGGAGCACCGCGACCTCCGGCTTCATCGCCGCGCTCTCGGCGCGCAGCAGTTGCTTCACCGCGGTGGTGTCCCAGCGGTAGGCCGCGATCTCCTCGGCGACGCGCAGCAGCGGCAGCGTGAGGGCGTCGCGGGTGGTCGCGTAGTCGGCGGGCGTGCCGTCCAGCACGGCCCGCGCGAGGAGTTCGGCGTCGCGCAGCGCGTCGGTGATGCCGTGTGCGGTCAGCGGGTCCTTGAACGAGCCCGCGTCGCCGACCAGCGCCCAGCCGTCGCCGACGGGCTGGTGCAGCCGGGCGGGCACGCCCGGGAAGCCGCGCAGCGGCCCGACGCGCTCGTGCGCCGGGAACTCGAGGTCGGGCGCCGCGTGCGCGAGCACGTCGGCGAACACCTGGTCGAGACCCGCGCGGCGGCGCGCCGCGAACTCCGCGGCGGGCAGCCCGGCCCAGACGCAGGCCAGGCCGTCGTTCGTGGGGATCACGCCCGCGGCGGCGCCGGGGCGGTAGTGCCACCCGTAGCTGTCGAGGCGCTCCACCGGCCAGTAGCCGAACACGAGCGCGCTCGCCTCGACGCCGTGCCAGGTCCGGCGGGCGTCGACCGCGCGGGCGATGCCGGAGCGCAGGCCGTCGGCGCCGACCGTGAGCGCGGCGCGCACGTCCTGCCCGCCTTCGCCCCGCACGGTGGCGCGCACGCCGGTGACGCGGCCGGAGTCCGCCCGGGTCACCGCGTGCACGTCGACGCCGAACCGGGTCTCGACGCCCGCCTCCTCGGCGGCGGCCAGCAGGATCGGGTCGAGCACCGTGCGCCGCGGCGCGTAGAGCGGCGCGGTGAGCGCGACGTGCTCGGCGCCGTCGGCGTAGTGGAAGGTCGTGCCGGTGACCGCGGGCGTGCCCGCGGCGGCGATGCGGTCGAGCAGGCCCCACCGGTCGAGCTGCAGCACCCCGGCCCGCATGAGGGCGTGGGTGGAGAGCGTGTCCCGCGTGGGGTGCACGCGGTCGAGCAGCAGCACCCGCATCCCCGCGCGGGCCATGAGCATCGCGGTCGCGGAGCCGGCGCACCGGGCGCCGACCACGACGGCGTCGTACTCGTGCATGGCTTGGTCCTCTCGTGGGGTGGCCGGGCCTGCGCGGCCCGGCCACCCTGGTGGGGCCGTCAGACGGTGTCGACGTCGACGGAGACCGGCACGCCCTTGGTGATCGAGTCGAAGACCACGGAGCGGTCGGTGCCGCGCTGCACGACCTCGCGCAGCTTCTCGGCGGGGGCGTCGCCCGCGATGCGGATGCTCATCCGGATCCGCTCGAAGCCGTTGCGGAAGTCGACGGTGTTGGTGCCCATCGCACCCTCCACGTTGAGGTCGCCCTCGAGCGTCGACTCGACCATCGTCAGCTTCACGCGGCGGGCGGCGGCCGAGTACACCAGCGAGGTGGTCACGCAGGCGGCCAGCGCGTGCAGCAGGTACTCGGCCGGGTTCGGGCCTTCGTCGCTGCCCAGCAGGATCGCGGGCTCGCCCGCGTCCAGCGTCCAGGCCTCGGTGCGGGTGGTGTCCTCGCCGCACGCGGCGTAGAAGTCCTTGATCGTCGAACGGTTGTGGCTGCCGCCCAGCCACTGGTTGCGGGCCCGGAAGCGGAACTTCGCGATTTCGGGCTGGGCCTTGATCGCGTCGAGCGTCGCGAACATCGTCGCGGTGTCCACGCCGTTGCGGACGGTCTCGGTGATCACGGTCTCGGTCATCGGGGTTCTCCTCGTCTGGTTCGTCTTTCCGACACCGAGAACGGTGCCGTGCGGCGGCTCGCCGTCCATCGGGGAAGGTCACCCATCTCGGACGGCGGCCTTGCCTAGACCGGGTGGGCACGGTGGGCATGTCGGTGGTGCGAGGGCGCCGACCCCCGTGCGATGCGGCCGTCCCAGCGCTCTGAGCTGGGCGGATGCGACATAGGCGATCAGCACCGATGAGCGCGGGACCGTCCGGACGCGACGCTGGTGCCCTCCACGAGAGAGGACCGGAGATGACCGCCCCCACGCTGACCGTGCGCGAGCTGGGCCCCCACGACGGCGCGGTGCTCGACGCCGTCTTCGCGGGTCTGTCCACCCTGAGCCGCTTCACGCGCTTCCACGGCGCCGTGCCACGGATGTCCGCCCCGATGCGCGCGCAGCTCGCCGCCGTCGACGGCCGCAGGCACATGGCGCTCGGCGCGTTCGTCGGCCCGGAGCCCGTCGGCATCGCCCGGCTGATCGCGGTCGGTCCCGGTCGGGCCGATCTCGCGGTGGAGGTCGTGGACGCGTGGCAGGGCAACGGGATCGGCGCGCGGCTCGTCCGCGAGGTCGTCGCGCTCGGCCGGGAGCGCGGTATCACCGAGGTCGTCGCCGAGGTGCTCGCCGAGAACGCGGCTATGCGCCGGGTGCTCGCGCTGACGTTCCCCGAGCTGCTGGTCACCAGCGCCGGGCCGGAGATCACCTACATCGGCCGGGCTTCGCAGCGGAGTAGCGAGCGGCGCTCCTGGCCCGCGGCCGAGACCGCCGCCTGAGCCCGCCCATTACGCCGGGCAGTCTCCGTTCCGATGACGGCGAGTCGCGCCTTCGGGCACGGCGGGTCGCGGCTTCGGGGACGGCGGGTCGCGGCTTTGGGGACGGCGGGTCGCGACATCGTGACGGCGGGTCGCGGCTTCGGGGGACGGCGGGTCGCGACATCCGTGACGGCGGGTCGCGGCTTCGGGGACGGCGGGTCGCGACCGCAGGGACGGCGGGTCGTGACCTCAGGGAGGTGCTGCGGTGCGCCTGCTGCGGGTCA
>DATAOO010000070.1:0-29896 GCA_036265695.1 Pseudonocardia sp. | reverse complement strand
GCTCGCACGCCGCCGGGCGGATGCGCTCGTTCGGCCCTGGCTACGTGCACAACCTCGGCAACGACGGCAGCGGCCCGGCGAGCAGCATCCACGCGTACTCGCCGCCGCTGTCGACGATGACGTACTACCGGCCCGAGCTCGCCGGGATAGTGCCCTACAAGACCGTGATCACGTCCGGCTCGGGAGAGGACCGGGTCGACCGGCCCGCGCAACCCCACCCGGCGTAGGGCGACCGGTCACGGCACACTGGAGCCATGCCCGACTGGCTGCGCACCACCGTCTGGATCGTCGGCGTCCTGGCACTCCTGCTCACCCTGGTCGTCGGCTACCTGATGTGGCGCTACCGCATCCCGCCGCGCGGGCTGTTCGCGATGGGCGCCGCGGCGCTCTACCTCATCTCGCCGATCGACCTGGTGCCGGAGGCGATCCTCGGCCCGCTCGGCATGGTCGACGACGCCGGTGTGCTGGCCGCTACCGCGTTGTTCGTCTACAAGCTGGTGAAGGTCCGCCGGATCCTCGCCGACGGTGGCGTCGAGCTGGGCGGGCGCCGCCCGTCGCGGGCGCCCGAACGGCGGTGACCGCGCGCCGAGTCACGCGGACAGCGGTGTGGTCACGGCGCTGACCACAGGCCGTCCGTTCGTCCGCCGGTACAGGTCGGGGCGTGGTTGCCGTTCGTCGTCGATGCCCCCGTCCCGGAGGGTGATCGTGCGTTCGTGGACCGCGCTGCCCGTGCGCCAGTTGCGGATGTAGTCCATCCACTCGTCGTCGCGCAGGCTCGCGACGAGCACCTCCAACACCTTTTCGAGCTCGCTCTTCTCCGCGTTCATGCTGCGGACGAGCGTGCTGATGAGCGCGCCGCGGTGCTTGCCGTCGACGGTGACGAGGTCGCTGGCTGTCCGGATTCCCGCTCGGCGCAGCGCGTTGTGGAGGCCGGGGGACAGCCGGGCGTGCAGGTGGAGGATGGCCTGGTCCATCCAGTCGATGAGGCGGGCGGCCGGTATGCGGGTCTCGAGGAGCAGGTCGATGAGGTCGTGGTTGGCCAATGCCTCGATGTTGGCGATGCCTTCGTCCAGCAGCCGGGCGCGGTCGTAGAGATCGATCCCTTCGAGGTTCTTCAGGGGCACCGGTTCTTCGATCTCGGACGTGAATCGCCGGATCCACTTGGCGCGGTAGATCTCCTGCAGGAAGGTCAGGAATGTCTCCGGCACGATGCCGATGAGGAAGGCCACGACGAGGAGGGCGGCGCCGATCTGGGGCCAGTCCGGTGCGACGACCTTGACGAGCCAGCCCAGCAGGACCGCGACGATGACGCGGACGGTGATGGTGCTGTAGGCCTTGGGACGGAGGTCGTCGCGGGCGTAGCGGCGGAGGATGAGGTTGATCGCGAAGAAGTAGGCGCCGAGGAAGCCGAAGGCCACGGTGTTGGCCTGCGGCGCGAAGGAGAGGGCGACGTCGGTCAACGAGGCGGGTGGCGGGTCGGTCTTGACGGGCAGCAGCGCGAGGATCCAGCCGAACGCGAGGACGATGGTGGCGAGCGGGATGGGCCACCTGCCCTGTCGGGCCAGCCGGGTGGTCGTTGAGCTGCCGTTCTGGCCGTACATCTCGTCGAGCTGGTTGCCGTAGCGGGCGTCGACGTCGGCGAGCGTGGCCACCCGGGGGTCGAGGCGGAAGATCTGCTGTTCGAAGCGGGCCCGCAGGGTGCTCAGCCGTTGCCGGTCGAACAGGAAGAACAGCAGCCCGGGCACCATGCAGGCCAAGGCGATGAAGACCACCTGCAGCATGCGGGCCAGCTCACTGAGCGGGTTGCCCGACCCGAGATCGTTGAGCCCGTAGCGCCAGACGACGAGGGCGGGGATGCCGGTGCTGATCACCACGACGAGCGACAACATCACCAGCTGCCCGACGAGCCGCGCCACGGTGCTGCTGCTGAAGCTGGCCACGAGGACCGCGAGGATGATCAGCCCGAGCGCGATGGCCGCGAAGACGATCAGGGCGCCGATGCCCAGCCAGCTGTTCAGCACCAGCGCCACCAGGAATCCGACGGCGAGTGCCGTGGGAAGCGCCTCGATCAACCGGGCGAGCTTGTCGAGCCGGTCGCTGGTGGGGGTCGAGCAGGCGAGCACGCCTTGCTGGACCAGCGGCTCGAGGTCGCGGGCGCTGTCCACGCCGAGTTGGCGTCGCTGCAGGGGGGCGAAGACCAGCAACGCATCCCCGACGTGCAGTCGGAGGTGGTCGGGGGTGCAGTTGCGCACCCACGTGGTCTTCGCAGGCGCGTCCTCCGGTGGTGCGGGCTTCGCCTCGGTCATCTCGATCTCCCATCACCGACCCCGGACACGACGTCGAGAAGGGGCGGTGCTGTAGGGAGGCCCGACGAGGATGTGGTGATACGCAGCCCGGCGGGGCGGCGCTACCGCGAGCGTGCTTCGTCGAGGTAGGAGTACGCGGTGACGCGGGAGATGCCCAGGCGCGTGGCGATCGACTCGACGGACTTGCGCATCTGCGTCGCTCCCTGCCGGTCCAGCCGCTCGAGTACGGCGATCTTGTCGTCGCGGGTCATGTGGGGCACCGGTTTGCCCGCCTCGCTGATCGCCTGCGTGATCATGGCGTCCATCACGGCGACGAGGTCCCGCCCGATGTACTCGTTGGGTTGCGCGGCGGACGCCGGGGTCTGCGGCAGCAACGCGTCGAGGATGCCGCGTGCCTGCCGCAGCCCGCTCAGGTCGACGTTGATGCACAGCGCCGCGATGATGTCGCCGGTCTTGTTGCGGAAGTAGACCGACGAGCAGCGCAGCTCGCTCCCGTCGCTGGTGAACCCCCGGTAGCCGAAGGCGTCGTGGTCACCCTGCCGGTTCTGCACGACATCCAGCCCCAGGCTCGTCGAGGGTCCGCCGACCTCGCGGCCGGTCACGTGCCCGTTCTCGATGGCCATGATCGTGTGGCCGAGGTCGATGTCGGCGCCGTCCAGGTTGTGCAGCACGACCTCGCACGTGGGACCGCCCGCGGCGGCGATGGCCCGCATCACCGGGCGGAACATGCGCAGCACCTCGGCGGCGTTCTCGAACGTCTCGTGCGTCATGTCGCCAGCACCCCCCTGAACAAACAGTCTACAACCTAGACATAATGTTCGGCTCGCTGTTAGCCTAGCTATCACTTCCCCTCGCAGGGCAGGGAGGATCGCATGACCGTCGCAACGCCGCGCACCGGTCCCAATGCCAAGCAGCGCAAGATGATCGCCGGTGGCGCGATCGGCACGCTGATGGAGTACTACGACTACTACCTGTACGGCCTGGCGTCCGCCGCCGTATTCCCCGCGGTGTTCTTCGCGGGTGACGATCCGGTGGTCGCCCAGCTGTCGTCGTTCGCGACGTTCGCGGTCGGCTTCTTCCTCCGCCCGGTCGGCGGCCTCGTCTTCGGTGCGATCGGCGACCGTATGGGCCGCAAGGTCACCCTGATGATCACGGTGGTGGGCATGGGCATCGCCACCGCCTGCATCGGGCTCATCCCGTCCGCGCAGTCGATCGGCATCGCGGCGCCGCTGCTGCTGCTGTTCTTCCGGATGCTGCAGGGCTTCTTCGTCGGCGGCGAGATGGGCGGCGCCGCGACCATGGTGGTCGAGCACGCGCCCACCGGCAGGCACGGCCTGTACGGCGCCTTCCTGATCAGCGGGGCGGGTCTCGCCAACGTCGCGTCGGCCGGGTTGATGGCCGCGCTCGGCCTCGGGCCGCAGTCGTGGTTCATGACGTGGGGCTGGCGCATCCCGTTCCTGATCGCCCTCGTCCTGGCGATCGTCGCCATCATCCTGCGGCGCCAGCTGGAGGAGTCCGAGGAGTTCACGACGACCCGGGCGATGCAGGTCGAGGCGGGCGGCAAGAAGGCCAACCCGTTGATCGAGGCGTTCCGGCACCCCAAGAACGCGATCCTCGGCATCCTCATCGGCCTGCCGCAGTCGATCGCGGGCTACGTCGTGCTGACCTTCGGCCTCGCCTACCTGGTGAACGCGAAGCACGTCGCGGCGCAGGTCGGGTTCGTCGGCACGATGATCGTCGGCATCCTGCAGGTGTTCGTCGCTCCCGCGTGGGGCGCGGTCTCCGACAAGGTCGGTCGACGCACGGTGTACATCGTCGGCTGCATCGCCTTCGCGCTCCTCGTCTGGCCGACCTTCATGCTCTACGGCACCGGCAACATGTGGCTCATCTGGCTGGGCATGGTCATCGGCTTCGTCGTTCCCGGCGTCGCCATGCAGGCCACCCTGCAGACCATGCTGTGCGAGATGTTCGACCCCGAGGCGCGCACCACCGGGGTGAACATCGGCTACCAGATCTCCAACACGCTCGGCGGCGGCCTGGCCCCGTTGATCGCCACCGCGCTGGTGGCGGCCGCGGGCGGGGCGATCTGGCCGGTGGTGATCTACGTTGCCGCCATCTGCATCGTCGGCGCGATCGCCACGGCGACCGCCACGATCCGCCCGGACGTCGAGGGCGCCGGTCGGTTGCACGCGCTGGCAGTGCCGGCGCGACGGTCGGTGGAGCTGCACGAATGACGGCGGACGGCGCACTGCTCACCGCCCGCGACAAGGGGCTTCCGGAGCGGGCCGTCGGCCGGACGGTGCGCGCGTTCCTCGCCGAACGGCCGCGGCTCGGCGAGTTCTGGACGCCGCTGGTGGTGCTCGACGACGACGCCATGCGCAGCAACGTCGCGACCATGGCGGCCTGGTGCCGCGAGCGCGGGCTGGAGATCATGCCGCACGGCAAGACGACGATGGCGCCGGCCCTGTGGCGCAGGCAGTTGGACGCCGGAGCTCTCGGGATCACGCTGGCCACGATGGGTCAGGTGCGCACGGCCCGCAGCCTCGGCGTCGACTCGATCATGCTCGCCAACGCCGTCGTCGACGCGGGCGCGCTGGCCTACCTGGCGGGCGAGCTCGCCGACCCCGGCTTGCGGTTCGTGTGCTGGGCCGACTCGCCCGCGACCGTCGAGGCCATGGAGCGCGGTCTGCGGCAGGCCCGACCGGCGCGGCCGATCGACGTGTGCGTCGAGCTCGGCGCGGCAGGCGGTCGCACCGGTGCGCGCACCGTCGCCGACGGCATCGCTGTCGCGGAGCGCATCGCGGCGTCCGACGTGCTGCGGTTGGCCGGGGTCGCGGGCTACGAGGGCAGCCTCGGGCACGATCGGTCCTCGGCGGTGCTCGCCGCGGTACGGGCGTACCTGGCGAGCATGCTCGCGTTGCACCGGGCCGTCGAACACCTCTACGACGCGGGCGAGGTGTACGTCACCGCGGGCGGCAGCGCCTACTTCGACCTCGTCGCGGAGGCGTTCGCGGCCGGGGCAGGCGAGGAGCGCACCCGGTTCACCCTGCGTTCGGGCGCCTACATCGTCCACGACGACGGCTTCTACCGGCAGATCTCGCCGTTCGACGAGGCGGCAGCCGGTCCCGACACCCCCCGCTTCCGCGTCGCGATGCGCGGCATCGCGCGGGTCGTGTCGCAACCCGAGCCGGGACTTGCGTTGCTGGACGGCGGCAAGCGCGACTTCCCCTTCGACGAGGGGCTGCCGATCCCGCGGCTGTGCGCGGCCGATCTCGCCGGGCCGTGGCGGGCGTTGTCCGGCGCCGAAGTCTCGGCGTTGAACGACCAGCACACCTTCCTCCGGCTGGCCGATGCCGCGGCGACCCCGGTCGGCTCGGTCGTCGCGCTCGGCCTGTCGCATCCGTGCACGACGTTCGACAAGTGGCGGGTGCTGCCGGTCGTCGAGTCCGCGGCATCTGACGTGGTGGTCGATCTCGTGCGCACCTACTTCTGACCCATGGCATCCACGGTGGGTCGCGTCGTCCTTCGCGGGGGGTCTGTGGTCACCCCGGACGGGCCGCTCCGGGCCGACGTCGCCATCGAGGCAGGCACGATCAGCCGCGTCGGCCCGGTCGAGGCGCGCGCAGGCGATCGCGTCACCGACGTCACGGGCCGCCTGGTGGTGCCGGGGTTCGTGGACGCGCACTCGCACGCCGACGGGCTGCTCGCCGATCCGGAGGTGCAGCGCGCGCTGCTGCGCCAAGGCGTCACGACGGTGATCGTCGGGCAGGACGGCGTGTCGTACGCACCCGGCTCGGGGACCTACGCGACCGACTACTTCGCCGCGATCAACGGGCCGTACCCGGCCTACCGCGGCGGGGGAGTGGCGGCGTTCCTCGCTTCGGTCGACGGCACGTCGGCGCTCAACGCGGCAGGCCTGGTGCCCGCGGGGACCGTCCGCTTCGAGGTGTGCGGACGCGACCGCACCCCGGCCACGGCCGAGCAGCGCGAGCACATGACGGCCCTGGTCGCGACGGGCATGGCCGAGGGCGCGCTGGGGCTGTCGACGGGGCTCGACTACGTGCCGGGCATCTTCCAACCGACCGACGAGATCGCCGCGCTGTGCGGGCCGGTCGCCCGCGCGGGCGGGGTGTACGTCAGCCACATGCGCGGCGGATACGAGGCGAACGCGGCGGTGGGCATCGCCGAGATCATCGAGATCGCCCGGCGCACGACGGCCGCGTCCCCGCTGCCCGTGCACGTGTCGCACTTCCACGCCGACGCCGACATCGTGCTCGGCCAGCTCGCGCGGCTCGCGTCGGCGGGCGTCGACGCCACGTTCGACGCCTACCCCTACATCCGCGGCTGCACCTTGCTCGGCATGCCGCTGCTCCCCCCGGAGGTGTCGGTGCAGCCCGCGGACGACCTGGTGCGAACGCTCACCGACCCCGCCGCCCGGCCGCAGCTGCGGGCGGCGTGCGTCGCCCGTGCCACGCGGAGCCCGAGCCTGGGCTCCGACTGGCCCCAGATGATCACACTCGCCCACCTCGCCGCGCCCGAGTACGCCTGGGCGCACGGTCTGACGCTGGACGTGGCCTGCCGATGCGCGGGCGTCGACCCGATGGACCTCGCGCTCGACGCGCTGGCGGCCTGCAGGCTGGAAGCGAGCGCGATCATGGCGGTGCGCAGCCCGCGCCCCCCGACGGAGCTCGCGCGCATCTTCGCCCACCCTCGGCACACGGCGGGCTCGGACGGCATCTTCGTCGGCGCCCACCCGCACCCGCGCGCTTTCGGGACGTTCGCGCGGTACCTGCGCGAGTACGTGCGCGAGCTCGGCACGTGGTCGTGGGCCGACGCCGTGCACCACCTGTCCGCCCTGCCCGCCGCGCGGTTCGCGCTCGGCAGGCGCGGAACCGTCGCCGCGGGCGCGGTCGCCGATCTCGCCGTGGTGGACCCGGACGCCGTGACCGACACGGCGACCTACGAGAACCCACGGCAGGCCGCGGTCGGCATCGACGACGTGTTCGTCGCAGGCGTGCCGGTGCTCGCAGGCGGCGAGCTCACCGGCGAGCAGCCGGGCCGCGGCCTGCGCCGCGCCCGCGGGACGCGCTGAGCGAGACCGGAACCCAGAAGGGAACGACACAGTGGCCAAACGCACCACGGTGGGCTCGCAGCTGGCGAACATCCTCGTCGAGATCGACGTGATCGCCGCCCTCCCGTGACGCGCACTCCCGCCCGACGACGCGACCGTCAGACCCCGGCGGGTCGCGGGGACGTGTTGTAGGTGAAGAGGTTGTCCCAGGTCTCGTCCAGGCGGCGGGTGGCCTCCACGAGCGGGACCGCCTCGAGCCCGCCCTCGGTGTCGTCGACCAGCCGCAGCCTGCGCAGTTTGCGCACGCCGTCGGCCACCTCGAAGTCGAACTCGGCGCCCCAGCGGCGCGCGAACCAGGCCTCGATCCGCTCGTCCAGCTCGTCGGCGGTGAGCGCACCCTCGGCGCTGCGCAGGAAGTGGTAGGCGAGCACCGCCTCTTTGACCTCCTCCTCTTCGGCGGCGTCGAGCAAGTGGTTGAACACGCCTGCGTCGTTGTCGAGATTGCGGAAGTAGAGGTTGTCCGACAACGACTTCATGAACTGGATCTTGCGGTTCTTGAACTTGCCGAACTGGCGCACGAGGAAGCCACCGACCGCCGCCAGCGCCGCGCCGAGCGTCACGAGCTGGCCCTGGTTGAGCTCGACCGGTTCCCTGCGCAGCCCGAACCAGAACGCCAGCAACAACGCCACGGGCAACAGCGCCGCGACGAGCTTGGTGACCACCATGATGATCCCGGAGACGACCGCGGGGACCCCGATCAGCAGCTTGTCGATCGCCCGCATCCGCACCCGCGCGTTGGGGAACAGCATCTCCAGGTCGGCGCGGGGCACGTCCTGGAACAGCTTGATGATCATCGAGCCCGGCGCGAACGGGAGGTCGTCGACCTTCTTGCCCCGCCCCTGGAAATGCGCCGCGTCCTTGAACTTCACGTAGACGAGGACCTTGCCGTAGTTGGTGAACGTGATGTTCTTGCGGCGCAGCCCGAACCACCGCTTGACCTGCTCCTCACGGGTGCGCACGCCCCGGCGGTAGAACACGACGTGCTCGAAGTCGTCGAAGTCGGCTTCCAGCCGGACCTTCACCAAGGACTCCTCGACGAACGCCCGGTCCAGGTCGTCGGGGCTGATCCGCTCGAAGTTCGCGTCCTCGGCGAGTGCGGTCAGCTCCTGGACCAGGCGCTCTTGCGCCGCGTCCCGTTCGGCGGCGCTCGGCTCGTGGAGGGTGCGCACGTCGGCGTCGGGGTTGAACGGGTAGTAGGCGTCCTTCAAGGCTTCGAGCCGTCCGCGGAACTCGTGGTGCAGCAGGCTCTCCAGCAGCTCGACGAAGGCGCGGAAGGGCTCCCGCTGCCCGTCCTGCACCTCGTCGACGCACATCGCGACGACATCGGACTTGCGGAACGGGATGAATCGTTCACCGGTCATGGCGGCCCCTCTGCCTCGCGCGCGCCCGACCCTGACGCGGGTGTGCGTCCGTCACAGCAGTTCGTAGCCCGCCTGCGCGACGGGGAAACCCGAGCCGCTCGACCGGGTGGCCACGCCGCCTCGGGAATCGGACCGTCAGGGCGGGGGTGCTTCGATGTCGTCGTAGAGGCGGGCCGCGGCCAGCAGACCGTCGTGGCCCCGTTCGAAGACGCCCAGCCCGGCCTGCGGCGTCACCGGGCTGCGACCCCACCCGACGCAGTTGTACTCCAGCACACAACGGGTGCCGTCATCGGTGATCGCGCACTGCTGCAGGTCGACGCCGCCGCCTGCGCTGAAGCACCGCTCGAAGTACGCGCGCAGCGCGTCGGCGCCGCGGTGCACCCGCGCCTCGACGGGCTCGCGGAGGTATCCGTCCACGGCGAAGGTGCCGACGACCGCGTCGGTGTCCCCGGCCCGCAGCGCGGCGAGGTAGCGCTCGACGACGTCGCCCGGTCGCGCGTCGGCAGGCGGGAGGATCGGCGGCCGGACGTGGCGGCGGTGGTCGACCGGCAGCTGGCTGCAGTAGGTGCGGAACACCACCGACCGGTCGTCCGGCGACTCGGCGACGACCGCGACCGGCCACACCGTCTCGCGGCCGCCGTCGCTCAGCTGGGCCAGCAGCTCGACGACGGCCCGGCCGTCGGAGAGGGTGGTGGCCACCTGCTCGGTGCGGGCCTGCCGCTCGGCCAGCCACTCCTGGTTGCGGTGCACGAACTGCCGCAGCCTGCGGTGGCCGCGGACCTCGCCCGCGCGCGGGTCGTAGACCACCACCTCCCCGGGCCACGCGTTCTGCAAGGCGTGCACGTCGCCGTTCGTGAGCGCGTCGAGGTAGATGCCGACGGGATCGGCCGCCCACTCCGCGCGCGTCTGCCTGCGCACCAACTCGACGGCGCCGACGAAGTCGGGAAACCACGGCATGCGGAGGCTCTCCTCAGGAGACGAACTGCTGGCCACCGTCGATCTCGAACGTCGCTCCGGTGAGCGCGGTGTTGGTCATGATGTGGACGGCGAGCGCGGCGACGTCGGCGGGCGTGACGACGCGGCCGATCGGCAGCGTCGCCCGCAGCTCGTCGCGCCGTGCGTCGAGCTGGTCGCCCAGGAGCGACGCGGACAGCGGGGTGTCGACGAAACCCGCGGCGATGAGGTTGACCCGCACCGGCGCGAGCTCGAGGGCGAGTGCCGCGGTGAACGGCGGCAGCACCGCGGTGGCCGCGGCGAACATCCCCAGGCCCTTCCGGACGCGCTTGCCGCCGGTGCCGCCCATGAGCACCAACGTGCCGCCGGGCGGCATCTTGGGGGCGGCGCAGCGCGCGACGTCCAGCGCCATCACGACGTGGTCGCCGAGGGCCTCGTGCACCTCGTGGGCGGTCATCGCCAGCAGCGGAACGTAGTGCGGACCGCCCGCCGTCACCAGCACGTGGTCGACGCGGTCGAGCCCGTCGAAGAAATCCTTCAGCGCGGCCCCGTCGGTGGCGTCGACGACCGCGGTGTGCGGCGTGCCGACGTCGTCCGCCGCCCGGCGGAGCTTCGCGGGGTCGCGCCCGACGAGGACGACGTCGGCCTCCTCGGACCGGGCGCGGCGCGCCGTCTCCAACCCGATGCCCGCACTGCCGCCGATCAGGACGACGGTCTGCCCGGTGAGTTCCGGCATGGCTCCTCCTAGCTCGCCGCGCTGGGCTGCGCGCGGTCCTCGACCTGCTTGCGGAGCGCCTTGACGGCCGTGTCGTAGATCCCGGAGAAGCTGGGGAAGGGCTGCATCGTGTCGCTGAGCACCACCAGCGGGACGTGCGCGCGGATGGCCAGCGTGGCCTGCTGCAGCCACTCACCCGCCTCCGGCCCGACGCCGTACGCGCCGGTCAGCCGCTCACCGTCGCTGAGCAGGGTGAGGAACCCGGTGGACTCGGCGTAGGCGTGCGTGTACGTGGCGGTCTTCGGCACCTCCGACAGCGGTGTGGTCGCGCTGAAGCGGTCCTCCACCGCGCCGACCGCCCCGGCCTGCGGATCCGTGTAGGTCACGCGCGGGACGGCCTCGTAGTTGGCCGGACGCCCGTCGCCCGCGAGGTTCTCCGCGACCACATCGCCTTCGTACTCGCCCACGTGGGTCAGCGGCCAGACCCCGGTGACGTCGCCGATCGCCCACAGCCGCTCACCCGCCCGCAGGTGCTCGTCCACCGGGATGCCACGGGGATCGGGGTCGATGCCGACCGTCTCGAGGCCGATCCCGTGCACGCGCGGCCGCCGTCCCGTCGCGACGAGGAGCCGGTCGCCGCGCAGCTCGTCGCCGTCGTCGAACGCGAGGACGAACTCCGCGCCGTCGCGCCGGGCGGCGGTGGCGTGCCGCCCGAGCACCAGCTCGATCCCGTCGCGGCGCAGTGCTTCGCCGAGCGCTTCACCCAACGGCTTGGCCTCGCGGGGGAGCACCCGGTCGGACCCCTCGACGATCACGGCCTCCCCACCGAGGCGGCGCACGACCTGCGCCAGCTCGACGCCCGCCGACCCACCGCCGAGCACCAGCAGCCGCCGCGGCACCTCCTTCATGCTCGTGGCCTCACGGGTGCCCCACACGCCGTCGAGCTCACGCAGGCCGGGGACGGGCGGCACGATGGGGTCCGCGCCGGTCGCGAGGACCACGTGGTCGGCGGTGTGGCGGACACCGCCCACCTCGACGACGCCGGTGCCCGCCAGCCTGCCTTCGCCGCGCAGCAGGGTGATGCCGTGGTCGGCCAGCCACCGCTCCTGACCGGCGTCGGAGTAGTCCGACACCATGTAGTCCCGCCAGGCGAGCGCGGCCGCGACGTCGACCTCCGCCTTGCCCGCCGCCTCCCGGGCACCGTGCACCGCCTCGCCCGGCCGCAGCAGCGACTTCGACGGGATGCACGCCCAGTAGGAGCATTCGCCGCCCACCAGCTCACGCTCGACGACGGCCACCCGCAGCCCCCGTGCGGCGATCGCGGCGGCGCAGTGCTCCCCGGGCGCCCCGCCGCCCAGGACGATCACGTCGTAGTCGTTCGCGCGCCCTGCTTCTGCCGGCCCGCTCACAACGGGAGCTCCGTGCCCGCCTGCTCGGCGACCATGTAGGCGGCGTACCAGTCGGGCCAGTTCGCGTCCGCCTCGCCGGTGCGCTTCTCGTGCTCGCCGTGGGCGGCTGAGGCCCGGCGCATGGCGCCTGCCAGGTCCGCGGCGGAGGAGAACGTCGTCTCGGCCGGGTCGGTGCGCCCGGGCAGGCGGGTGGTGACCTCCTGCAAGAGCCACGTGTTGCCGTCCGGGTCGTGGAACGTGGCGAACGAGCTGTAGCTGGCGCCGTCGTCCGCTGGCCCGTCGACCCGCTCGCCCGCGTCGGCTTCGAACTGCGCGCCCGGCGCCCCCGGGTGGAACACCTCGCTGACCTGGGCGCCTCGGGCGGTGAGCGCGGCGCGGGCGGCCTGGATGTCCGAGACGACCAGGTACAGGCCCTGCGCGGAGCCCGGTGGAGCGGTGGTGATGCGGGCACCGAACTGCACCGAGTTCCCCGAGCCGGGCGGGGTGAACTGGACCACCCGGAAGCCGTTGTCGAACGGGAAATCGGCGTCCAGCCGCCACCCGAGCCCGGCGTAGAAGTCTTTGGCGCGGTCCACGTCCGCGACGGGGATGACGACCGCTTCCAGCTTCAGATCGACGTTGCCAGTGTCCACAGTGCTCACCGCGACCCCCTCGATTGTGTGCCAAGGCTGAGCATTCCGGGTGCGTCAAGACCTCGCGGCGTCACACGGGTTCGCGGCCGGGCGCGAGCAGCGCGGCGCCGAGCGCGGCGATCGGGCGTCCCGTCGGGGCGAGCGTGATCCGGGCGGGCAGGTCGAGGGACGCGAGGAAGGGCGAGGTCCGACCGCGGCGCGACAGCCCGTTCGCGACGGCGAGCCGGAGTTGCTCGCCGACCTCGCTGACCCCGCCCCCGAGGACGACCACGTCGACGTCGACGGTGAGCACGAGGAGCTGGACGGCGGCGGCGAGGTGGTCGGCGATCTTCGTGCGCACCCGGCGGGCTTCGCGGTCCCCGTCGGCGGCGCCGCGGAACAGCGCGGCGGCCGGGGACTCGCCCGCGTCGCGGCGCTCGGGGTGGCGCCTGACCGGCCACGCGCGGGCGATCGCGCTGCCCGACGCGACGGCTTCCAGACAGCCGCGCTGCCCACAGGGGCACATCGGTCCGGAGGGGTCGACGGGAACGTGCCCGATCTCGCCCGCACCGCCGCGGGCGCCGCGGTGGAGCCGCCCGGACAGGACGATGCCTGCGGCGAGCCCGGTCCCGATGGACAGGTAGGCCAGATCGGTGTCGTCGAGGTCGAGGACGCGGGAGGCGCCGACCGCGGCGGCGTTGACGTCGTTCTCGACGGCGACCGGCAGCCCGGTCCGCCGGGAAAGGCGCGCGGCGAGCGGCAACCCGTCGCCGCCGACGCCGAGGTTCACCGCGTGGGTGAGCACGCCCTCGCGGGCGTCGACGACCCCCGGCACGCCGATCCCGATCCCGGCCAGGGCCGACAGCGGCGCTCCGACCCGGTCGGCCAGCTCGTGCGCGGCGGCCGCGGCGATGTCGACGACCTTGTCCGGACCGGGCTCGCTCCCCATCCGCACGTCGGCGAGCACCACGTCGTCGGCGCCGACGGCCACGCCGAGCACCTTCGTGCCGCCGATGTCGAGGCCGATGTGGACCGATGCCGGGTCGACCCGCCGCTCGCCGAGGCCGGTACCGGTCGCGTCGAGGACGGCGTCGGTCACTTCACGGCGCCTGCGGTGAGACCTCCGACGAGGTGCTTCTCGATCGCGGCGAACAGGATGACGACGGGCACGATCGCGATGAGGGAGGCCGCGAAGAGCTGGTCCCAGCTCTGCTGGTAGCCGGTGACGTAGGAGCTGATGCCGACGGTCAGGGGCTTGCGGGCGTCGTCCTGGATCAGGGTCAGCGCGACGACGTACTCGTTCCACGCGGCGATGAACGTGAACGTCACGGTGGTCACCAGGCCCGGCAGGGTCAGCGGCAGCATCACCCGCCACAGCGTCGCGATCCGGCTGCAGCCGTCCAGCTGCGCGGCCTCCTCGATCTCGCGGGGGATCGAGGAGAAGAAGCCCTGCAGGATCCAGATCGCGAACGCCAGGTTGAACGCCGTGTTCGTGAGGATCAGCGACAGGTAGGTGTTCACCAGGTTGAGCTCGAAGAACTCCCGGTAGAGGCCGACGACCAGCGCGGTCGGCGAGAACATCTGGGTCATCAGGACGATGAGCAGGAAGATCGTGCGCCCGCGGAACTGGTGGCGGGCGGTGAAGTAGGCGGCCGGGACGGCGATGACGAGGACGATGACCGTGGAGGTCGCCGCGACGATCAGGGACGACTTCAGCCAGTGGAGGAAGCGTTCGTCGGACAGGATGGTGCCGAAGGTGTTCCACTGCCAGGTGCGGGGGAACAGCGTCGGCGGGGTCGCCAGCACGTCGCCGCTGGGCCGCAACGCGTCCAGCAGCATCACGAGGTAGGGCAGCGCGAACAACGCGGCCACGACGAACCCCGCCAGTGCCAGCACGTAGGGCCGGATGGCCCGGTACCCGGCGCCGCGCGACGGCGCGGCGCGGGGGGTGCGACCGGGAACCGTGGACGGCCCGGTGTCGAGGACGGTGGACGTGCTCATCAGTCGGCCGTTTCCTTCCACCGCGAGACGCGCAGGTAGACCAGCACGACCGCGAGGATCAGCAGCACGTTGGCGATACCCGCCGCGGCCGACATGCCGACGCTCTTGTCCGCGCTCTTGAACGCCAGCTTGTACATGAACGTGATCGTCGTGTCGTGCGCGAAGCCGGGGTTGCGGTCGTTGAGCGTGTAGACGATCGGGAACGAGTTGAACACGTAGATGATGTTCAGCACGCTCGCGACGAGCAGCGAGGGCCGCAGCAGCGGCAGGGTGATGCGGCTGTAGGCCTGCCAGGGGGACGCGCCGTCGACGCGGGCGGCCTCGTACACGTCGCTGGGGATCGCCTTGAGCCCGGCGAGCAGGACGTAGGTGGTGAACGGCAGCGTGACGAACACCCCGACGGCGATCATCGACGGCATCGTCCAACGGTCGTCACCGAGGAAGTCGATCGGCGTGTCGCGGATCCCGACTGCGAGCAGGAACCGGTTGACGATCCCGTAGTTGTAGTCGAGGAGGAGGGTGAACAGGCGGGCGGTGATGACGAGGGACGCGGCCCACGGGATGATCACCGCCCAGCGCACGACCCGGCGGCCGAAGAACTCCTTGCTCAGCAGCTGGGCCAGCCCGAGCGAGAGGACCAGGGACAGCGCCAGTACGGCGACCACCCACACGACCGTGTTGACCAGCACCGTGCCCAGGTCCGGGTGGGCCAGCACCTTCACGTAGTTCTCGAGGCCCGCCGACCCCTTGCGCAGGCCGGTGATGGAGTAGTCCGACGTGGAGGCCCGTACGAGCTCGACGGCCGGGTAGAACACGACCGCCGCGATGAGGACGAGCGCCGGACCCAGCCACGGCAGGGCCGCGAACGACCGCACGTTGGTGCGGCCGCTGCCCGCGGCGACCGGCGGCCGGTTGCCACGGGGTGGGGCGGGGGCGGCGGTGTCCGCAGCCCCCGCCCCACCGCCTGGTGCACTGCTCACGATCAGCCCCCGGACTCGGCCTGTGCCTGCAGCTTGTCGAGCACGGCCTTCGGGTCGCCGTTCGGTGCGACGGCGGCGCCGATGTTCTGCTGCACGGCGAGCTTGACCCGGTCCCAGTTCGGGTCGTCGGTCGGCGTGAGCTTGGCGCCGGTGAGGGTGTCGAGGTAGGTCTTCAGCTTCGGGTCGGACGCGAACTGCTTGACCCCGGACTCCGTGACCGGCAGGAACCCCTCGGCCTTGATGAACGTGTTGACCTGGTCAGGGGAGTAGTAGAGGTCGTAGAAGGCCTTGACCGCGTCCTGGTTGCCCGGCTTCTTGAACGCCATCAGGTAGTCGGTGACGCCGTACGTCGCGGGCGCCCCGCCCGCCTTGGTCGGCATCGGCGCCGTGGCGTACTTGACCTTGGCGTCCTTGTCGAGCGTGGCGGCCAGCGGCGAGAACCCGACGACCATCCCCGCCTTGCCCGACTGGAAGAGCGGGAAGGCGCCGTCGGTCCGGTTGGTCTTGCCGGGGTTGTTCTGCGTGACCTTGTCGTTCACCGACAGGGTCTTGAGGAACGTCAACGTGTCCACGTTCTGCGGGGAGTTGATCGTCCACTTGTCGTCGGTCTTCCAGTTGCCGCCGTTGTTGAACATCCAGATGGAGAACTCCGCCTGCGCCTCCTCGGGACCCAACGGCATCGCGTAGCCGACCGTGCCGTTCCCGAGCGCGGTGATCTTCTGGGCGTCCGCGGTGAACTCGTCCCAGGTCTTCGGCGGCCCGGCGATCCCCGCCTTGGCGAAGAGGTCGGTGTTGTAGAACAGCGCCCGTGCCGACGAGAGGTCCGGCATCCCGTACATCTTGCCCTGGTAGGTGCCGCTCTGGACGAAGTTCGGCAGCAGGTCGCTCTTCACCGAGTCGGACAGGACCTCGTCGGACGAGTAGAGCAGGCTGTCCTTGGCGTAGCTGGCGTAGGCGTTGAGGTTGAGGATGTCCGGGGCCGCGTTGTTCTGGATCATCGTGCTCGACTGCTGGTCGATGTCGTCCCAGCTGACGACCTGGACGTCGAGGTCGATGCCCGTCTTGGCCTTGTAGGCCGAGGCGAACTTGTTCCAGAAGGCGGCGGTGTTGTCCTTCGAGTACTCGGCCGCGACGAGTTTGATCTTGGTGACGGGTGCGTTGTCCCCGCCGGACCCCCCTGCGGTTCCGGCGCCGGTCCCGCCGCTACACGCCGTCAGCGCGAGTGCGGCGACCGCGGTGGCCGCTACCAATCGCTTGATCATGCAACTCTCCTCGCTCGGAGGCTGTGGATTAGTTTGCGAGGCTGGCATACGAACCCCGCCGGGTCAAGCGCTGTCGCCGCCCATTGATGGTCGATCACCTGCGCCGATGTGCGCTAGGATTGCACAGACGGTTGACAAACCTATGTGCGCGGGAGTGAAACGTGGCCTCGCCGATCCCTGCTTCGCCCCGCTCCCGGCTGGCGCACGGCTCCTCGATCGTCTCTGCTTCCCTCGCGGGCGAGCTGAACCGGGCCCGCGTGCTCAAGACCCTCTACGCGCACGGACCGCTGCCGCGGCCCGAGCTCGCGCGGCTCACGGGCTCCACCCGCGCGACGATCGGGCAGATCGTCCAGCCGTTGCTCGATGACGGCCTCCTCGAAGAGCTCGAGCCGCTCGCCAGCGGCGTCCAGGGCGGCAAGCCCGCGCGTCCGCTGTGGTTCTCCGACGACGGATGGCCGGTCGGGGCGGTGGTCGTCCTGCCGCAGGGCGTCAAGGCGGCGGTCGTCACCGCGGGCGGCAACGTCCGCGCGGTGACGTCGTCGACGTTCCCGGCGGGCGCGGACGCGGACGAGGTGTCCCGTCGGATCACCACCACGCTGCGGCGCACCGCGGCGAAGGCGGACGTGGCCCTGCACGGGATCGGGATCGCGGTCGGCGGCATGATCGACACCGAGGCGGGCGACATCATCAAGATGGGCTTCGCGCCCGCGCTCGACGGGCTGCCGATCGCCAGGATCGTGGAGCCCGACAGCCGCGTCACGACCTACGTCGACCTGCAACCGCGGGCACAGGCCCTCGGCGATCTGCTCTTCGGCGCGGGCCGCGGCGAGCGGAGCTACGCCTCGGTGTACATCGGCCAGGGCATCGGGGCGGGCTTCATCTTCGACGGCGCGCTGCACCGCGGGTTGCGCGGCGCCGGCGGCGAGGTCGGGCACGTCGTCGTCGACCGCGGTGGTCCGCCGTGCCAGTGCGGTCTGCGCGGCTGTTGGGAGGCGCTGGCGAACCGGCGCTGGGTCCAGCGGGCGGCGGCCGAGGCAGGCCTCCCGGACGCGGACACCCTCGACGTCGCGGCGCTGGTGGCCCACGCGCCCCGCGATCCGCGCGCCGCCGCCGTGCTCGCCGAGTACACGGAGAACGTCGCGCTCGGGATCGCCAACCTCCAGCAGATCCTCGGCTGCGGCCTCTTCATCCTCCACGGAGATCCGGCGGGGGCGGGCGAGTCGTTCCGGGCCGCCGTGGAGCAGGCGGCCCGCAACCAGGCGTTCGCCCACCCGGGCGGCCCGGTCCGGGTCGTCCTCGGCACCACCGACGACGTCGCCGCCCTGCGCGGCGCCGCGGCGCTCGTCCTCTCGCAGGCCCTCCACATCGCGTTCTGACCCAGTTCGCCGACACCCCGAACCGACCGGCCACGCGGCCCCGAATACAACGGCATGGGTCTACCGATCGAGCGAGTCGCGACGCCGACCCGAGGTGCACGGCCGGACTGCCCGGCATGGTGTCGCGATCACCTCGACGACCGCGCGAACGGCGGCGCGGACCTGCACCAGGCGCAGCTGGGCAGGGCGGGGCGGTTCCGGGTGGACCTCTGGCAGGAGGTCGGCGGGGCGGTCACCGTGGAACTCCAGATCCCCGGGGCCCCGGCCGAGTTGCTCTCGGCGCAGGACGCCACGGCGCTCGCCGAGCTGCTCAAGGCGGCCGCGGAAGCGCCCGGCACCGGCTGAGGACGGCGCGGCCACCGGCGGAGAAGCGCGCGCCCGATTCCTTTCCGGCGTGACCGGGGTCTACATGGCGGGAGGCGGATCCCTCGCACTCCGGCACCCCGAGGAAGAAGGCTGGCCACTCATGGGCATTCCGGCGACGATGCGCGCGCTGCAGCAGAGGTCCTGCAACGGGCCCCAGGACATGGGCCTGGTCACCGACGCGCCGGTACCGAGGCCCGGGGAGGGCGAGGTCCTGATCCGGGTCGGCGCGGCAGGCGTCAACTTCGCTGATCTCTCGAAGGCCCACGGCACGTTCCGCGACGGTCCGCGGCCGCCGTACCTCGCAGGCTTCGAGGCCGCGGGGGAGATCGTCGCGGTGGGCGGGGCGGTGACCGGCGCGCAGCCGGGGGAGCACGTCATCGGCGTCGGGAGTGGTGCTTTCGCCGAGTACGCGGTGCTGCCCGCCGCCGCGGCGATGCCGGTGCCGCCGGGCTG
This sequence comes from Pseudonocardia sp., assembly GCA_036265695.1. Taxonomy (GTDB): domain Bacteria; phylum Actinomycetota; class Actinomycetes; order Mycobacteriales; family Pseudonocardiaceae; genus Pseudonocardia. Next base: position 10,971 of record DATAOO010000070.1, on the reverse strand, counting down.
GACGGATCAGCAGGCGCTGGGCCTCGTCGTGAACTGGCCCACGGCGGTGGCCGCGCTCCGGCACCTGGGCGGCGTCACGGCAGGGCAGACCGTGCTGGTGCACGCCGCGGCGGGCGCGACCGGTCAGGCCGCGGTCACGGTGGCCAAGCACGTCGGCGCGACCGTCATCGCGTCCGCAGCGCTCGGCAAGCACGAGACGGTCTCGGCGTCGGGCGCCGACCACGTCCTGGACTCGCGGCGCCAGGACATCGCCGTGGAGGTGCTGCGGCTGACCGACGGCGCGGGCGTCGACGTGGTTCTGGAGTCTGCGGGCGGCGCCACGTTCGAGGCGAGCCTGGCGGCGGCGAAGCGGGTGACCGGCCGCGTCGTGGTCGTGGGCGTGGCAGGCGGCGAAGCCCCGATCACCAACTGGGACCTGGTGTACCGGCACCAGGTCCACGTCATCGGCTTCAACCTGGGCGTGCTGATCGAGGCGGCGCCGCGGATCTTCGGCGCCGTCATGGGCGAGCTGTTGTCGCTCCTCGCCGCGGGTGTGGTCGCCCCCGGCCGTCCGACCGTGTACGACTTGGCCGATGGCCCGAAAGCGCTCGCGGAGCTGGAATCCAGGTCCACCGTCGGCAAGCTGGCCCTGGTGCCCTGAGTAGGATCGGATGACCGCGTCCGCAGAGGATCGAGACCGGTTCACCGCCGCGACCGAGCGGTTCCGCCGGGAGCTGGTGGCCCACTGCTACCGCATGGTCGGCTCGGCGCACGACGCCGAGGACCTGGTGCAGGAGACCTACCTGCGGGCGTGGCGCTCCTACTCCGGGTTCGAGGGCCGGTCGTCGGTCCGGTCCTGGCTCTACCGGATCGCCACCAACGTCTGCCTGACGGCGTTGCAGACACACCGGATCCGGGTGCTGCCTTCGGGCCTGGGCGGTCCGTACGAGGGACCTGACCGCCCGCCGCGTCCCGTTGCGCCCGACGAGGTCTCGTGGCTGGAACCGCTGCCGGACGCGTGGATCACCCCGCCCGCGGACGACCCGGGCGCGGTGGTGGTCGAACGCGAGTCGCTGCGGCTGGCGCTCATCGCGGGCCTGCAGCACCTGCCCGCCCGCCAACGTGCCGTCCTGGTCCTGCGCGAGGTGCTGGCGTTCTCCGCGGCCGAGACGGCGGAGATCCTCGACACCACCGTCGCGGCCGTCAAGAGCGGTCTGCAGCGCGCCCGTGCGCGGCTGGACGCCGTGGAGCCGGAGCCCACGGCGCTGCTCGAACCGACCGACGAACGGGCACGCGCGCTGCTCGAGGGCTACATCGCGGCCTTCGAGCGCTCCGACGCCCGCCTGCTGGAGCTGGTGCTGCGCGCCGACGCCACACTGGAGGCGACGCCGTTCCGCGACTGGGCCTCGGGCCGGGCGAGGTGCATCCGGTTGCTGAAGGGCTACGTGCTGGGCGCGCCGGGGGACTGGCGGATGGTCGCCACCACCGCCAACGGCCAACCCGCCGCCGTCGTGTACCACCGCGGCGCCGACGGTGCGCTGCGCGGCGACGGCGTCGTGGTGCTCGCCGCCACCGCCACCGGCATCTCCCGCGTCACCAAGTTCCTCGACCCCGCGCTGGTCGCGACGTTCGGCTGCCCAGGAGACGGTCAGCCGGGGCCGCCCGGTCGGTCGGCGAGGCCGGCCACGTAGCTCGCCAGAGTCCGCGTGCCTGCGGAGGTCCATTCCGGCGAGCCCTACGCTCTCGCCATGCCCCGCACCCGTGTGCACAACATGTTCGTCTCACTCGACGGCTTCGCGGCGGGCGAGGAGGTCACGTTCGAGGCCCCGATCGGCGGCGCCGGGCGGCTCTTCAGCTTCTTCGACGGCCGCGTCATCCACGGGGTCGACCGGGTGGACGACCCCGTCACGCTGGACCGCGCGATCTTCAGCATGTGGGGTCAGGGCATCGGGGCCGAGATCATGGGCCGTCGCAAGTTCGGCCCGCAGGTCGGCGAATGGCCCGACGACGGGTGGCAGGGCTGGTGGGGGGACGAGCCGCCGTTCCGGACGCCGGTCTTCGTCCTGACCCACCACCCGCGCCCCGCGATCGAGTTCGCCAACGGCACCAGCTTCCACTTCGTGGACGGGTCGCCGCACGAGGTCCTCCGCCGGGCCCAGGAGGCCGCGAACGGCGGTGACGTCCGCATCGGCGGCGGCCCGAGCACGGTTCGGGAGTTCCTCCAGGCCGACCTGATCGACGTCATGCACGTGGTGATCGTGCCGATCACCCTCGGGCGCGGCGTGTCCCTCTGGGAGGGCGTCGACGGCGTCGAAGACCGCTTCACCCTCGAGACCGTCTCGTCGCAGAGCGGCGTCACCCACCAGTTCTGGAACAAGCGGCAGAGCGGGTAACCCGGGTCAGGACCCGTCGTCGGGCGCGGCGAGCACGCGGACGGGCGTCCCGTCGAGGAATGCGGCGATGTCCTCGACCGCGTCGCGGTAGAAGGTCGTGTACAGCTCGCGGGTCACGTAGCCGATGTGCGGGGTGGCCAACAGCCCGGGCGCGGTGCGCAGCGGGTCGTCGAGCGGGAGCGGTTCGGTGTCGTAGACGTCGAGCGCGGCACCCGCGATGCGGCGCTCGCGCAACGCGGCGAGCAGCGCCGGGGTGTCGACGATCGGACCCCGCGAGGTGTTCACCAGCAGGGCGGTCGGCTTCATCGCGGCCAGCTCGGCGGCGCCGACGATGCCGCGGGTGCGGGCGCTGAGCACGAGGTGGATGGAGACGACGTCGGCGGTGGCGAACAGCTCGTGCTTGTCGACGGCGCGCACGTCGTGCTCACCGGCCTTCTCGGGGGTCAGGTTGGCGCTCCACGCGATCGTCTGCATGCCGAACGCCTGCCCGATGCGGGCCACGCGGGAGCCGAGCCTACCCAGGCCGAGCAGACCGAGGGTCTTGCCGTGCAGGCCGAGGCCGACCGATTCCTGCCAGCGCCCGGTGCGGACGCGTTCGGCTTCGGCGGGCAGGTCACGGGCGGCGGCGAGGATCAGCGCCCAGGTCAGCTCGGCGGTGGGGGAGGAGTCGTAGCCCGTGGCCGAGACGGTGACGCCGAGGCGCCGTGCCGCCTCGAGGTCGATGGCGGCGTTGGCGGGGCCGGTCGTGACCAGCAGCCGGAGGCCGGGGAGGCGTTCGAGCACGGCGGCCGGGAACCTCGTGCGTTCGCGCATCGCGACGAGCACGTCGAAGCCCGTGAGGGCCGCGACGGCCGCCTCTGCGTCGGCGAAGGGCTCGGTGAACACCGTGACCTCGCCGGGCAGGCCGGTCCAGTCGGCGAGCTCGGTGGCGACGCCCTGGTAGTCGTCCAATATCGCGATGCGGAGGTCGTCGGTCACCCCGATACCCCACACGAGGCCGCGGCGGTCGGCAAGCCGACCGGCCCACGGCCAATCCGGTTGACCGGTCGCGATTCGGATCGACACTGGAACCATGTGCTGCACGCGTCGCGACCGGATGATGCGCCTCCGCTCGGGGGCGTAGAGCGCGCACACGCGGCTCGAGCGCTCCCGCACCGCGGGGGCGCTCCTGGTGGTCGCCCCCGTTCACCGCTGAGACCGGCACCCGGAGGGCGACATGACCGACCTGTACATCACCACCTCGATCCCGTACGTGAACGGCGCCCCGCACCTCGGACACGCGCTGGAGTTCGTGCACGTCGACGCGCTCGCCCGGCATCACCGCCTGCGCGGCGGCCAGACGCGCGTGCAGTCGGGCACCGACGACCACGCGATCAAGAACGTCGGTGCGGCCGAGACGGCGGGCGTCCCGGTCGCGGACTTCGTCGCCGCGAACGGCAACCGGTTCGCCGAGCTGACCGCGGCACTCGGCGTGCACACCGACGCGTTCCTCCGCACCGCGCGCGATCCCCGGCACGCCCCCGGTGTGCGCGCGCTCTGGCGGGCCTGCCAGGCGGCCGGGGACCTCTACACCAAGGACTACACCGGCTGGTACTGCCCCGGCTGCGAGCAGTTCTTCGCGCCCGACGAGCTCGACGGCGGCGCCTGCACGGAGCACCGCGCGCCGGTCGTCGAGGTCACGGAGACCAACTGGTTCTTCCGACTCTCCCGCTACCGCGACCGGATCGCCGCCCTGATCACCGACGGGAGGCTCGACATCACCCCGGTCGAGCGCCGCAACGAGGTGCTCGGTTTCCTCGCGGGCGACGTGGCGGACCTGTCGGTGTCACGACCGGTCGCCCGCGCCCACGGCTGGGGCGTCCCGGTGCCGGACGACCCGGGCCAGGTCGTGTACGTGTGGTTCGATGCGCTGGCCAACTACCTCACCGGCCTCGGCTACGGCACCGACGGCACCGACTTCGGTCGGTGGTGGGCAGGCGACGGCGAGCGGGTGCACGTGATCGGCAAGGGCATCGTGCGCTTCCACGCCGTGTACTGGATCGCCTTCCTCCTGTCGGCAGGCCTTCCCCCGCCCAGCCGGATCCTCGTGCACGACTACCTCACGGTGAACGGAACGAAGATCGCCAAGTCGGGCGCGCAGGCCGCCGGTCCGGCCGACCTGGTCGCCTCCTACGGCGCGGACGCCGTGCGCTGGTGGCTGCTCCGCGCCCCGGCGCCCACCGCGACCACGGACTTCACCGTCGAACGGCTCGTCGCGGCCTACAACCGCGAGCTCGCCAACGCGCTGGGCAACCTGGCGTTGCGTGCGCTGACCCTGGCGCGCCGCAACGCGCACTGGCGCACCCCGGCCCGCACCGCCGACGTGGGCGCGGACCTGCGAGCGCAGGCGGCCGCCCTGCCCACCGCGGTCGACGACGCGGTGGCTCGCTACGACGTCCGCGGCGCCTGTGCGGCGATCGTCGCGCTCGCGGCGGCGGGGAACCGCTTCCTCGAGGGCGAGGCGCCGTGGCAGCTGGCTCGGCAAGCCGGGGCGGGCGACGCGCCCGCCGCCCGACGGTTCGAGGCCGTCGTCGACGCGGTGCTGAGCGCGTGCCGCGTCGCCGCCACCGAGCTCCAGCCGTTCCTGCCGGACGGGGCCGACCGGTTGATCGCCCAGCTCGCACCGGGCGCCCGGCCGACCGCACCGGCGTTCCCCCGGATCGGCGCCGAACGCCGACCGTGAGCTCAGTCGCCCTCCGGAGCCGGAGTGGTGGGCGTACTGCGCGCGATGTCCGCGGCCTCCTCCTCGGGGCGGGGCGCGATCGTCTCGTCGCTCTCGAGCTGCGGGATGGACGAGAACCGCTCCTGCGGGCCCGCGTCCGGCTGCTGGGGGTCGGTCATGCCCGACCGTACGACGGCCACCGGTGCCATCGCCAGGCGATGGCACCGGTGGCATCCGATGGCGGAGAAGCTCAGGCGCCGGGAGCCGTGCGGGGCCTGCGGTCGCGGCGGCCTTCGATGACCAGCAGGACGATCAGGACGACCTCGGCGAGCTTGTCGAGGATGCCGATGGCGTCGTACTGGCCCTGGATGAGGACGAAGTACGCGACGATCGTCGCGGCGGTGAGGGCGATCAGGGCCCAGCGGGTGAGTCGACGGAACCGGGCGAGCGCGGGGTGGTAGAGGGCGGCGGTGAGCACGATGTAGCCGAGACCGTCGAGGTAGAACAGCGCGGCGAAGAAGCCGAGCGCGGCGGCGCCGCCCGCCGCGGCGGTGGCCTCCGGCTGGGTGACCACCATGATGTGGGTGATGGCGCCGAGGTAGATGTGCACGGCCGCGGTCGCCAGCGCGAGGACGCAGATCGCGATCTGGAGTGCGCCGAAACGGGTCGTGGAGCGGGGGATGGTCATCGTCGTCACCTCGTCGGAATCGGTGGAGGAGCTCTCGTCGGGGTAGACCGCCGGGATTGCCGGAATTCATCGGTTCCAACCCTGGCGTCCCTGAAGGACGGACCGCGACCGCTAGGGCGTCAGGCCAAATAGCTTGGCCGCGTTGGCCGAGGAGAACTGGTCGCGTTCTTCGTCCGACGCGAGCTCGGCGAGGAAGGCGGCGATCTCGTCGCGGGTCGGCTGGAGGAACGGGTAGTCGGTGGAGAAGATCAGTCGATCCACCGAGGTGACGGACAGCGCGTGCTGCAGGAGCGCCGGGTTCAGCATCCCGGACGTCGTGATGAAGAAGTTGGACCGCACGTAGTCCGACACCGACCGCGGCAGACCGGCGATGCGGCCGAGGCTGTCGGCCCTGTCCAGCCAGAACAGCAGCATCTCGCCCCAGTGGCCGAGCACCATCTGCAGGTCGGGGTGCCGGTCGAAGGTTCCCCGGACGATCAGTCGCAACGCCGCGGTCGCCGCGTCCAGGTGCCAGCCCCAGCCGAAGGTGGCGAGGGCGAGCTCGGTCATCGGGTCGAAGCCGCGGTAGGACGCATCGCGCAGCGCCGCCGAGGGCAGCTGCGGGTGGAGGAAGACCGGCAGGCCCAGGCGCGCCGCGGCCGCGAAGAAGTCGTCGTAGACCGCGTCGTCGAGGACGAGGTCGCCCGACCGGCCGTAGACCATCACGCCGACGTGGCCCAGGTCCGCCGCCCGTTCCAGCTCGGCCACGACGTGCTGGGGTGCGGACATGGGCAGCGTGGCCATCGCCCGGAACCGCGTCGGGTTGTCCTCCACGGCCGCCGCCGCGGCGTCGTTCGCGGCGCGGCTCAGGCGCACGGCGTCCTCGGGCGCCAGCGGCTGGGTGCCCGGCGGCGTGAGCGCGAGGATCGACAGGTCGATGCCCTGGGCGTCCATCGTCGCGATGCGGCCCGCGCCCAGGTCCTCCAGGCGCTGCTGGTTGTCTCCTCGCTCGTTGAAGAACAGGCTGTCGTCACGGAGGTGCTCCGGCAGGCCCTTGAGCGCGGACGTCACGTCCGGGAGCATCCAGTGCTCTTCGATGGCGATGAGGGTCATGACGCCATCCTGGTCGCTAGCGCGACAGCAGTCGGTCGAGCACCAGCGCGGGCTGGTCGCGGTGCACCGAGTGGCCGGTGTCGGGGACCGTCTCGAACGACCAGTGCGGGTTGGCCGCAGGCAGCTCCTGGACGAGGGCGGGCGCCACCGCCGAGTCCGAGGTCGCCACCAGCACCAGCACCGGCACGGTCACCTGCGCCGCGGCGGCCGTCACGTCCCACGGGGAGTTGTCGGTGAGCCAGGACGTCACGGCGTTGAGGTCGGCGGCCCGCGTCGCGTCGACGCGGGCCTCGACCGTGCGCGGGTGCCAGCGCGGGTGCGCGGCCGCGACGTCGGCGACGCCGAGCGCCTTGTCCGCCCTGAGCTGCACCGGGATCGGGGCGAGGCGGTTGTCGGGGGCGAGCAGCGCCGGGTCGATCAGCACGGCCCGGCGGGCGGTGTCGGGGTGGCGGGCGAGCAGGACGGTGCCGACCGCGCCCCCGAGCGAGTGGCCGACGTAGAGGTCGTAGCCGCCGCCGAACTCGGCGTGGATCGCGTCGGCCACGTCGGCGAAGGCGTACGACGGCGCCGGGCCGGAACCACCGTGGCCGGGGAGGTCCACCGCGGTGACCGACCAGCCCGCGTCGGCCAGGCCGGTGGCGAGCTCCCACATGGTGGCCGCGGACGAGGTGATGCCGTGGACGAGCAGCGCCCGCGGACCGGACCCGTCGACCGGACCCCAATGCTCCCTGTGCAACGGTCGGCCCTCCGTCGATGTCGGCTCGGGTCGACGCTACCGGTGGCCGCGAAGGGAGTTCGCCGACCTGCCGGTGGGCCCGGTGTGCGCCAGCCGCGCGGCCAGGTCCGCGCTGCGGTAGAACCCCGCGCGCAGGCTGTCGCGGGCGTGGCGCATCCGGGCGCGTTGCTGCGGGCCCGCCTCGTGCCAGGCCAGCAACGACAGTCCCCAGTGGTCACGGGTGATCGCGCGGCGGCCCGCGGTGAAGGCCTGGCGCGTCCAGCGCTCGCCGTACTCGTCGGCGCCGTCGCGGTAGGCGAACACGGCGGGCCGCACGTAGGCCATCCCGGCGGGCAGCCGGGTGAGCTGGGGGACGTAGCGGTCGAGGATCATGTCCAGGGCCTGGAAGCGGGCGATGCGGTTGCCCGAGATCGAGCCCGGCCGCGTCACCCGGTAGTCCACGAGCCAGCGGCGGACGCCGAGGAACGCCGGGGTGGAGGTGTGGGCGGCGATGCGCAGCCACATCTCGAAGTCGGTGGCGCTCGGCATCGCGGTGTCGAAGCCGCCGACCTCGTCGAAGCACGAGCGGCGGAGCAGCAGCGAGCTGCCGCCGTGCGGTGGGCAGTTCTCCACCAGGAGCCGGTCGAGGTCGCAGATCCCGGAGGGTTGCCAGCGGAGCGACACCGCCCGCCCGCTGGCCAGCATCACGCGGGAGTGCGCGAACACGGCGCCGGTGAGCGGCGGTGCGCTCTCGAGCGTCGTGAGCAGGTGCTGCAAGAGCTGCGGGTGCCAGCGGTCGTCGCCGTCCAGGAAGGACACCAGCGGCGCGGTGGCGACCTCCAGCCCCGCGTTGCGCGCCGCGGCCGAGCCGCCGTTGGCGGTGGACACGAGCCGGATGCGGGGGTCGCACGCGGCCTTGCGCTGCACGACGTCCGCGGTGCCGTCGGTGGAGCCGTCGTTCACGACGATGAGCTCGAACCGGGGCTCGGTCTGCCGCAAGGCCGAGTCGATCGTTTCGCCGATCCAGCGTTCGACGTTGTAGGCCGGGATGATGACACTGACTCTGATCTTCGCCGGCACGGTTAGAGGCTAAGAGCGCCGCCGACTCGGCGCGCGTCGAGATCGGACTTTGTCCTACTCTCGGGCGGGTGCGGTTCGATGCCCGAGTGGTCCTGGCGCGTCGGCTCCGGGTGCTTCCGCGGCGGGCGTTCGCCGTCGCGGAACACGCCTTTTTCCAGGGCGAGCTCACCTCGTTGCGGCACCCGCGCACGTACTCCCAGCTCGCGGCCGCGCGCAACCTGGGGCCGCCGGACCCGCTCGTCTCCCGCACAGCGGACAAGTACGCGGTGCGCGCGCACGTGGCCGACCGGATCGGCGAAGAACACCTCGTCCCGCTCCTGCAGGTCGTCTACCACGGCGCGGAGCTGGATCCGGACCTGCTGCACCAACCCTGCGTGCTGAAGGGCTCGCACGGCTGCGAGATGACCGAGCTGCTGCCGCGCGGCGCAGGCCCGGACGACCTGCCGCGCCTGCGCGCCGTCGTCGACCGGTGGATGGCCACCGACTACTTCCGGCACGGCATGCGGGAACGCTCCTACCGGGGTCTCGTGCCGCGGGTGGTGGTCGAGCGCTTCCTCGGCCACGGCGACGCGCCGCCGCCGGACTACAAGTTCTTCGTCTTCCACGGCACGCCCGCGATGGTCGTCGTCGACGAGAACCGCTTCGCAGGCCACACGTCCACGATGCTCACACCGGAGTGGGAGCCCTTCGCGGTGGACAACCGGTTCGGCGCGGCCTCCGCGTTGCCGTCGCAGCCCGCGAACTACGACCGGATGCTGGACATCGCGGCCACGCTGGGCAAGGAGTTCGACTTCGTGCGGGTGGACCTCTACAGCGTCGAAGGGCAGGTGTACTTCGGCGAGCTCACCCACTATCCCGGCGGGGGCCTGGTGCGGATCCGGCCGCGGGCGTTCGACCGGGCGCTGGGCGACCTGTGGCGCCACGGCACCCCGATCCCGCGCCGGTTCGTGCGCCCGTCGGGCTGACCGTCAGCCGCGCAGCCAGCGCGCCACCGGTCGCGCGACGAGCAGCGCGGGCACGACCTCGGCCGCGACGACCGACCAGCCGACCGCGACCAGGCCCGCCGTGGGCGCGAACAGCGCGGTGCCGCCGACCACCAGGGCGGCCTGCGTGCCCTGCAGCAGCGCGAGCATCCCGGTGCGGTTTTCGAGCCTGCACTTGGTGACGTAGAGCGCGACCGGCACGCGGGGGAGCAGCGACAGCATCATCAGCTGCAGCACGGTGGTGGCGCCCGCCCGGTACTGGCTGCCGAACAGCTCCAGCAACCACGGCGCCGCGAGCGCGACGAACGCGCCCGCGGGCAGCACCAGCACGCAGATCCGCCGCAGCATGGCCCGCGCCAGCCGGTGCGTCGCCCCCTCGTCGCGGGCCGCCTCGACCACCAGCGAGGACGTGATCGCCGTGGCCAGCATGCCCATCGCGGCGAACGCCGTCTGCGCGGGCAGGTAGTAGGCGCCCTGGGCCGCGCCGAGCAGGCTCACCACCAGCACCGACAGGAACGTCGACGACAGCTGCGTGAACGCCTGCGCGGCGTAGTCGCCCGCCATGTAGCGGGCCAGCACCCCGCGTGGGGGCATCTGCTGCGCGTCGGGCTGTGCGGTCGCGTGCCGCGGCAGGATGCGCCGGAACAGCAGGAGGTTCACCGGCACGAGCAGCGCGATCACCGGGACCGTCCACGAGGCGAACACCCCCTCGGACAGCGACGACCGGGCCACCACCACCAGCAGCACGAGCTTCACCAGCCCGTACAGCCCGTTCTCCAGCGGCACCCACACCGCCGACCGCAGGCCGGTGAGCGCGGCGTCCTGCAGGTTGAACACCGACCACGCCATCGTCGACACGACGAACCACACCGCGACCCCGGTGGAGACGTAGAGGGGGTCGTCGGGTGCGCGGGCGAAGTGGCAGTAAGCCATCACCGCCGCGGCCGCGACCGCCGCGAGCGCCGTCGCCATCACGTAGGCCGTCACGAGCATCCGCTGCGCCGAGCGGCCCGCGCGCGGCAGGAACCGGATCAGCGCGCCGCTCCAGTTCAGCTGCGTGAACGTGGACACCAGCATCATCAACGCGATGAGCGCGTTGCCCCGGCCGACCGCCGCGTCCGGGAAGGTCCGCGCGGCCAGCACCCAGTACAGGAGCCCGAGGATCGAGTTGCCCGCCGTGTTGGCCATGAGGGCGTAGGCGTTGCGGTACAGCGGCACCGACAGCTCGCGGCGAAGCCCGGCCAGCAACGCGAGCGGCCCGCGCGGGGCCTGCGGGGAGGCGGGCACGCCCCGACGGTAGCGGCGGACAACCCCGCGGGCATGTCGACAGGCGGGTCAGT